>JAFAYW010000300.1 GCA_019240125.1 Alphaproteobacteria bacterium
TGCCCGGCCGCGTGATGCGCAACAGCTACTACCAGGCCAATCACTGACGGTTATTCGGTAGACGCTCACCCAACGGCGGCCTCCCGGCCGCCGGTCCCCCCTCTCCCGCTGTGCAGGAGAGGGTTTTTTATGCGCGGCTCGGCGCGAGTCGATAAGCTGCCCGCATGTCAGTGATCCCGACCGCGCTCGAACCGCGATCCGAAGCGTTCCGGGCAAACGAGCGCACCATGCGCGGCCTCGTCGCCGATTTGCGCGAGAAGAGCGCGGCGATCGCGCTGGGCGGTGATGAGGCGTCGCGCCGGCGGCATGAGGGGCGCGGCAAGTTGTTGCCGCGCGATCGCATCCGGCACTTGCTCGATCCTGGCTCGCCGTTTCTCGAACTGTCGGCCTTTGCCGCATACCAGATTTACGATGGCGGCGTGCCGGCGGCCGGCATCGTCACCGGCGTGGGGCGGATCGCCGGGCGTGAATGCGTCGCCGTCGCCAATGACGCGACCGTCAAGGGCGGCACCTATTTTCCGCTGACGGTCAAAAAGCACCTGCGGGCGCAGGAGATCGCGCGCGAAAACAAGCTGGCTTGCGTCTATCTCGTCGATTCCGGCGGCGCTTTCCTGCCGGCGCAGGACGAGGTGTTTCCCGATCGCGAGCATTTCGGCCGCATCTTTTACAACCAGGCCAACCTATCGGCCGCGGGCGTGCCGCAGATCGCGATCGTCATGGGCTCATGCACCGCTGGCGGCGCCTATGTGCCGGCGATGTGCGATGAAAGCATCATCGTCAAAGGCCAGGGCACGATCTTTCTCGGCGGGCCACCCCTGGTAAAGGCCGCGACCGGCGAGGTGGTCACCGCCGAGGACCTTGGCGGCGGCGACGTGCACAGCCGGGTATCGGGCGTGACCGACCATCTGGCCCAGAATGACCGGCACGCGCTTGGTATCGCGCGGCGCATCATCGGCAACCTGAACCGGCCCAAGCGCGCGGGTATCGAGATGGCAGAGGCGCGCGACCCGCTGTACCCGGTTGAGGGGCTTTACGGCGCGATCCCGGCCGATACGCGGCGCCCCTATGATGTGCGCGAGGTCATTGCGCGTATCGTGGACGCCAGCGAGTTCGACGAGTTCAAGGCGTTATACGGCGCGACCCTGGTGTGCGGCTTTGCCCGGATCTGGGGCTACCCGGTCGGGATCGTCGCCAATAACGGCATCCTGTTTTCCGAGAGCGCGTTGAAGGGGGCGCATTTCATCGAGCTGTGCGCCCAGCGCGGCATTCCGCTGGTGTTTCTGCAGAATATCACCGGCTTTATGGTCGGCCGGCGCTATGAGAACGCGGGGATCGCCAAGGACGGCGCCAAGATGGTGACGGCCGTGGCGACGGCTGCGGTGCCGAAATTCACTGTGATCATCGGTGGCAGCTTTGGCGCCGGCAATTACGGCATGTGCGGCCGCGCCTACGGGCCCCGCTTTCTGTGGATGTGGCCCAACGCGCGCATCTCGGTGATGGGCGGCGAGCAGGCCGCCTCGGTGCTCGCGACGGTGCGCCGCGACGGCATGGCGGCGCGCGGTGTCGAATGGCCGGCTGAAGAGGAAGACGCCTTCAAGGCGCCGATCCGCGCCCAATACGAAACCCAGGGCCACCCCTATTACGCCAGCGCCCGCCTGTGGGACGACGGCATCATCGACCCCGCCGACACGCGGCTGGTACTGGCGCTGTCACTATCGGCCGCTATGAATGCGCCGATCGAGCCGACACGGTTTGGCGTGTTTCGGATGTAAGAAGGTATGATTTTTGATCGGGATTAAGTAGCTAATGGCTTTTAAAACGTGTCGACTATGTGGCTCAAATGGCGGGCTGCGGGAAAGTCACGTCATACCGAGCTTCGTGTTTCGTTGGCTAAAAGAAACGTCGGGTACTGGATATTTGCGAAACTCTCGACAGCCCAACTTACGTGTCCAAGATGGGCTAAAAATTAGGATGCTCTGTGCGGATTGCGAGGCACGGTTCAACACTTGGGAAACTGAGTTTGCGAATCACGTATTTTATCCCCTTGCTTATCGAAAAACACACACAACCCACTACGAATACTGGATGTACCGTTTTTGTGTTTCAGTGTCATGGCGCGTTTTGGCATTCTGTCTCGACGAAGGTCACAACGCTCATATACCAGACCGCTTATTTCCGAGAATAAGGGAAGTGGATACTCTTTGGCAAAATTTCCTACTGAGAGACACTGGGGGAACCAAGACAACGGAGCAACATTTTCTCCCCTTAGATATTATAGAAAGCCTTACGCATTCAGATGCGCCAACGAACATCAATCGCTATATGTTGCGAGCCGTAGACATGGATATTGTCAGCAGCGCGGACAGTGTTTTTGTGTATTCTAAGCTAGGCCCAGTAATGATCTTAGGACTTGTAGAAATGCCTCACGCTGATCAGTGGGTGGGCACGAAGCTCGATCCTTGTAGTGGAATTATACGACCGCGAGAATACGTGTTACCGGCAGGATTTGATGATTTCATATTTGACAAGGCCCGAAAAACTGCCGCCGCTCAAGACGAGGTGTCTCAACGCCAAAAAGATACTATCGACCGTGCATATCGAAAAAATATTGATTATGCTGCTAAATCTGAAAGCTTTAGGGCGTTAGACCAAGATGTAAGACTATTTGGTAAGGGGGCTTTCAGTAAAAAATGAATTTGCACCACATTTCTTTGGCATCTAAGTGTTCTCGAAAATCCTGATCGCCAATCGCGGCGAGATCGCCTGTCGCGTGATGCGCACCGCGCGGCGCATGGGGATTGCCACCGTCGCGGTGTACTCCGAGGCTGATGCCGGCGCGCTGCATGTCGCGATGGCGGATGAGGCTCGGCTGATCGGGCCGGCGGCGGCGCGCGACTCCTACCTCAACATCGCCGCGGTGATCGCGGCGGCACGCGCGACCGGCGCCGAGGCGGTGCATCCCGGTTATGGCTTCCTGTCGGAGAATGCCGAGTTCGCCGAGGCCTGCGCCGCCGCCAGGATCGTGTTCATCGGCCCGTCACCCGAGGCGATCCGCGCCATGGGGTCGAAATCAGCGGCCAAGGCATTGATGGCCGCCCATGGAGTGCCGGTGGTACCGGGCTATCACGGCGACGACCAGAGCCCCGCGACATTGCTCGCCGAGTCCGAGCGGGTGGGCTTTCCGGTGTTGATCAAGGCATCGGCCGGCGGCGGTGGGCGTGGCATGCGGGTGGTGACCGCATCCGACGAGTTCGCCCGCGCCCTTGACGGCGCCAAGCGCGAGGCCAAGGGCGCGTTTGGCGACGACCGGGTGCTGATCGAGCGCTATCTGCAGGCGCCGCGGCATGTCGAGGTGCAGGTGTTCGGCGATATGCATGGCAACCTCGTGCACCTTTACGAACGCGACTGCTCGATCCAGCGCCGGCATCAGAAGGTCGTCGAGGAGGCGCCAGCGCCCGGCCTCGATGCCGCGACGCGGCGGGCGGTGGGGGAGACGGCGGTGCAGGCGGCGCGGGCGGTGAATTATGTCGGCGCCGGCACAGTCGAACTGATCATGGCGCGCGAGCCGGACGGGCAGGACCGGTTCTATTTCATGGAGATGAACACGCGGTTGCAGGTCGAGCACCCCGTCACCGAGGCGGTGACCGGCACCGATCTGGTCGAGTGGCAATTGCGCGTCGCGGCGGGCGAGCGCTTTACCCGCAAGCAGCAGCAGATACCGCTGCATGGCCACGCGATCGAGGTGAGGCTGTATGCCGAGAACCCGGCACGCGGCTTTCTGCCCGCCACCGGCACCCTGCACGGGCTGCACCTGCCCGACGGCGCCGGCATCCGGGTGGAGAGCGGCGTGCGGCCGGGCGATGCGGTCACGCCTTTCTATGACCCGATGATCGCCAAGATCATCGCCACTGGCCGCGACCGCGAGGAAGCCCGCGCCCGCCTCGTCCGGGCATTGGCCGACACGGCGGTGCTGGGGGTCACCACCAATCTCGACTTTCTCGGCTGCATCATCGAGCACCCGGAATTCGCGGCCAGCGCTGTCGATACCGGCTTTCTCGACCGGCACGGCGCGGCGCTGCTCGCCGACCCGCCGGTGCCGGATACCGCGCTCGCCGCCGCCGCTCTGTTCCGGGCGATGGCGCGAACCGGCGGCGCCGACCCGTGGAGCCGCAGCGATGGCTGGCGGCTGAACCTCGGGCCGGCACCGCAGAGCCTGTGTTTACAACACGGTGAGACCGAGCATGCGGTCGAGGCGACGCGGGTCGGCGACGCGTGGGAGTTGGCGCTCGACGGCCGTTTGGTTATAGCCCGGGCCGTGGCGCTCGATGACAACCGGATCGCGATCACCCTCGATGGTCATCGCGAGACGGTGCGGATCATGAAACACGCAGCGACGATTCTCGTGATCGCGGCCGGGCGCGGCTGGATGTTTGAGGAAATCGACGTACTGGCGCCCCCCGCCGCCGGCGATACCGCCAGCGGTCGCCTCACCTCGCCGATGCCGGGCCGGGTGGTGCAGCTTCTGGTGGCGCCGGGCGAACGGGTGCGGCAGGGTCAGGCGATGATGGTGGTCGAGGCGATGAAGATGGAGCATACGATCGCGGCGCCGCGCGACGGGGTTGTCGCCGCGGTGCATTTCGCGGCCGGCGACCTGGTCGATGACGGCGCCGAACTGATCGCGCTCGAAGACGCATCATGAGCGACGATTTCGCCGATGAGATAGGCCCGCTGAACCTGCTGAAGATGGCGGTGGGGGTCGGCTCTCTCGACGAGATGCGCGCGATCCGGGCCGAGCGGTTTCGCGAACGCGGCGCGCACTGGGTCTATACGCGCAACCACCCGCGCCGGGCCGAGGAAGTCCTGGCCGGCGGCTCGGTCTATTGGGTGATCCGCGGTCAGGTACAGGTGCGCCAGCGGGTCATCGGTTTCAGCAGCGAGCGCGACGAAAAGGGCCGCGCCTATTGCCTGATCGAGGTCGATGCGGAATTGGTGCCGACGCTATGGCGGCCGTGGCGCGCCTTTCAGGGCTGGCGCTATCTGACGCCCGCCGACGCACCCTCCGACGCCCCCGGCGGCATCGCCGGCTTGGCGGAAAACGCGATGCCGGCCAAGATGATCGCGGAACTGCGTGCTCTCGGGCTGCTGTAAAAAGCCCCTCCCCGCCCACTGGGGGATAAGGGTGGCCGGCGCGATAGCGACGATCGGGTGAGGGCCCGCGAGAGTATTCTTGAGTAGACCCTCACCCACCACCGCCTGACGGCGGCGGTCGCTCTCTCCCGCGAGGCGGGCGACGGTTCATTGGCGGCGTCATTTGTAATCCGGGGTGCGCTTGGCGAGGAAGGCTTCGATGCCTTCCTTGAAATGATCGCTGTGGCGGACCCGGTCGCCGAGTTGTTGTTCGAGCGCTTCGCGGCTGCGGGCGTAGTCGGCAATCGCGCTACTGGTCTGCTGCCGCACCGCCTGGACCGCGGTCGGGCTGTTGGCGGCGATCGCAGTGGCCGTCTCCAAGGCCCACGGCATCAGCTGGTCGCGCGCGACGACCCGGTTGACCAGATTGATGCGCGCCGCCTCGTCCGCCTCGATAAAGCGGCCAGTCAGCAGCAAATCCATCGCATGCACATGCCCGACCTGCTGCGCCAGTTTCACGGTGGCCCCGCCGAACGGGTAGATGCCCCACTTCACCTCCGGCAGGCCGAACCGCGCCTCGGGCACCGCCGCGCGGATATCGGTCGAGAGCAGCAATTCGACACCGCCCGCGACGCAATCGCCATTCACCGCTGCGACGATCGGCTTTGAGAATGGCGTATCCTTCAACAACGCGCGGTTGATTACCGCCGCCATCTCGGCGCTCGCACTGAGATCGCCGCCGAGATCGGCCCCGGAGGAAAACGCGCGTTCGCCGGAGCCGGTCAGAACAACGCAGCGGCACGCGGCATCGCCGTCAAGGCGGTCCCACAGTCCGGCGAGATCGGCCATCATCGCGCGCGTCATGGCATTGCGGCGCGCCTCGTTGACGATCGTCACCACGACCAGATGGCGCTCGCGCTGCTCGACCCGAATTTCCATGCCGCGTTATAGCACCCCGGGACGGACGTCGTCCCGCGACGCTACTCGCCGGCCCGCCAGGGTGCGGCTGGGGGATAGGCGGAAGGCTGCGACGGCGCGGCGTATTGCGGTGCCGGCGCATAGGGCGTCGACGACCCGACCGACGGCTCAGGCGCCGGTGCAACGAGCGGGGCGCCGAAGGTAGCGCGCGGCGGTGGCGCGGGTGCGGCGGCGCACGATCCGCCGAGCCCGGTCCAGACGCATTGCGCCTGCGTCACGGCGGGATAAAAGGCGGCGGTCATCACCATAACGGCGGTCGCCACGGTTGCGATCTTCATCATGATACCCTTGTACTTCAAGGCGCCGGCCTTCAAGGGTGCCGCCGCTATCATGCCAACACCTGACGCGCCTCAGAGGGTTCATCGCCGGGTTCATTACCGGGTTCATGACTGGGTTCATGACTGGCCGACGTCACGGGATGGTCCTACTCTCACCAAAACACAGGGAGGACTGCCGCAATGAAACTCGTGCTATTCGAGATCGGCGGAGCGGCCGAGCCACGGCCCGGCCTGCTGACCGAGCGCGGTGTCGTTGACGTCTCGGGTGCGGTCGCGAAGAGCTATACGCCGCAACTGACGATGCAAGGCATCATCGACGGATTCGACCGGCTGCGCGGGCCCTTCGAGAAGCTCGCGGCGGAGGCCGAGGCCGTGCCGCTCGCCTCGGTGCGGCTGCGCCCACCATTGCCGCGGCCCGGCAAGATCCTCTGTTGCATCGCCAATTACTGGGAGCATGCGCAGCGCGAGGCGCGGGCCCTCAACATGTTCCTGAAAAACCCGGAGGCGGTGGTCGGGCCGGGCGACACGATCGTCTTGCCGGAGATGACCGAGCCGTGGATTTTCATGCACGAGGCCGAGTTGGCGTTGGTGATCAAGGGCCCGGCCAAGCAGGTGGCGCAGAAGGACTGGCGCAGCGCGGTGTTCGGCTATACCTGCCTGATCGATGTGTCGGCGCGTGGCGAGGGGCGGCGCACCTGGAAGGCGGGCAGCTGGCTCGGCAAATCGTTCGACACTTTTGCGCCGATCGGGCCATGCATCGCCACCGCCGATGAAATCCCCGAGCCCAACGATGTCGTCGTGCGGTTCTGGAACGACGGCCAATTGCGCCACAACTACAACACCGATGACATGGAGCACCGGGTGCCGGAGCTGGTCGAGTTCGCCTCGACGGTGATGACCCTCAACTCCGGCGACCTGATCGCCTGCGGTACCAATCACGAGGGACTGGGCGCCTTGCAGAACGGCGAGACCGTCGAGATCGAGATATCGCCGATCGGCAGGATGGCGCTGAAAGTCGCAGATCCGCTCAAACGGAGCTGGGAACGCGGCGTGTACATGGGCGCGGACTCGACGAACCCGGAGGCGGTAAAACGCCATCGGCCGCAGAGCGCGGATTGATAGCCAACCAAATTCTACCGTAAACCAAACGACGCCCGTATTCTGCGCGCTGATGACCTATCGCCGCGAGCTGTTTCCGCCCATCGAACCGTACCGGACCGGGCATCTGCGCCTCGACCGGCGGCACATCATGTACTGGGAAGAGGCCGGCAACCCGCAGGGAAGGCCGATCCTGTTTCTGCATGGCGGCCCTGGAGCCGGCGCCACCCCCGTGCACCGGCGGTTTTTTGACCCGGCGCATTGGCGAATCGTTATTTTCGACCAGCGCGGCGGGGGCCGCTCGACGCCGCTCGCCGAGACCGAGGACAATTCACCCGACATTCTGGTCGACGATATCGAGCATCTGCGGCGAGAGTTGGGTATCGCCGCATGGGGGCTGTTCGGCGGCTCATGGGGCTCGACCCTCGCATTACACTATGCCGAGACTCACCCTGAGCGCACCATCGGGCTGATCCTGCGCGGCATCTTCCTGTGCCGCCCGGCAGAGATCGACTGGTTCCTCTATGGCATGCAGACGGTGTTCCCCGAGGCGTGGCGCGCATTTGTCGGGTTTCTGCCTGAGCCTGAGCGGGGCGACCTGCTGGCATCATATTACCGGCGCCTGATGGATGGCGACGCGCGCGTGCACATGCCGGCGGCGCGCGCCTGGAGCATCTACGAGGGCGCGTGCTCGACCCTCTTGCCCAACCCCGAGACGATCGCCGCATTTGGCGAAGACCGGCTGGCGTTGGGCCTCGCTCGCATCGAAGCGCATTTCTTTACGCATCATCTGTTTCCGTCCGAGCGCGACCTGATCGCACGCATTTCCGCGATCCGTAAGCTGCCCGGCATCATCGTGCAGGGCCGCTACGACATGGTGTGCCCGATCCGCAGTGCCGACGAGCTGTCGCGCGCCTGGCCGGAGGCGGAATACATCGTGGTGCGCGACGCCGGGCACTCCGCGATGGAGCCTGGCACCCGCGAGCAACTGGTGCTCGCGACCGAGCGCGCTAAGAGCTGGTAGCGGGCGCCTCGGCCGGGCGCGGCCGTCCCACGATGTCATCGTCATGCGGGAGCGGTGTTGCGGCGTCGCCGCGTTCCGCGTCATCCACGATATCGCCGCTATCGGGCGGCAAGGGCTTATCCCGAGACCCGGTGCCGCGTGGGCCGGGATCGCTGTCGGGATGGCTGGTCGACGGTGATTTATCGCTCATGCCCGACGAACGCCTCCGCCCGGGCATGGTTCGATGCTATCCGAGCAGCTGGCGCTGCGCCGCCGCCTGCTCCTGCATCGAGCGCAACAGCCGGGCTTCCGGGGTCGGGGCACAGTTGGTGTAACTCACGCCGAGCGCCTTGAGCTGCGCCGCGTTGCGCGGGAAAGCCGCGTGATTGACCGGGATCGCGAGGCGGCAGCCGGCGCCTTTCTTGACCGCCTCGCGCACCCGGTCGATTGCCGCTATCAGACGCGGATGATCGGGATGGCCGCTCACCCCAAGCGAACGCGACAGGTCGGAGGGGCCGACCGCAAGCAGATCGACGCCTTCGATGGCCGCGATCTCGTCGATGCGCTCGATCGCGGCGGAATCCTCGATCATGCAGGCGAGGATGATTTCGCGGTTGGATTGTGCCATGTGATCGAGCAAGGGGGTCTTGCCGAAATTGGCGGCGCGACTGCCGGCGGCCATGCCGCGCTCGCCGAGCGGCGGGTATCGCACCGCCTTGACCGCCTCGCGCGCCGTATCGGGGTCTGAGACGTGCGGCACCTGGATGCCCTGTACGCCCATGTCGAGCAGGCGCAGGATAAAGGCTGGGTCAAACCCCGGCGTACGCACGATAGGCGTGATCCCGGCACGCTCGGCCGCCATCACGCAGGCCTGCACGTCATGCAGGTCTAAGCTGGTGTGCTCCATGTCGATAAAGGCGGCATCGAACCCCGCCAGCCCGATGATCTCGACAATCTGCGGATCGGGGATGCCGCCCACATGGGTGCCCAGCGCCAACCCGCCCTCGCCGATGATCTTCTTCACCCGATTCTGCTGCATCGCCGCCTCCCTGCCTCGGCCGCTCTTATCTCGGCCGTTTACTCCCCGGTGGGAAGAATTGACAAGGTAGGGCCACTATCGACGCGGCGACAACCCAGAACGCGGATCAGTCGGCGGCAGAGAGCGCGTCGCGCCGGGTATCACCGGAATCGACCGCGACCGGATGCCCGTCGCGCCGCCACCAGTCCAGCCCTCCGAGCAATTCCTTCGCGCGAACCCCAAGCGTGCGAGCTTGTAGGTGCCTTTGGTCGATGCGTTGCAGCCGATGCCGTCGCAATAGACGACATAGACTGCCTCGCAGTCGAGCGACGCGGTGGTCTCAGCCGTCATTTCCTTATGCGGAAAGCTGACGGCACCGGGGATGTGCCCGGCCGCATAGGCCTCGCGCGAGCGCGCGTCGATTACCACAATGCCCGCCAGCCCTGCTTTAAGATCGACCGACAAGTCCCAGGAATCGGTGTGGAAGCGCAACTTGTCGGCCATCATCCCGGCGGTTTCACCCGGCGCGGGAACGCCGTACTCCAATACAGCCGATACTGGCTGAGCCATAGGAACGCTCCGCCTCGGTAAAGAGGCCTATGCCGCTTCGCGCGGTTTCGCGACGGTTTCCGGCGAGGTGAAGGACCGGTCGTGGGTCAGCGAGGGCACCATCTTGCGGGCTTCGGCGATGCGGCCGGGGTCGATCGCCGCGGTGATGAAACCGGGCTCCTCGCCGCCATCGGCCAGCACTTCGCCCCACGGATTGACGATCAGCGAATGTCCAAAGCTCTTGCGCCCGACCGGATGCTCGCCGCATTGCGCCGGCGCGAAGACAAAGCAACCATTCTCGATCGCGCGCGACCGCAGCAGGACATGCCAATGCGCCCGCCCGGTCGGCACCGTGAACACTGAGGGGACGCTGAGGAAATCAGCGCCGGCCTGTGCCAATGCGCGGTAAAGATAAGGGAAGCGCAAATCATAGCAGACCGTGAGCCCCAGCTGTCCCCACGGCGTCGCCGCCACGGCGGTGTCTGAGCCGGGGCGGTAAGCATTGCTCTCGCGATAGCTCTCGCCGCCCGGGAGATCGATATCGAACATATGGATCTTGTCGTAGCGTGCGACGATTTCGCCGGCCGGCTCGATCAGGAATGAACGATTGGCGAGCCGCGTCTCACCCTCGGCCGCGCCCGGCTCCCCCGCCGGATCGATGACCAGCGAGCCGAGCAGCAGCCACGCACCGGTCTCGCGCGCCACGGCCCGCATGCCGTTCAGGAACGGATCATCAGCCTCGCACCGCGCCTTGTCGCGGCGGCGGCGACCGGTCTCGATGAAATTGCTGGCTTCGGGCGTCATGATGAAATCCGCGCCGGCATCGCGCGCCCGCCGTGCGAGGTCGGCGACCAGGGCCAGATTCGGCTCGGGGTCAGGCCCGGCGGTGAATTGCAGGCAGGCGGCGGTGAAGCCGCCGGGAGCGCCTGCCGTCATGCGGCGGTCCCGAGCTTGGAGTCGAGCTTGCCGGCGCGCTCCAGGGCAAACATGTCGTCACAGCCGCCGATATGCTCGTCGTTGATGAAGATTTGCGGCACGGTGCGGCCACCATTGGCGCGCTTCATCATCTCGTCGCGGCGGCGCGGCTCTTCGTCAAGGCTGATCTCCTCAAACGCCACGCCCTTGTGCTCCAGCAGGTCCTTGGCGCGCGCGCAATAGGGGCACCACATCGTCGTGTACAACTCGACCTTGGCCATCGTCTGACGCTCCGAAACCACGGATGAACCATCGAACGGGGCATCATATGGCCCCGCCAGGAGTATTCGACAAACCTCTTCACGCGCGCCTCAGCCGCCGGCACGCAGAGCGCGTGCCAAGGTCAGCACGCCGACAAACGCGGCGCCGCCCCGCCGCAGCACGCGGGCGCATTCCTCGACCGTCGCGCCGGTGGTCAACACATCATCGACGATCACCACCCGCTTGCCCTTAACGCTGCGGCCGGGACGCAACGCAAAGGCGCCGCGCACATTGCGCACCCGCGCCGCCGCACCGAGCCGGCCCTGCGATGGCGTACGCCGCCGCCGCAACAGCCAATCCGGCGCCACCACGGGTCCGCCCGCGCGATGCACCGCATGCGCCAGCAGCGCGGCCTGGTTATAGCGGCGGGTGGCGAGCCGGGTCCAATGCAGCGGCACCGGCATCAGCCAGTCCACGCCCTCCAGCACATCGCGGCCGCTGCGCTGCATCCAGCGGCCCAGCCCGTTGGCGAGGTGTGTGCGGTCGCCATGCTTGAGCGATA
This sequence comes from Alphaproteobacteria bacterium, assembly GCA_019240125.1. GTDB lineage: Bacteria > Pseudomonadota > Alphaproteobacteria > ATCC43930 > CGMCC-115725 > DATARH01. Next base: position 11,790 of record JAFAYW010000300.1, read on the forward strand.
GCACCAGCCCGCGGCTGTGCTTGTCATAGCGGAGCACGGCGCGGGCCTGGTCCCAGCTCATCTGGCCACGCGCGCAATCGGCACACAGCGCGCCGCTGCCCATCGGATGCACGAAGGGCAACCCGCAGCGCACGCACCAGGGTGGCGCGAAAAAACTCATCGTCGCCCAGCAGGCGGGGCACAGCGCGTCCGGTTCATCGACCGTCGCACCGCAGGCAAGACAGCGCGGCGGCAGGATGCCATCCACCACGACGCGACCCAGCCGCGCCGCGGCAGCGCGGACGTGCGGGGGCAGGGTTGCCGCGAGTTGCATCGCATCCCATCATCGTGGGATGCCCGATGAGGTCAAGGCCCCGCGCCCCGGCAACGTGCTCGTCAGCGCGTCCCCCAACCCGCTGTTCGACCGGCGCGCGTGGCGCCAGCACCGCGCGCGGGCCGCACGCAATCCGGTCGATTTCCTGCATAAGGAGATTGCCGAGCGGCTCGGCGATCGCCTCGAATTGATCAGCCGGGAGTTTCCGACCGCGCTAGATCTGGGCTCGCGGGGCCTGCATCTGACATCGCTGCTGCAAAAGCGACCCGGCACCACCCGCGTGGTGACGGCCGAGCCGGCTGCGGGGATCGAGACCCGCGGGGAGGTCGCTGCCGATCCCGAACTCATCCCGTTCGGCGACGCGGTATTCGATCTGATTGCCAGCAATCTGGTGTTGCACTGGACCGGCGACCTGCCGGGTGCCCTGGTCCAGTTGCGGCGCGTGCTGAAGCCCGATGGACTACTGCTGGCAGCGATGTTTGGCGGCCAGACGCTGGTTGAGTTGCGCACCGCGCTGTTCGATGCGGAGTTGGAAGAGGAAGGCGGGGTCAGCCCGCGCGTATCGCCGGCGATAGAGCTATCAGACGCCGCCGCCCTGTTGCAGCGCGCCGGCTATGCCTTGCCGGTCGCGGACAGCGAGGCGATCACCGTCACCTACCCGGATCTGCTGGCGCTGATCAACGATCTGCGGGGGATGGGTGAGACCAACGCCCTCGCGGCGCGACGCCGCGGCGGGCTGCATCGCGCGACGCTGGCGCGCGCTGCCGCGATCTACGGCGAGCGCTTTTCGAATGCCGATGGCCGCATCCGGGCAACCTTCGAGATCATCTATCTGTGCGGCTGGGCGCCCCATGACAGCCAGCCGAAGCCATTGCCGCGCGGCAGCGGCAAGATCCCGCTGGCACACGCGCTCAAAGCGCACGAATGACCGGCGCTACTTGCGCGTACTTTTATCTTCAAGGAGGGCGGCGCCCTGTTGCTGGATACGGCCGACCACACGTTTCGCCACCATGTGCAGGAGGCGCGGCAAGTTGAACTCGATTCGCACATGATCGTCATGCACCTCGATAGCGCCGCTGATCGTCTGCATCATGACGGAAGCACGAAAGTCGAGCCGGTCACCGTTCCAGCCATAGTCCAACGATCGGACAAGGGGTGCAACTTCGGCGCGGATTGACCCGAGGCCGTTATCGATGCGTCGCCTCGCTTCGGCACGACCGAGCCGGTGCGAGACGGTGACGGTGATGGGTTCGCTGGGGGTTAGCATGCTCGGCCAACGCTACAAGCGGCCGCATCGCTCCCGCGCGTATTGCCGGTGCGCGGTGCCTGAGTCGTAAAGCCCACGATGGGGAAATGAGGAATGGCGGAGATCAAGGTGCGCAGCGAGATTGCCGGATCGGTTTGGAAGATCGAAGTCGCGGTCGGCGATAATGTCGCCGAAGAGGATACGCTGATCATCCTTGAATCGATGAAGATGGAGATCCCGATTGTGGCGCCGCGCGGCGGCACCGTTCGCGAAATCCTGGTGGCCGAGGGTGAGGCCATCGCGGAAGGCGATGTAGCGCTGATCCTCGGCTGACCAGACTAGCGGCCGCGATGCACCGCAGCCGCAACCCGGATGTGCTCACGGGCATAGCGTGCCGCAGCCAGCACGACAAAGCGGGGCGGCGCGGAATGTGCTGCCGCAACCTCACGCTGGCGCCGCGCCACCGCGGCAACAAAGGCCTGTCGCGCCGGCGCGACCCTGACCAGACTGGCCGCCGCCAGTGCCGCGGGTCGCGGCGCCAGAACGCGAGCCAATACCTGCACCGCGCCGGCAATTGTCCGGCCCGGCGCGGTGCTGGCAACCAGGCTCGCGGCCGGTACCGGGGGTAGTTGCGGCGAGCCCGCCAGCACCGGCGCATTCTGCAGCCGCCGCTCGGGTAGCGTCACCAGCGCCGGCTCGACCGACTTACCGGCGAGGAACGCGGCGCGCGGTACGACGCTGGCAAAGGTCCGGTTGTGATAATCTGTATTGATCACCGCTGCCGGCGGTTCATTGCGCTCGCCCGCGGCCAGCGTGCCGAGATCAACCCCGGTGCCCGCGTTCAGGCGACGGATCGTGTCCGCATCCGCCTTGGTGCCGGGCCAGTAGGGTTCGCCGGGGCCCAGCGGAAACCATCCGACACCCGCGCCAACCCCATCCGGACAGCTGATCCCGACGCCCGCCGTGCCGATAAAGGCGACAGCCGCAGGCATATAGGATGGATGTTGCACAAACGCGCCCGGCATCCAGGCCCATCGCGCGGCATCGGCGTTGCTTCCCGCCACCTTAGCCCAGCGTCCGTAGTGGGACGGCGCGAAGCCCCACTCCATGTCGTCGACCCAGGTCCACCCCGCGGGACTGACAAAGCGCCAGTGCCCATAACGGTACGGCGCCCAATCCGCCGGAACCGTCGTCGGCAGCCATACGGTGCCGATGCCGGGGCGCGTTTCCCAGCTGCCGCTGGCATCGAGCATCTCATACCCGGTCATCTCGGGCGAAATATGCCCCAGCGCAGCCGGATCAGCGTTAGCCGCCGATTTCGTCGCGCGCCACCAGCTATCGAAATCATCTGTCGCCGCGCTGTCGGCGGTTGCCGTGGCAGGCTCAGCAGTGCTCACCAGTGCCGCGCCGCCGCTCACCACGACACGATCGATTCCCTTGCCGACAAGCCGCGCCCGACCATCAAAGGTGGCGACGCGGGTTGCGGTGTGATCGTCGCCGGCGGTGATGTCGTATTCTCCTGAGGCGAGAAGCCAGACGCTGCTGCCCGGAGCCTCGACCTCGATGCTGTTGGCGGGTTCGGACGAGGACAGGCGAATACCGATCCGGCCCTGCCGCAGGGTCAGCTGCGTGCCGCTGGCGTCGAGTTCGCCGATGCTGAGCTCTGAAGACGGCGCGAGCGCGATTGTCTCGGGGCCGATCCGCAGGATCGCGCGGCTCTGCGCCGCGGTACGCACCGACATTCCCGGCGCGACCGGATCATTGATGACGGCCGAATCGGTCCAATCGCCACCCGCCGCCCGGATCGAGAGGTCGCCATCGACAGCGCTGACCCGACCGACCCATTGTACTGGAGTATCCTCGGCTTTCGCCGAAGCCGCCCCAATCGCCAGTAGTAGAACGGGAAGGAGCTTGAGAACCGTACGTGCAACCATCTGACGATAATAGCATTTGCTGCCGGATTAAGCAGCTAAACTATGGGCGGCGATCGATTTGTCCTAAGGAGCAAAGAGAAACGCGCAATTACTTACCAATGATCAACCCGTCCGCGAGACGCCGTTGAAGAGCGCATCGTCGCCCAGTTCTTCCTGATGCCGGGTTTCGAGTTCACGGTAGTAGCGGCGCAGTGCGTAGGCCTCACTGAGATAGCCGAGCACCCGGCGATCGACGGGATCGTCGACCACCGCAAGGATATCGGCCGCCGATGCGATAAAGACGTCGAGGGTTTCGCGCACGGGCTGTCCCGGCGTCAGGAAATGATCGGCGGCATGCGCCAGTTCGCCGGCTGATATCTCCTCAGCCCCATCCAGCAGGGCGGTGCGGTGCGCTTCGACCAGGTCGACATAGCCTTCATAGCCGCCGGTCTCGTTGACGACAAACACGCGCCGGCCCTGGTCGAGCGGGAATTGCCGGCACAGCTCAGACAGCGCCATCTGCGGCGGCACCACCGAGAAATCCTGCCGCATCAGCTTGGACACCCTTAGATCGTGGAGCCAGCCGATATCGTGCGGACTGTGAAAGGCTACGCCGCGCAGGTGAAAGCGCCAGGTTGCGAAGGAATAGCCGAACCAGTGCCGCACCACGAGCGACGACACGATGACGGCGACGGTCACCCCCAAGGTTGCCGAGAAATCCGCGGTCGCTTCGAGCACCAGCAGGATCATGGTTATCGGGGCGCCCACCACGCCCGCCGCGACCGCCCCCATTCCGGCGAGAATAAAGATGGCTTCATCCGCCGGCATCCAGGGAAAGGCGCGGTGAATGATCGCCGAACACGCCGCCCCGAACAGGCTGCCGAGAAACAGCGACGAACTGAACATGCCGCCGCGAAAGCCGCTGCCGATCGAAACCGCCGATCCGATCATCTTCGCCAGGATAAGCCCGATCAGGACCGGCAGCTCATAGCCTGAGGAACCGGTCTCGAGCGTGTTCACGATGCCGCCATGACCGCTGCCGAGCACTTGCGGGAACGACACCGCGATGCCTCCGAGCACAAGGCCGCCGATTGCGGGGCGTGCCCAGCTGGGTGCCCGCAACCGACGCGACCACTGCTCGACCAACGTCACTCCAAGCATCGCGGCGATCGCAACCCCCGCGGCTGCGACCCCCATTGCCACCATGACGATGTAATGACCGCCGATCAGCGGTAGATGGCTGTTGACGATAAAGATCGGGTCTTGTCCGAGAAGGACGCGGGTGACCAGCGTCGCGACGATCGCCGCCAGCACGACAGGCACCAGCGTCGCCAGTGTGTAGCTGCCGATGATCAGCTCGAAAGCATAAAAGGCGCCGGCCAGCGGGGCATTGAAGGCGGCGGCAATGGCGGCCGCGGCGCCGCACCCGACAAAGGTGCGCAGATCGTTGCGCCGCAGATGCAGGATCTGGCCAATCCGCGACGCGGTGCCCGAGCCCAGCTGCGTAAACGCCGCTTCCATACCGACCGAGGCGCCAACCCCGGCCGACAGGATCGTCAGGGCGGTCAGGCGCAGACTGTCGCTCAGCGACATGCGGCCGCCATGCAGGGCATTGGCCTCGACAGCGTCGACGATGTCGCGCGGCCGCCAGCGCCACATCACAAAGGCCACAACGCCATAGAGCAGGCCACCTACCGCGGGCACCAGCAGGATGCGCCACGGCGCGATGGTTGCGGTACCGCTGAGATGTGTCTCGATGCTCACGCCGAAGAGAAGCGCGTGCATCCCCCCAACCAGCTCGCGGACCGCCACCACCCCGAGCGCTACAACCAGCCCCATTGCCGCCGCGACCACCGCGAGGCCGAGCTCGCTATTGCGGATCGCATGCCGGGTGAAGAGGCGGGCACGGGTCCGGAGGTGCAAGGTGCCGCGGCGCGCGTGGAAATCCTTGTCATGAGCAATCGTCACCGCAACATCCCCGCCCTGGTGCGCCGCACCCCAAGCACCGGCATCCGTCAATAGCAATCAGCCGCGGCCTCCGAAGCGGCCGCGGTGTGCGCACTAAATAGGCCGCGAGCCTGGAGGATACATCCCTAAAAATCGCGGCTGATAACGAATGACTGGCTACCTATCGTCCTTGTCGGAGAAAATTTATCCGACGCGGATAATCAGCAGGGTTAAGCGCCAATATTGCGGCAGTGACGCGGCGGATTGCGGCGCACAGGCCACGCGCGGCGCCGGGTGATATATTCTGGCACTGTGATCGACGCGTTGAGCGCGAGGAGGGATCGGTGCCGGGTGTGCTTGAGGGGATAAGGGTTCTCGATTTCGGCCGGTATATCGCCGGACCGTTTTGTGCCGCGCTGCTCGGCGATCTCGGCGCGGAAGTGATCCGTATCGAGCGGCGCGAGGGCGGCGAGGATCGCGGCATCATCCCGGTTGGCACCGGTCCGGATGGCGGTGGCGCGCTGTTTCTCGCGATGAATCGCAACAAGCGCGGCATGACGCTCGATCCCGGCTCGCCCAAGGGCCGCGAGATTGTGCGCAAACTGGTCGCGACCGCGGATGTCGTCGTCGCTAACCTGCCGCCGTCGGTCCTGCGCGCCCTGGCGCTTGATCTCGACAGCCTGCGGCAGATCAAGCCCGACATTATCCTGACCACGGCGACCGGCTTTGGCGCCGGCGGCCCCTTGTCCCATAAGCATGGCTTTGATGGGATCGGCCAGGCGATGAGCGGCGCGGTCTACCTGTCCGGCACGCCAGAGCAGCCGATCATGCTGAAATTGTCGTGGGTGGATTTCGGCACCGCCTGCCTGTCGGCTTTTGGGACGCTGGCGGCGCTGATGGAGCGCGGCAAGACGGGTGGGGGCCAGAAGGTGGAGGGCGCCTTGTTGCGCACCGCCATCGCCTTTGGCAACGCGACGCTGATCGAGCAGGCGATGACCCAGGTCAACCGGGTCGCGACAGTGAACCGGGCCTTCAACACCGCGCCATCCGACATTTACAAATGTAGCGACGGCTGGATCATCACGACCGTGATCGGACCGTCGATGTTCCGCCGCTGGACCCGGATGATCGGCGAGGAGCAATGGCTCAACGACCCACGCTTTCGCGATGATCAATCGCGCGCCGATCATGGCGCGATCATCTCGGAGCGGATGAGCCGATGGTGCGCCGAACGCAGCTGCGCCGAGGCGCTCGCCGCGTTGGAGGAAGCGCAGATTGTCGCCGGCGAAGTCTATTCGCCGCAGCAGGCGCTCGATGACGAGCATATCCGCGCCGCCGGTCTGTTGGTCGGGCGCGAGTTTCCCGGCCTCGACGAGCCGCTGCCGCTGGCTCCGACGCCGATCGATCTATCCGAAACACCCGGGACCTACCGGCGCCGCGCGCCGCTGGTAGGCGAACACACCGACGAGATTCTGCGCGAGATCGGCTATGGCGATGCCGAGATCGCGGCGTTGCGCGCCGAAGAGGTCGTGTAATGAGCAAGGCCTTTGTCAAGGAAACCGAGACCGAGCCGCCCGACGGCGACGCGGTCGCGCCGCCGTTGCCCGCGGGGGTTAAGAACTACATTACGCCAGCGGGTCACCAGCGGCTGCGAGCCGAATTGCACCAGCTGTTGCGCGAGGAGCGGCCCAAGGTGGTCGAGACCGTCGCCTGGGCCGCCGGTAATGGCGACCGCTCGGAGAATGGCGATTACATCTATGGCAAGAAGCGGCTGCGCGAGATCGACCGGCGCGTCCGCTTTCTGGCCAAGCGCCTGGAAATCGCCGAGATAGTCGATCCGGGGCGGCAGACCCGGCACGACCAGGTCTTCTTTGGTGCCACCGTCACCTATGCCGACACGAAGGGAAGCGAGCGCACCGTGACGATTGTCGGGATCGATGAGGCCGATGCCGATAACGGGCGGGTCAGCTGGATCGCTCCTATCGCCCGCGCGCTCCTCAAGGGGCAGGCCGGCGACATCGTCGAATTGCGCACACCAGCCGGGGCGGAACGCATCGAAATCCTCGACATTACCTACAGCTGAGATAGCGGCGGCATCGCAGGGCGGGCACGATCACTCGAGGCGATTTTTTTGGGAGGCGCCGGCGCTCGCGCAGGTCTGCCGTACTGGCCCATTAAGTCACGCGACTTGATCCTCCCTCGTTGAGCGGCGACGCTTCCGAAAACCGGCTCCGACCGGGAAGCGGGGGGAATGTGGCGACCATCGCGGCTACGAGAAGCTCGGCACCAACGGTGGGGGAACGGCTCGACCGGATTCCCGTGGGTGTGGCGCATCGGCGGGTGCTGGCGCTGGTTGCCGCGGGTCTTTTCGTCGATGTGTACGACCAGGCGATGGGTGGCGGCATCATTGCTGCCTTACTGAAGACCGGGTGGTCGGACCTCCGCCTGAACGGCGTGTTCCTGTCCGCAACGTTCTTGGGATTGATGGTCGGGGCCTGGGCCGCCGGTCCGGTGTCTGATCGCTTTGGTCGCAGAGCGGCTTACCAACTTAATTTGCTGGTGTTCGGCATCGGTTCGCTGGCTGCCGCTGCCTCGCCATCGATGTTCTGGCTGATCGCGCTGCGCTTCGTGATGTGCATTGGGCTCGGCGCGGAGATCGTCGTTGGCGGCGGGATGATGGTCGAGTTTGCGCCTGCCGCGTCGCGCGGCCGCATCGTAGCGATGCTCGGTTTTTGCAGCGCCTTCGGGGCGATAACCGCCAGCATCGGGAATTACTTGATCACGCCGAGCCTGGGCTGGCGCTGGATGTTCGTGACCGGCGGAGTCGGCGCGCTGTTGGTGTGGTTGGCGCGGCGGTCGATCCCGGAATCGCCTCGCTGGCTCGAAAGCCAGGGACGCTTCGCCGAAGCCGAGGCGATAATCCGGCAGATCGAGGGAGACGCTTACCAAGCCTGCGAGCCGGTTGGTGCGCACCACGCAGAGGTGACGGCGCAGGTGCCGATCTGGGTTCTGTTCAGTCCGAGTGTCGTGAAGATCACCATGACCTCGCTCGTCTCCAATATCGTGCTGATGTTCACGGTGTGGCTGTTCACCGGCTGGATTCCGAGCTTTCTGGTCAAACAGGGGCTCAGCGTCTCCTCGTCCCTCGGCTTTGTCGCGATCATGTCAGCCGGTACATTGATCGGCACCGTGCTGGGTGTCTTCATTATCGACAAGATCGACCGGCGCCGCGCGATCATCGGCGGCTGTGTCGCGGCAGCGATTGCCGGTGGGATATATCCGTTTTCGCCGAGCGTCGAGATTGCCGCGGCCGTCGGAACCGTCGTGATGACCGCGCTCTACTTCCTGCTGGCCGTGGTTTACTACGTCTACCTGAACGAGCTCTTCCCGACCGCCTTTCGCCAGCGAGGCATCGGCTTTGGCAACGGCGTCGGGCGGTTGGCGCTCGTGGTTTCACCCTCGCTGATCGTCCCGGTCTACGAGTGGGGCGGCATCACGCCGATCCTCGCGGTGTTTGCCGGAGCGTTAGTGGTCATGTCGTTAGTCATCGCGACTTACGGCATCGAGACTCGCGGGCGCAGCCTCGAAACCTTGTCGGAGGGCATCCGCACCCGTTGACGGTGGCGGCGCCCTGCGGCGTACCACTGAGCAGGCTGTTGAAAACACTTCTGATCGTCTTCACCTCGACGACCGGCGGGACGCGGCAAATGGCAGAGGCCGCGTGCCTTGCCGCTGCCTCCGAACCCGGCATCCAGACTCGGCTGCTTCAGGCGGCTGACACAACGGCGGCGGATGTCTTGGCCGCCGACGCCTATATCTTCGCCAGCCCGGAAAACCTCGGCGCGATTACCGGGCTCATGAAGGATTTCTTTGATCGAAGCTATTACGCCGCGCTCGAGCGCATCAACGGCAGGCCCTATGCGACGTTAATTTGCGCCGGCAGCGACGGGCAGAACGCAGCTCGTCAGATCGCTCGGATCGCTACTGGTTGGCGACTGCGCGCGATCGCCGAACCGCTGATTGTTTGCACGCAATCTCAAACGCCGGAAGCGATTCAAGCGGCCAAGGTAATCGCCGAGGGCGATTTAGCTCGTTGTCGCGAAGTCGGGGCGACGCTGGCAGCCGGTCTGGCGATGGGCGTCTTCTGACTGCGCAGCGTCATCAAGCCGGAGGCTTTCATTACGAAAGGCCGGTGTGGGCTGGTGGAGGCGATGATCGAGCTGAACATCATCGCTCTGACCGCCCTGGCCACGCCGCTGCACCCGCCTTTGTGGCGCGCGGTGCGGAGACGATTCGCGCCAGAACCTGCGTGTCCATCATCCGCGAGCGGGTATCGCCGGCAGCGATTGCGACCTGGCACCTCGGCGACGGCGACACCGTTCGTCACCCAGACATTCGCTCAATGACGGCGAACCATCCTCAACGCGATCGAGCGGAGGGCATCACCGTTTCGGCGTTCCAGTCGCTACTGCGCGAATCATGCCCGATTCTGGCCGCCGCGAACCGGCGGCCGTTATGGTGCTAAGGGGTTAACTACTCGAACAATGTAGCCGCGGTAGGTCGACCGAGGATCGTCGTCAACCGCGGTGACGTACAACCATTTTTCGTCCGGACTTATCGCGAGGTTGGTGTGATGCGCGGCAGGCACGTCCACCACGGTGAGCAGCCTCCCCGCCGGCGACACAATCGCTACGCCGCCTCCTTCGTACAGCGCCACAAAGAGGTTGCCGTGCCGATCGACACGGAGAGAGTCAGGCTTGGCGGCCCCACTCCGGCCTGCCGCCACTGCGTCACGAAGCCTGATGAAATCCTGCGGCGCGCCTAACGATCCGTCGGCCCGGATTGCTACCGCAAGAACCTTCCCGGTTGGCGTTTCAGCGACGAAGAGCGTGCGACCATCTGGTGAAAGGCCAACGCCGTTGGCGAACTGAATGCCGCTCGCGACTTCTCGGACGACGCGGTCGCGCCCGAGGTGGAAGACCTTGCCTGGAGTGGCGGCAGAGCCGGACGCGGTGAAGTAGACACCGCCATTTCGATCAGCGGCAAGATCATTGGGCGCTGCGAATGGCTGACCACGGTCGTCTTGACGGATCGTGGCCAGCGTCGCACCGGACATGGCAATTTCAACGATCCTCCCGCTGTCAAAGCAAGCAACCAGCAACCCATCGGGAACAGTCAGCAGGCCGTTGGCACCACATCCGGGCTGCTGCCAGACGACCTCCGTCCTGCCGCCTGCCAGGCGCAGCACCACGGAGCGCGCGTAATCGACGAAGTAGAGGTTGTCGCCGATAAAGATCGTCCCTTCGGGGAACTGAAGGTCGGCTGCGACGGTCTCAGTGCCGGGGGGCGCCGCTCGGGCGCTGATCTGCGCGCCAATCCATAGTGTCGCCACGAGGAGGATGATTTTGATCATCGCCAACCCAATCCGCTGGAAACCCGGCCAAATACGGCATTCGTGAGCGGAGGATTGTACTGCCACCCTTGCTTTCGAGGCAGCGAGCCGCGGCATAGGCGTCACGTCAGACCAGCGAACCAGTTTGCATAGGGGGTGTTTTTCGCCATGTAGCGGTCATAGTCGGGCGCACCATCGTCCCACCATAGGGGTCCGCGCTCGCCGAGGGCGTGCTTCGCCCGATCGACCGCTTCGCGCGCTGCATTCTCGCCATGGGGGTCCTGTGCCTTCTTCGCATCCCGGATCGCACGGCGAGCATTCATCAGATCGCTAACGAGAGCGTCTCGAACCTCACACGACAATGTCGGGTTGCTCATGCGCCAGAGGCGGCCGCGCACGACAAAGTAGCGCCCGTCCGGCGTAATCGGATGTCCGGCCCGAGCGGTCGTCATTCACCCGGCATCGCGAAAGCGGCCGGACGCTCGAAATAAGCGGGCCACATATTCATGCGACGGTCGCGGCTCATCTTTCAATAAAGAATCGCAGCATTTCACGGCTGGCATCGGGTCCGCGGGGGTCGGTATAGGATCCGGCCTGGCTTCCGCCTGACCAGGCATGACCGGCGCCATGCACCACCCATTGCTCCAAGACAGGGACGCCATTTTCATCTGTATGCACGGTGCGTGTATAGCCGGTGCCTCCGGCAGACTGGCCGCGGCTTACTGATCGGTTCAATCGCCGCCCAGCCTTCGATTGGGCGATGATCTGGTCGCCGTTGAGCGGGTTTACTGTGCCATCGCGGTCACCATGAAAGACGATCGTTGGCACCGGGCGGGCGACTGGCCGTGGCGGTTCCCCCTGGCGCCCCAGGCGCATGACGGTGAGGGCTGAAGACAAGTCTTTGGCGGCCCCGCAGGCCAGCCCCGAGTGGACGCCGACAGCGGCATAGAGGTCGGGATAAGCTGCTCCCATGATCGCCGCCGCGGCGCCGCCCGCGGACAAACCAGCGATATAAATGCGGGTCGGATCGACGGCAAAATTTCCCATGATTTGGCGGGTGATGCCGGCGATCAGTGACGGCTCGCCGCTATCGCGCAATTGGTTGTCGGCGTTGAACCAGTTCCAGCATCTTGAGCAATTCGCGGCCGCCGATTGCCCGGGATAGGCGACGACGAAGCCTTGCTGTTCCGCCAATTCGTTCATCCGCGTTCCGGCCGCAAAGTCGTCGGGCGCCTGCTTGCAGCCATGCAGCATTACCACGAGGGGCAGCTTGTCTGCGCAATAACTGCTGGGGACGAAGAGCTTGTAGCGGCGGCTGCCGGCCTCGTTTGCATAGGAATGCTCCTCGAAGCGCGCGCCCTTCCGTACAGGTGCCGCCGCTCTGGCCGGGCGACCCCCCACCAGGCAATGCCCACCCTGATGGGTGCCTCCTTTTCGCAAGCGATCCAGCATCCCCTGGAGCGCAGTGGTCGACTGCGGCGAGGATGCAGCGGCGTCACATACGGCATCCTGCTGCTCGGTCTTGAAGCCGGGGGCGCTCCAGGAATCCTCCGCTGTGGCGTGTCGTACCATGTCGATTGTTTGTCGCGCACGATCCGCCGGCGTCGCTGCGCGCGAGGTTTCCGCGGCGGTGTCGGGCGCTGTTGCGGGGTGCGGCAATCCTTGCAATAGCGCCGTCGCTTCGACCAGCCGCCCGGCGGCCGTCAGCCGAAGCGCCTCGCCCATGCGAAGCTTAATATCCGAGATCACGCTGATCATTTCCTTTGCTGAAGGGGGGGAAGGACAGTTTGTCGATGCCTCGACGGAGACGGCCCTTGGGCAAGGTGCAGCGCTATCGGATGCGACTACGCAAGGCTGTCCTCACCGCGGGACTGACATCGAGGGCGCCCAGCACATGTATCGAGCCGATGGTCTGCAGAGCCAACTCCGGCGAAACATCGTGGGCGATGCTGGCGAGGCCGAGAACCTGAATGTGCAGCGTCTCCCCGGCGGCCAGTGCAGTTTCTAGGTCCTGCCGCGTGTAACGCCTGAGTCCGAGCTCGAATTGATGGCGCGCGATGGATGCCCTGACCGCATCCTGATGGCGATCGAGATGATTGCGGATGGCAGTCCGAATAAGGTCGGTTCGGTTCGAGTAAAAACCTTCCTGCACAAGGAGATCGATCTGACCCAGATCTACGTGACCCAGGTTGATCGTGATTTTCTCGCTGTCGCCAGTTTTAGCTCGAAGCTCACGTACATTATCGGCCACTAACCCATCCGACTATCATCCACATGGATGGTAAATGGAATGCCCAAACGGCTTTACAAGCCAGGCCAATCCCCGCGGCAGCAGGTGATGTGTCGTTCAGTACCGGGTGGGATGATTTGAGGAGGCGCCGGGGGGCGGGCCGCTGTCTCCGTAGGCCGCCAGTTCCGATAACAAGCTCGCCAGACTATACGACGGTTTATAGCCTATCCATCGCGCGGTCTGCGATATATCGAGTCTGGTTGGCTTCAAACTCGGGTTGAGCCCATAAGATAATGCGAGATCATAATATTCTGGATAAAACTTTCGAAATGTCGAACCTGGGCCATCCACATCCCAATTATCCAGATCGGCGATCGAATACTCATAGGCGCCATCAAGCGGAAGCAAAAGCTGTTGCCCGATACGCTGCCGGGATAGAAGATCAATACTTAGAACAACTGCAGACGCCACGTCACTGATGTGTACAGCACCCTTCCAGAACCATCGCGCCCAGTCCGAATAGTTAGTGTACACAGTGCGATTCCAAAACGGGATGAATGCTCTGGGACGTAAGGTGATCACATTCATATCGCGGTGCTTTCGGTAATCCTCCGCAATAGATTCGGCCAAAATCTTGCTACGGCCATAGTAGGTGTCTGGGTTGCCCACACTGGTTGTGGAAATAAATACTATTTTATCAATGCCGAGAGAGGCGGCGGCCTCGAACACCTCGAAGGTACCGCGCACATTCAGGTCAAAGAAATCGTGCGCCGTTTTTTGACCACGAACCTCATGGATTCCGTGCCACGCAGCGATATGGACAATGCAGTCGCTGCCGTCGAGGAACTGCCGTATCCTTTCGCGATCCAAAATGGAGCCTTGGATAAACACCGCTGACGGGCTTGGAAGACGGGAAGTGCGAGTGTCCAACACCACAGGCGTATGATTTTTGCTGATCAGCACCGGGACAAGCGTCTGTCCAAGATCACCTGCCCCTCCGGTCAGCAACACTTTCACGGCTTATCCCTCTTGCTTTGCGCCGACGCGCGGTCGCGATGGCGTTCGGCCGGCCTCACTCGGCGGCGCTCATTGACCTGTCCTCGCCAGCGGCTTCAATGCCGCCAGTCGATATGGTCATCGCGACATGGTCTAGTAGGTTCTGAGCCTGAGCGGGATTCGGCATTGCGGTCGCGAAGTTTGATAGCGTTACTCCAACCAGTCGGATCCCTTTTCCCGGCGGGAACACCGAACGGATGAGTGCCAAGCTCGCCGCATGGAGTTGGTCGCGGGTTTCCAGCAAACTAGGATAGGACTGACTTCGGGTTGATTGCTTGAAGTCGGCCCATTTGATTTTCACCGTGACGGTGCGCCCTTTTTTCCCCGACTTCTCGCACCAGGCCCAAACGTCGTCGGCCATCTCGAGGACGCCCGCTTCGATACGCGAGGGCTCGAACAGATCCTCGTTAAAGGTGGTTTCCGAACCCGACGATTTGCGTTCCCGGCTGGGATTGACCGCTCGATGGTCCTGGCCGCGCGCGATGCTGTAATACCAAGGGCCCGACTTGCCGAAACGCGCCTGCAGGTCTTGCAGCGGCCACCGCTTAAGGTCGGCACCGGTATTGATGCCGAGAGCGTGCATCTTCCTGGCCGTAGCCGGTCCGACACCGTGAAACTTAGCAACTGGCAGAGCCTCGACAAACGCCTCACCTTCGTGAGGCTGGATGGCGAACTGTCCGTTTGGTTTGCGCTGTCCCGAGGCAAGCTTGGCGAGGAACTTGTTGTACGATACCCCGGCCGAAGCCGTCAGGCCGGTCTCCGTCAGAATGCGTGCTCGGATCGCCTTAGCGGTCTGCCACGCTGTCTCCAGCCCGCTCCGGTTGGCCGTGACATCGAGGTATGCTTCGTCGAGCGAAAGGGGTTCGATCAGCTCGGTGAATTCAGCGAAGACGGCATGTATTTGCCGCGACACCGCCCGATAGACCTCAAACCGGGGGGGTACGAAGATGAGCCCCGGGCATATACGCAGAGCCGTCAAAGACGGCAACGCCGAACGCACGCCGAAGATTCGAGCCTCGTAGGACGCCGCTGCCACCACGCCACGGCGCGCGCCATGGCCGACCGCCACCGGCTTCCCGCGCAGATCAGGATTATCCCGTTGTTCGACCGACGCATAAAAGGCGTCCATGTCGATGTGGATGATCTTACGAGCCGCCGCGTCCATTTGGACCGAATGGTAGCATCCTCCGAACAAAGGGAGAACCACCACTTCGCTAACCTCGCTGCCCGGGAAGAGTAACCCTGGCGCCAGCTGCATCTTGAGTGGGACTAAGAAACAGGACCCGCGAGCGGCGATGAATACTCCTGATGCAGGCCTATACTTGTCGGTCAAGCGAGTGACTATCGCTGCCGGACAATCGGTCGCGGCCATCATGACCGCCCGCTACCTTGCGCAGCACCTGGGCAACGAGTCGCGTTCGTCATCTGTAAACTGGAACAAGGGCGACGGCAGTGAAGTAGGTCGTCGCGCTAACGCATGTGATGATGCCGCTCAACCGGGCCGTCTTCGTCGCGGCCGCCGACTGCCTGCTTCGGCACCATCTCCAATAGGAGCAGGTTTGTTTATGTTGGATATCGCGATTGAACGGGGACGCCGGAAGAACGGGTGGTAGCCAGCAGGTTAATATTTCGGGCGAGTTCCGATAGCACCGGCCTAATCTATCCTGACGCCCAGCACGTTACGACTGGCGGATGAGCGGTGGCCCTTATGATTACGCCATACACTTGCCAACCACGACTGCCTTTCGCGCGGCAGACCTTGCGGCCGGTAGTAATGGTCAAGCTCGGTGAACCCGACGGAACTGACGTAGTGGCGCCAGGTGTCGAGATCAAAGAAGCATGCGTATCGACCGTCACGAAAACCTTAGTTATTTCCTCTCGGATTCGAGATGAACAGAACCCGGCCGGGCTTCAACATCTTTTGCAATTCTCGGAGATGACCGCCGGCACCTCGCTGCTTGGCACATGAAACAGGGAAGCGTTGGCAAATACCCCATCAAAACGGCTGCCCGGCAATCGCAGTGTCACCAAATCCTGATACAGTAGCTCGCAACCCGAATATGCATGCGCCATGGCGACAAATTGCTGAGATTCGTCGAGCCCCATGACATCATGACCCACGGACCGAAAGTAACGGAGATCACGGCCCGGACCGCACCCGACATCAAGAATTGAATACGGTGGTTCACCCTCGATGGCATTGAGGAATGCCGAGTAATTCTGGGCGACATCGTGGTTGCGAGTCCGTTCGCAAAACTCTGCAGCGCAATTGATCATAAACGCCAGTTGTCGTTTCGCTGGGACCGCCGCGCTCGCTCTGACTCAGGCAGTTTAGGGTGGGATTCATCGGTCATCGATCGCCTTCTCTGTCCTCCATATCGGGATGAGCGGATGGCCTTCGTAATGCTATCCCGAGTCCATAGCTGCCAGGCGATCATCATTGACAGGCAACGGCGATGACCGATGATCCGCCGGTCGGCCTCACCGAACAGGATTAGGGGACCCATATGGCCCGTTCGATAGCAAAGATAACGATCGTTAATATCCAGCGGACCGGAGAGAACAGCCCAGCACTTGGTGTTACTGGCTCGTAATTCAAAGGCCGGCAGCATTCGCGATAGGCTCGCATTCCCGCCACAACCTGCACATATCGCGCCAGTAAGCGGAGCGTTGGCTACCAAGAGCAACGCCGCGTCCGATCATCGGACGCGGCGTCTTATTTGGTTGCGGGGATAGGATTTGAACCTATGACCTTCAGGTTATGAGCCTGACGAGCTACCGGGCTGCTCCACCCCGCGATAATCGTGAAACTGGCTAGCCCCAGCGATAGGGGCGGTGTAGCGGGCCTGGCGGCGCCCTACTCTTCCGCGGCTTGAGCCGCAGTACCATTGGCGCAGAGGGTTTTCACGGCCGAGTTCGGGAAGGGATCGGGTGTAAGGCCCCTCGCTATGGCCACCAGGCCGGCGACACCGCCCGTATTGGGAGGG
>JAFAYW010000164.1 GCA_019240125.1 Alphaproteobacteria bacterium
TTCTCGCGAGCGAGCGCCCGAGCTTCTTCGGGCGCAAGTGTGCCGACTTTGCCAATCGCCAATCGACGGGTGCGCCCCTCCCCGGTCCGATACTGGATCAGGTACGACGCCGTGCCGCTCGGCATAACCCGCACACCAAAGCCGCGCAGAGCATCGTCCCACGCAAAGACCTCCCGGTCGGGTTCGGGCCTGATCGCGTCAATCACGCGCTTGCTCAGCCGCGGCATCGGGCCCTTTCCCTGCTTCCGAAAATCGGTAAAGCGCGGCGCCGGAAGCGCGGCGGAAGCAGATGGACGCAAACTAGAGGAACGTTACGGAACGATAATGCCACGAGCAGCGGCTCTGAACATCCTGAAAATGCTATGTTCTGGGCAGCAAGGGAACTCTGCGGAATTCAGGGGAAAGAATCTACGTCAACCTTGCCAAGGTTGGGGTCGAGGGTTCGAATCCCTTCGCCCGCTCCAGTTCGATACAGCCTGAAAGCCGCGGTTCGCCGCGGCTTTCTGCATGTTGGCGTATGGCATGTCTAGGCAATGGACACTGCGGAAATCGGCCCGCGGTCAGCCCGTGGGTACCGGGCCTACCTGGACGCCATGGGCATGACCCGGGTCTCTCCCGCGCGCGGCGTGGACATCCTGAATGGGCTGGATCGCGACCTGCCGCGACGGCCTGGCCGTATCAAGGTGGTGCTCCCCCGGCTGAGGCCGCGCCAAGACACCCCGGCGCCCGGGCCTTATTCTCTCAACGCCGAACCAGTATGACAACGAGCACGATCAGCAGGATAAGCCCTATGCCGCCGCCGCCGTACATGAAGGGTCCGCCGACATAAAAGCCGCCGCCTCCGAACAGCAGAACCAGAATAATCAGCAGGACCAGTATGGGCATCGCGGGTTCCCTTAAACCGAGGTTGGATGATGAACCAATATTAAGCCTCGCTCCCCGGGCGACGCTAATTTTTCGCTTTACCTTAAACGAGCGTCAGGCGTGCCACCTTATTTCGGCGCCTCAGGCAGAATGCAGGATTGCCGTCTTGCGGCGCGATGCTGCCGGTCAGCGGCGCCAGTTGGGTGGTCGAGGTTGCCCAAAGCCGATCTTGCTTCGCCGGCCCGGTTATTTAACATCGGCGAGCGTAGCTGGCCGAATCCGGTTTGATGCGTCCGCGCGTTGCGTTCGCAGAATGCAGCAAAAGCGATTTTGGGGTGAACGCGCAGGTGGGAACAGCTTAGATGGGCCGGCGGCTGCTGCAGGCGATAGCTGGCGCGCCGTACGGCGGGGCGGAGACGTTCTTTGTCCGGCTGGTAAGCGCGTTGCAGCGTGCCGGAGAAGACCAGCAGGTCCTGATCCGACGGGATCCAAATAGGTCGCGCCGGCTGCGCGAGGCAGGCTTGCAGGTTACCGAGCTCGGCTTCCGGAATCGCCTTGACCTGTCGACCCATCTCGCATTCCGTCGCGAGGTGACGCGCTGGAAGCCATCAATCGTTCTAACCTGGATGAGCCGGGCGACGCAGCTGTGCCCCGCTGGCGATTTTCGTCATGTGGCGCGCCTTGGCGGCTATTATGATTTGAAATATTACCGGCGTTGCGATCATCTGATCGGGAACACGCGCGCGATCGCCGCTTACGCCGTTGCGCATGGCTGGCCCGCGGAGCGCGTGCACTATCTGCCGAATTTTGTTCCCGACCTAAGTGCCGCTACAGCCGTCGATCGGGCAACAGTGGAGACGCCGGAGGGCGCGCCCATCGCCATCGCCCTTGGACGTCTCCACCCTAACAAGGGCTTCGATCTCTTACTGGAAGCGCTGGCGCGCGTGCCGCGGCTGTATCTGTGGATTGTCGGTACCGGACCGCTGCGCCGCTCCATGGAACGGCGGGCCGCCTCGCTTGGCGTCAGCGGCCGGGTCCGCTTTCTCGGCTGGCGCGACGATGTTTCCGGTCTGCTCGCCACCGCCGATTTTCTCGTATTGTCATCGCGCCGGGAACCATTCGGAAACGTCGTGATTGAAGCCTGGTCAGCCAGCAAACCGGTTGTTGCCGTGGCAAGTGACGGGCCGAGAGAGCTGATCGACAACGGCGAGAACGGGCTGCTGGTGCCGATCGACGTTGTGTCACTGGCCGAGGCAATGACGGCGCTGGCGGATGACGCGGCGCAGCGGGCCAGGCTCGCGGCTGGCGGCAGGCGCACCTATGAAGCGAACTTTACCGAAGATCTGGTGGTAAGTCGGTATCGACACTTCTTCGACGGATTGTCGGTCTGAATGTGCGGGGTCGCCGGCATCGCGATGCTGAGCGGCGGTGGCCCACCGCCGGATGACTTGCTGCGCGCCATGGCGGCGGCACTCGCGCATCGTGGCCCCGATGGCGAGGGATACTATCGATCCGCCGATGTCGGCATGGTGCAACGGCGCCTCGCGATCATCGATCTCACCACCGGAGACCAGCCCCTGCGCGAGCCGCTGGGCGCGGCTTTGATCGCCAACGCTGAAATCTACAATTATGTCGAGCTGCGAGCAGCGCTTCCCGAAATCGCCTTCGCGACAAATTCCGACTGCGAGCTACCGCTGCATCTCTACCGCAGGTACGGGCTCGATTTCGCAAGGCATCTGCGCGGCATGTACGCTTTGGCACTGCATGATCCCGTTGAGGGGCAACTTGTCTTGGCACGGGATCCTTTTGGGATAAAACCGCTCTATTACGCCGAGACGGCGCGCTTTCTGGTTTTTGCGTCAGAGCCACAGGCGTTGGTCGCGGCTGGCATCGTCGCCCCCCAGGTCAATGTTTCCGCTCGCAACGAACTGCTCCAGCTGCAATTCACCACCGGCCGCGAGACGATATTCAGCGGCATCAATCGCGTGCTGCCGGGCGAGACTATCGTCGTCCGCGGCGGGCGTATCGTCGAGCGGAGACGGATTGAGGCCTTGCCGCAAGGGCCACCCCGAGCAATGCGCGAAACCGAGGCGCTGGAACAGCTCGATGCGGTCCTGACCGACAGCGTGCGCGTTCATCAGAGGTCGGACGTGCCGTTCGGTCTGTTCCTGTCGAGCGGCATCGACTCCGCTGCGGTGCTGGCGACAATGGCTAAGCTCGCGGAACGGCGTGTCAAGACATTCACTGCGGGGTTCGCGAGTGGCGATGTGGCTGATGAACGGCCGGCAGCGCGCGCCGCTGCGGATGCGGTTGGCGCCGAACATGTCGAGGTGATTTTTGACGAGAATGATTTTTGGCAGCTGCTGCCGGAAATCGCAGCCTCGGTCGATGATCCGGTGGCCGATTATGCACTGCTGCCGAGCTACAAGCTGGCCGGGGTTGCCCGACAGGCTGGGATCAAGGTGATCCTGACGGGTGAAGGCGGTGATGAGCTGTTTGGTGGCTACGGGCGGTATCGCAGCGCGATGCGGCCGTGGTGGCTGGGCGGACGGTCGCCGCGGTCGCGCGGCATCCTGAACGGACTGGGCGTGCTGCGCGAGGATTTCGACGGTTGGCGCGATGGGATCGCTGAGCCCGAGCTGCGCCTGGCGGGGACCGGGCGCAGTGCGCTTCAGGTCGCGCAGGCGGTCGATTGCGCCGATTGGCTGCCCAACGACCTGCTCACAAAGCTCGACCGATGCCTGATGGCTCACGGCTCAGAGGGGCGAACGCCGTTTCTCGACCCCGGCGTAGCCGAGTTCGCTTTTTGTCTGCCGGATGCCTTGAAGATACGGGGAGGCCTCGGCAAGTGGTTGCTGCGTCGGTGGCTTGGAGAGCAATCGCCCGTGGTGCAGCCCTTCGTCCGCAAGCTCGGTTTTACCGTGCCGGTGGCGCGATGGATTACGCGCCGCGCCGGCGAGGTTGGAAGATGGGTTTCACAAACTCCGGCGATCGCTGAAATCTGCTGGCCAGCCGAGGTCGAGCGCCTATTCGCCCAGAACGACGACAAGCGTGCCGGTCATGCTGCGTGGACCTTGCTTTTTTACGCATTGTGGCATCGTCGGCATATTGAGGGCCTGACGGCGCCGCCCGGTGCGCTTGCACGATGACGATCGCTACACGCGGTGACGCGTCATGAATCAAAAACCACGCAAGCTCCATATCGGGCTCCCATCGGGCTCCCTGGCGGGTGCAGCAAGATAGGCCAGCCGAGTAACTGCTGCGGCTACAGCGCGGTCATGCCGCCGTCGACAAACAGCAGGGCGCCGGTGACGTAGGACGCATCGTCAGAGGCCAGAAACAGGATCGCGGCGGCGACTTCCTCGGCCCGGCCCGGGCGCCCCAGCATGGTGCCTTGGGCTGCCCGGGCGTTGTATTCCTCGACCGATTGGCCGGCCGCCGCGATGCGGTTCTGATGAAATGGCGTAAAGATCGGTCCCGGACCGACGGCGTTCACCCGAATGCCTTCCGCCGAGTGGTCGGCGGCGAGCGCGCGCGTCAGCCCCGCGATCGCGGCCTTGGTGGTGTCGTATTGCAGATTGCCGCCGCCCGCGACGACGGAACGAACGGAGGCGGTGTTGACGATGGAGCCGCCCTTGTTGCGGCGCATCAGCGGAACCGCTGCCTTGGCGCAGAAAACGTAGCTCAGCAGGTTGACGCTGAGGATCTCGTTCCAGCTTTCGCCGCTCGCCTCATCCACCTTCTCGTATTTGCGGATGCCGGCATTGTTGATCAGGATGTCGAGACGCCCGAAGTTCTGCGCGGCACCATTGACGAAGGCGAGGCAGGCTGCCTCGGAACCGACGTCGGCCTGGGTGAAGGCGACCCTGGCGCCGGTGGTCTTGAGTTCGGCGGCCACGCGCTCGCCGCGCTCGCCATCCCGATCGCAGAAGGCAACGCTCGCGCCCTCGGCAACGAAACGCCTGACCGTCGCCTCGCCGATCCCGGAGGCGCCCCCGGTCACCGCCGCAACCTTGCCGTCGAGCCGTCCCATCCTCGCCTCCCCTGATCGCATCGCGACATGCGCGTCCACGATAAATCCTATTGCGCGGCACGGTAGCCCATTAATGGCGGCACGCCGCACGATTTGCGATTGCCCGCGGCCGCTAACGCGGCGATTCTGCCCTCGACACCTGATCGCCTCCGCTGGGATGCCCCGTGCTGACCTATGATTTTCGCCTGCCCCCCGGCCCTCGCACCGTAGAGTACGCGCAACTCGCCGAGGAGCTGGGTTTTCGCGCGGTCTGGTGTCCCGAAATTCCTGCTTTCGGCCACGATATTTGGGTCACGCTCGCGCGGATCGCCGAGAAGACAACGCGCCTCAAATTCGGTCCCTCAGTGCTGATCCCGAGTTATCGCCACGCGATGGCACAGGCCTCGGCCATCGCGACGGTTGAGCAGATCGCGCCGGGCCGTCTGATGGTCGGGTTCGGCACCGGCTTTACTGGCCGCGCCGGGATGGGAAAGAAGCCGCTGAGCCTCGCCAGCATGCGCACCCACATCACGCAGGTCAGGGCCCTGTTGCAGGGCGAGATCGTCGACATCGATGGCGGTCTCGCGCAGATTCTCGCCTCCGACGGCTGGTTGCCCGACCGTCCGATCAACGTGCCGATCTACATGGCAGGCCAAGGCCCAAGGGCTCGCGCGCTGGCGAAGGAAATCGCCGACGGACTGATCTCCCTCGGCGGCCCCGCCGACGGGTTCGCAACCTGCCTCGTCTCGACCAATGGCACCGTGCTCGATGAGGGCGAGCCGGTCACCTCGCCGCGCGCCACTGCCGCCCTCAAGCCGATCGTCGCGCTCGCATATCATCACCGCTTCACGACAGACCCGGAAAGCGTCAAGGCGCTGCCGAACGGCGAAGCATGGCTAGCCAGCGTCGAACGATCGGCGGAGCCCGGCGCGCGTCACCTATCGGTACACCGCGGCCACAACCTCGACATTTCGAACGGCCACGATTCCCTGGTCGACGTCTCCGCCGCCAAACAGACGACCTTCACCGGCACGCGCGAGGAACTGCGCGAACGTCTCGCCCGGCTCGAGACGGGCGGCGGCACCGGCATCATCTTCGGGACCAGCGGTTACGATGTCGAACGCGAACTGCGGGCGTACGCGGAAGTTGCGGGGTTGAGGTAACCGCATCGGCGTTGGGCGCGTTTGCACTCGATTTCTAAACGCGCTAAATAATTGTTGAACTTAAGCCGGTGCAACGAGTGGATATAATTTCCGCACATCAGCCTACCCGCGTTCGAAAATCAGCCGCGATCGAGGAATAGAAAGTAGTGGCCCAGCGGTGGCCCTTAAAGCTGATGTGCTGCTTTTGCGGCGATACCGTCGAGCAGGAGCACCCCGATCCCTGCACCATTGTCGTGAGCAACGTGGATGACCACTGGCAGCAGTTTTATTGCCATGTGGCGTGTATCCAAGAGCACTTGGTAAAATCGGCTCGCGACGAATTGCGTATTCTATGATTATGGAAGTACGTTGAAATTGTACTACGCGATCCCTTCAACTATCATTTTTGTTCCCGCGTTTATCGTAGCTTACTGTAGCTTATAAAGCTACATCCTTCAATTTAACTATAACAAAATCCACGAGCGAAAAACAAAAAGAGAAGTTCCCGAACGCGGTACGGAATGGCCGAGTTTTTGGCCGGGGCGCAGCGGTATAGACTGCGCGGGTTAGCCGTCCGGGCTGATCGTCCGGACGCTGGCGGATAGGCGGGCGGAGTGCATGATGCGGCAGATGGTGATGGTCGGGTTTCTGCAGGCGCAGAATTGCACGACGCTGGCGAGCGCGTGGCGGCACCCGCAGGCGCGCTCCGATTTCACGACTCCCGCCTATTACCAGCGAATCGGCCAGATCCTCGAAGAAGGCAAGTTCCAGCTGGCGTTTTTCGACGATCGTCTCTCGATGCCCGACATCTATGGCGGCAACCCGGCTGAAGTGGTTGCGAACGGGGTGCGGGTCGTCAAGCTGGATCCGGTCGCGACGATGCTGGCGATGGGGTTCGGCACCTCGCGGCTGGGGATCGGCTCGACCGCGTCCACCACCTATTACGAGCCGTTCGATGTGGCACGGCGCTTCCAGACCGTCGATCACATGCTGGGCGGGCGCGCCGCCTGGAATGTCGTGACCTCGTGCAACGACGCCGAGGCGCACAATATGGGCCGCGACGTGCACATGGAACACGATGCCCGCTACGACCGCGCCGACGAATTCATGCAGATCGTGCTCAGCTGCTGGGATTCGTGGGAGGACGACGCCCTCGTCGTCGACAAGACGCACGGATTGTTCGCCCATCCCGACAAGGTGCACCGCCGCGAATTCAACGGAAACTACCTGCAATCGAGCGGCACTTTTACAGTGCCGCGCTCGCCGCAGGGCCATCCGGTGGTGATTCAGGCCGGGTCATCGGCGCGCGGCAAGGAATTCTCGGCGCGCTGGGCGGAAACCGTGTTTGTCGCGCATCACGATATGGCGGCGGGTAAGCGCGAGTATCGCAGCTTCAAGGAGGCGGTTGCCGCTTTGGGACGCGACCCCGACAAGGTCACGGTAAACACAATCGCCTACCCCGTCGTCGCCGAAACGCGCTCGCAAGCCGAAGACCGCATGGCCGTCATCGACAAGCTCTACAAAGAGGTCGATGGGTTGTCGTTATTGTCGGAAGCGCTCAACTTCGACTTCAAGACCAAGGGCATGGACGAGAGCTTCAGCGATGCGGAGCTGGAGGGAATGTCCGGGATGCAGGCCATGCGCAACCGCGTCGTCGAGGCGACCGGCCACAATCCCACGGTGCGCGACTTCCTTGAGATCACCCGCCGCGGCAGGCCGCGCGAGGCAATCGTAGGCAGCGCCCGGGAGGTCGCCGACCGGCTGGAACAATGGTTTGTCGAGCGCGCCTGCGACGGGTTTGTCGTCGCGGCCACTCACCTGCCCGGCGCGTTCGAGGATTTCGTCCGCCTCGTCATTCCCGAACTGCAGCGTCGCGGCCTTTATCACCGCGAGTACGAGGGCATCACCTTGCGCGACAACCTGGGGCTCGGCCTGCCGCAGCCGGGCTGGTGGAAATAGTCGTCGATCAGCCGGCTTGGCTGGTCGCTGACTGGCGGCGCGACCGACTGCCCGCTTTGCTCGCAGCGGCAGATCAGACGATCTGGTTGCGCAACTCCTCTTCGCCGCGCCACAGGCGCGCAAGGTTCTCCCGCAGTATTTCTATGACATTGTCCTCGTATTTGCGGGTCTCGCCGCCGGTATGCGGGGTGATCAGCACGTGCTCCATCGCCCATAGCGACGAATCCGCCGCCAGCGGCTCGTCCACCGTGACATCGATCCCGGCACCGGCAATGCGCCGGGCGGCAAGCGTCTCGGCGAGGGCCGCCTCATCGACGACGCGGCCACGTGAGACATTGATCAGGTAGGCGGACGGCTTCATCAGCGCGAGCGCGGCGGTATCGATCAGCTTTTCGGTCTCGGCCGTCAGCGGGCAGCTCAGCACGACCACATCCACTTGCGGCAACAACGAATGCAGCGCGCTCATCGGCTGTACCTCGTCCGCCGCGCCACCGCCGGCAGACGGACTACGGCGCAACCCGATCACCCGCATGTCAAACGCCTTGGCGAGCCTTGCCAGCCGACCACCGATATCCCCGAGCCCGACGATCAGCAGCGTCTTGCCGCCGAGTTCGTCCTCGCGGCGCGACAGATCACCGATCATGCCGCGCCAGATGCGTTTGGCCTGGTTGTCGCGCGCCTCCGGCAGTCGGCGGCTGAGCGCCAGGATGAGGGCCATGGCGTGTTCGGCGACGGCCGCCGCGTTGACGCCGCGCGCGCTCGCCAGCCGGATTCCCCGCTTCGCCAGTTCGTCGCGGGGAAACTGATCGGTACCGGCCCCGATCGATTGAATAAAGCGCAGTTTCGGCGCGCGCTCGAGCAGGCTGTTCTGCCACAGGCCGGAGACCACGAGAACGTCGGCCTCGCCGATCCGCTCCGCCACCGTCGCGGCATCGTGCGCGGCGAAACTGCCGATCCCGGTGCCGAGCGCGGCAAACCGTTCGTGCAGCTGGTATGCCACATGGGCAAAGCAGATGTTGAGCTGGTCTTGCGGCGGGATCATCACAAAGCACCCTTCAGGTAACAGACGACCGCGAAATCGCGTTGCCAGGAGCGCGTGCGCGCCAGCCCCGAGCAAGTGTCGCAGCCTGGGTCCGCCATGGTCACCGGCCTCCCAGAAACGGCAGAACCGTGACGGTCGTATTTCTAGCAGAAGGGTACCCGTAGGACGAACATGCTAATCATTTTTGCCCTGTGACTTAGCTCACACACCCTGTGCCTGAAATCGTGCTGGTATTAGCGCATCAGCTGGCCGTCTTCCGAGGGAGAGGCACATGCGGTTTCTGGCTTCGCTTTCGCCCTTTGAAATTCTGCGGCAGTTGCGCCGGGCGCGAGACGCCTCAACCTTCGAGCGGCTCGGGCAGTCGCGGCACGTCGCCGACCTGCGGCTGATCTTTTCGGTCACGGCGATCTTGATGATTGTCGCGTCGATCGTCACGTTGGCCTTCTGCTTCGAATACGAGGTGGTTTCGAAGTGGCAGGACATTGTCGGCGGAGACAGCATCTGGATCTGGGTTCGGATGGGCTTCGCGGCGCTCGCCGATAGCGGTGTGGTGGTTGGCGCGGTCGGGGCCGCCGGCTGCGGGGTGTTGGTCTGGACCTATCAGACCGGCAGCGCCCGTCTCGGGGTCGTCGATCTGTTCGCCTGCGAGATCGCCACGCTGTGCCGCGTCGCGGCGGTGATCGACATGGTCCCCCGCTACATCGGCATGTATCGCTCCGGCGGAACGCCACTGCCGGGTCTGGCGCCCGACGGTGAGCAGCCCTCGGCCGAGCACTTCACCTCGCAGGAAAGCTATTTTCCCGTCTTTGATGCATCGGTTCGCGACCTGCAGCAATTGGAAGCGGATGTCGTCACAAATGTGACCGCGTTCTACACTTACATGAAGGTGATGCGCGACGGTTTGCGCAAGCTGACCGAGCTGCGCCGGCCGCACGCGGGCAATTGCGACGACGACTGGCACCGTGCCTTGTGCAACGTGATCTACATGCAGTTTCTCGCACTGGAAAGCGGGCGGAAGGCGCTCTGCGATCTTGTCGAATTCGAGCCGACGCAGGCCGAAAACATCTGCACGGTTCTCCTGAGCGAACTGCCAGCCTACGGTTTCCTGCGAGAACAATTCTCCGGCGATCTGCGTCAGCGCAGGCTGGACGCACGCGAGGCAGAGTACCGCCGGCTGGTGCCTGAGCTTTACCGCACCGTGGTGACCGGAAGCGGGCCCCATTGGGAGCGGGCGCGCGACCTCGCCGAAGGGACGATGCAGGTTTACGCCGAGATTATCGAATGCGAGCCATCAAAGCATCGCGGCCGGCGACGGCAACGGGCGGTCGCGGCCTGATCGCCTTTCCGCGAACGCGCGGCGGTAACACGCGCGGATAAAGAACAAAGACTGCGACGCGTCGTCACTCAGAGCGGTGATGCTGCGCCAATTCTGGCGGGCCTTTGCACGGGAGGATATGATGACACAACTCGGTGACGTAGGGCTGACGATTGAGCAGAACTTAGGGGCATTGAAAAAGCCGGGCATTCTGGCGGTACGGCCCGGCTACCATGTCGAGGCAGGCTGGCCGGTTGGAGAGCCGATCATCGTCGCGCTGGTGGGCACCAGGAAAGGCGACGCCACCGCGTATGGTTTACCGACGCAATTGTCCGGAATTCCAATCGAAATCCGCGAGGCGTCGCCGCTCGAGCGACTGAAAGCAACGCAGCCGGCGGTGCATCTCGCTCTCATGAACCGGACCAGGGGCGAGCAGCGCGGTCCGGACTTCCCGTTCGAGCACATTTTTGCCGATATGCCGGCGGCGGTGGCCGCAGCGGCGCACGGACCTTCCAAGCCGCAGATTCAATACCAGCCGTCGGCGCAGCCGCTCGATCCGGTGACAGATACGGTGACATTGATCTGTCATGCTAGCCCCGATGCCGGGTGGCCCACTCTCGGCGCCTTTCTGCAACGCGTCGAGCAGAAGCTGGCGGTCGCCATGTATGATTTTACATCAGCGCATGTTCTGTCGGCGGTCGAAGCCGCGGTTGGCGGCCGCGACATGTCGCTGGTGCTGGATCATCCGACGCGCAACCCGACCGCCGACCAGAGCGATGAGGAAGCCGAACAGGATCTCAAGGGCAAACTGAACGGTCACTTCGCGTTTGCCTGGGCCCCGGTTCGTTCGAGCCCGGAAGTACGCGAGTGGATGTTCCCGACCGCCTACCACATCAAGGTCGCGGTGCGCGACAGCCAGGAACTGTGGCTATCCAGCGGTAATTGGAACAACTCCAACCAACCGGAGGACGCGCCGATCAGCGATCCCGATCCGGCGCATGCCGCCGAAACCTTCAAGAAGAGCGATCGCGACTGGCACGTCATCATCGCGCATCAAGGTTTGGCCCGGCTGTTCGAGGCTTATGTGCTCAACGATCGCGAAACCGCGCAGCAGGCTCAAGGCGCATTGGGTGCGGCACCGGAATTGGAAGCCTTTGCCGAGCAGACAGTCGATCTCGCGGAAACGCACCCCGCGGCGGCGGCTCGGGCCCCGGCCAAGTTTTTCGCGCCGTTGACGGTGACCGAGCCGATGACGGTGCAGCCGCTGCTGACACCCGATCTTGGACCCGATGGTGCGGGGCTGTATGCCAGCAAGATGCGGCAGCTGATCGAGGGGGCACAGCACAGCCTATACATCCAGTTGCAGTATATGCATCCCTCAACAAAGGACGCCGATGCCGCCTTTACCGCGTTGCTCGACGCCATAGCCGCTCGCGTCACCGCGGGCGTCACTGTGCGCATCATCTTGAGCCAATGGCAGAACAGTCAGTGGATGGAGCGACTGCAGATGGCCGGTATCGACACCGGTCTCGTCCGCATCCAGAACGGTGTCCACAACAAGGGCTTCGTCATCGATAGCCGACGCGTCGTCATCAGCAGCCAGAACTGGTCGGGTGACGGTGTACTGCAGAACCGCGATGCCGGTGTGATCATCGACAACGCGACGGTGGCTGCATATTTCGAGCAGATCTTCCTGCACGACTGGGACAATGTCGCCGTGGGTCACGCAACCCGGATGGATGCGGTCGCGGCGACGCAAGACGGCGTTCTCGGCTGGCAGGATGATCCAGGTGAGAGCCTGCCGCCGCCTGTGCCGCCGGAATCGCGTCCGGTGCCTATCCTGACGCTATCACCGCTCCAATTGGCGATTCCCAAGGCAACCGCACCGGCGGCACGCGGTTATCAGATCGGCACCGCCGAGTTCCGCTACTGGTCAACCGCCGACGCGGTGGCGCGTGGCGCAGCGTTCTGGCGCGACATGATCCCCGAAGGGGTGACATGGCAGCCCGGCGAGCCGCTCAAGGTCCTGCTCGACGAGGGGGAGGATTTCAACGCCTACTACGACCGGCAGGCGCTGAACTTCTTTCACGGCACGGTTGGCGAGCGCACCGTCTACTCGGGCGAGAGCCCCGACATCGCGTGCCATGAGCAAGGCCATGCCGTGCTCGATGCCCTGCGTCCCGAGCTGTTTAATGCCGGAACGATCGAGGCGGCGGCGTTCCACGAGGCATTCGGTGACATAAGCGCGATGCTGGTGGCGCTTCAGTTGCCATCGATGCGGAACGCCGTGATAAAGGAGACAAACGGCAATCTGGCGCGCAACTCACGCCTGTCGCGGCTCGCCGAGCAGCTTGGCTGGGCGATCCGCCAGCAGGCGCCCACCGCGGTTGACGCCGATTGCCTGCGGAACGCGGCCAACTCGTTCTTCTACACAAACCCGGAAAACCTGCCGTCGAGCGCACCGGCGATACACCTATCCTCGGAACCGCACTCATTCTCGCGGGTGTTCACGGGGGCGTTCCTCGAAGCGCTTGCCGGAAGCCTCAAGCTGCTGGCTGCGTCGCCGAACGAAGCAGATCTGCTGCGGGTGAGTCGAGATTTTGGCAAATTGCTCGTCGCGGCGGTGCGGTCGGCGCCGATCGTGCCAGAATATATGAGCCAGGTGGCGGCTGCCCTGGTCGCCGCTGACGCCGCCCACAACGGAACGTATGGCGATGCACTGAAAAGCGCCTTTGTGCGCCGCGGGATTCTATCGCCGCAATCGGCAGTGGGTATCGCGTCATTCCCGGCGAGAGGTGTCGCGGCGATGGCAGTCGTGCCGTCGCATGACACATCACGGCAGGATCTGCCCTACATTGCCCTCTCCGCCTCCGAATACGGGCTTGGCGATCAACCGCTGCTGGTTCGCGCGCCCTCTGACCCGCGCCGGTTCGGCGCTGTCGCGGCTGCATTTGGCGTCGGCATCGTCGCGCCGTCGAACAGTGAGCGCGCCGCACGGGCGTTTGTGGAAGACCTGCTGCAACGCGGGCACATCGACGTCGATGAGGTTGCCCGCAAAGGGGTGAGTCTGCTGCACCCGCATGTCTTCAAGACGCATCGCTTACAATCGGACCCGAATGGCGGCGGCCTCGCCCTGAGTCGCATCTTGTTCGATTGCGGTCTCCGCACCACCTCGTAATGGGTGAGCTCAACGCCTCCCGACAAGCCCGACACCACGGCAGCGCCGCCGCCGGACGAACAAGAGCGGCGCGCCAAACAGTCCTACGAGCAGGGCATCATCGAACGTGGCGAGGCGGCCGTTGCCGACGCGGAGGGCCGCCTTCCACCGGGCGCCACTCACGAAATCACCGGACACGACGAGGCCGGACGGCCCATCCTCAAGCGACGCCGGTTTTCAGCCTTCTAGATATTTTGCGGTCGTTGAACTGAGGTTAGGTTCCAGTCGGTTTGTTTTGCAGCCCTTACAGGGCTGGGCGCGCGATACTTAATTTATTACAATAATAATCGTTCGACGTTATTCACGTATTACTAACAAATACTAATCTTATCCACTCATCGTTACTTTGACTGCGGCTGTCGAAGGAGCCACGAGAGAACAACCTTCCCTTAAAGTCGCCGCATGTCTCAAAGAGGAGACGGTGTCATGGCGTTCACCCGTAAAAACGTTTGGGAACTTGGAGGCGATTGGGCCGATCCGATCCTCTGGTACGCGCGTGGTGTCAAGGCGATGAAAGCGCGCCCGCTGAACGATCCGACGAGTTGGCGCTTCTACGCCGCCATCCACGGCCTCGACCAGGGATTGTGGCAGCAACTCGGATATCTGAACCAGCAGGACCGCCCGCCGAGCCAAGCCGATATCGCGACCTATTGGAATCAGTGTCAGCACGGCAGCTGGTATTTCCTGCCGTGGCATCGCGGTTACCTGTTGGCGCTTGAGGCGGTCGTGCGCGATGCGATCGTAACGCTCAACGGCCCGGCGGATTGGGCCCTGCCGTACTGGAACTACTTCAAGCCAAACCAGGACCGTTTGCCGATAGCGTTCGGCTCGCCGGATTGGCCCGACGGTACCGGCGACAATCCGCTCTTCGTCGTGCAGCGCTATGGCCCGAATAACGATGGCAACATCACCATTCCGGTTGACGCAATCGACCTCACCGCCCTCGCCGACCCCGACTTTACCGGCAGCGACCAAGGTGGCAGTCCCGGCTTTGGAGGTGTCAATAGCGGGTTCAGTCATTCGGGGACGGTGCACGGCGGCATCGAAACGCAGCCGCATGACGCGGTGCATAGTCTGGTCGGTGGCGGCGATCCGCAATCCGGCCTGCCGGGCTTGATGTCCGACCCCGATACGGCGGGGCTGGATCCGATCTTCTGGCTGCATCACGCCAATATCGACCGGCTTTGGCAGGTATGGCGGCAGAACCCGGCCACAGATGTGGATCCGTCCGATGCAAATTGGGTGAACGGACCCGAGGCTGTCGGCGAGCGCGTCTTCCGCCTGCCGATGCCGGGTGGGATCGGCTGGTCCTATACGCCGGGCCAGATGAGCGATCTCACGAAACTCGGCTATAATTACGACGATTTATCGGCGCCGACAGCCGCGCCGCAGATGACAGCGCGGTTGCAGCGGTTCGGCTTGACGTCGGACGCGGCCGACGCGCTGGCAAGGAGTACCGCGATGCAACGGCCCCGGAGCGTAGAGCTCGTCGGCGCAACTCAGGAGAGCCTGCGGCTGAGCGGCACCGAGACCACAGCCGCTGTCACCCTCGACCCGGCGGTGCGCCGTAAAGCCGTTGCCAGCTTCGCGGTCACGGGTGCCTCGACGACAGCGCCTGACCGCGTATTCCTTAACCTGGAGAATGTCCGCGGCCTCAACGACGCCACTGCCTTCAAGGTGTACGTCAATCTCCCCGATGGCGCGGAGCCCGCGCAGCACCCCGACAATCTGGCGGGCACCATTGCGTTATTCGGGGTGCGCAAGGCATCGGTTGCCGACGATCAGCATGCCGGCGACGGGCTGACCTTTGTGCTCGAGATCACGCACGTGGTCGACAAGCTGCATCTATCGGGCGCGTTCAACGCTGATCAGCTGCACGTCAGGCTGGTACCGCTGCATCCAGTGCCCGAAGCGGCGCAGATCAGTATTGGCCGGATAAGCGTCTTCCGGCAGAATCCCTGACCGGACCTGGCGTCGGTGACATGATCGCGGGGATGCAGCCGTGGCGGGTCGCGCTGGCGATCGCGTGCCTCGCGGCATGGGTGGCACTAATGCTCAGCGCCGATGGCTTGACGCTGGCGACGGTGTGTTCGTCCGGGTCGGGGCGGGTTGCATCCACCCTGAGCATCCTCGATAGCGTGCCCCTGGAGGACACGCTATCTGAAATTGTGCTCAGGGCCGTATTGATGACCGCCGCGATGATGCTGCCATTGGTGGCCGCGCCGCTGAAACATGTTCGCGCCCGGAGTTTTGCTCAACGAAGGCCGCGGGCATCGCTGTTGTTTCTTGTCGGATATGCCGTGGTGTGGATATGCGCGGGGATCATCCTCCACGCGATAGCGATTGCCACACGCTGGGCGACGCCGCCGTGGCTGGCCAGCGAAAGCGCCGTCATCGCGGTGGCGGTGCTATGGCAAGTCTCGCCCCCGAAGCAGTGGTGTCTGAACCGTTGTCACCGCCGCCCGCACCTCGCCGCCTTTGGTTTGGCGGCGGACCGTGATGCCCTCGCATTCGGGCTCGGCAATGGCCTCTTTTGTGTTGGCACGTGCTGGGCGCTGATGCTGGTTCCGCTGAGCACCGCACGGTGGCACCTCATCGCGATGGCGGCGGCCTCGCTCTTTATCTTCGCCGAGCGGCTCGAGCGCCCGGCGGCACTTGCATGGCGTTGCCGCTTTCCGTGCAAAGCTGCCCGTATCGCCACCGCCCAGCTCCGCCATCTCGCTCAGGCTCGCTAACACACCTCCGGCCACCGCTGCCATGCGCGGCTCGTCTCTGTGCAAACCGGCCACATTGGCGGACAATCGATCGAACAAAGCAGGAGGACCGCCATGCCAATCATCGATGTCCAGGTTCATCCCTTCGATCGCAATCATCCCGGGCGGCCCTGGGCCAGCCCGTCGCACGGACTCGACTCCGCCACGGGCGACGAGATGGTGGCCGCGATGAACAGCGTCGGTGTCGACGGCGCGATCATGGTCTCGTCGTTCAGCGCCTATGAATACGACCCGAGCTACGCGCTCGAAGTCTACAAAGCCTATCCGGATAAGTTTCGGGTGGTGACGCCGGTCGATGCGACCGATCCGGCGATCGAGGACGTCGTTGCCAAATGGGTAACAATGCCGGGGGCGCGCGGCATTCGCATCCGAATGCGTGATGGCCTGCCGATGGCCGCGGATCACCCCGGTCTGAAGCGCGCATTCGCCGCCGCCGGCAAGCACGGCATTCCGGTCAACCTGCTGTGCTGGGGCATTATCGACAAAGGGCTGCCGCACATCCGGCAGCATCCGGACACGGTCATCGTCATCGATCATCTCGGCATGCTGCAGCCGGCTCGCCCTCCGGTACCCGCCGATGTCTGGGCCGATCTGCCCAAGCTGCTCGCCCTGGCGCAGTACAAGAATGTCAGGGTGAAGATCAGCGGTGCCTGCACAATGTCAAACAAGCCCTTCCCTTATGACGACATCTGGGAGCCGGTGTTGCGGATCATCGATGCGTTCGGGTTGGAACGCTGCATGTGGGGCACGGATTGGACGCGGACGATCGGCATGCTGACCTATGAGCAGGGCGTCGCGCCGTTCCGGGACGACACCAAACACCTATCCCAGAACGATAAGGCCGCACTGATGGGCGGCACGCTGCAGAAGGTCTACAACTGGTAGCGCGAGCCGGGAGTCAATCATTGCCACCGCTCGGCACGCTCGGTTGATCCATCTTCAGGGACGGTCCGAGTTCCTCGATCCGATAGCCGGCGGGATAGCTGCGGTGGCGTGCTTCGGTGCGCAGCCGCGGATGTCGCCGGCGTGGCCACAATCGCAGCAACCTGGCGCGCCCTCGCAGAGCCTCGTTGACCAGCCATCGCATCATGGGCGAGGGCTGCGGAAAGCCGAAATTGGCGATGACCGCATCGTCGAGCAGCGCGTAGATCGCCCGCCGCACCACCGGCCGCAGCGGACGCGGGAACCAGCTCGCGAACATCTCCACCGTCGCGGCACCGACACGCCGGTTGGCCTCGGTGTAACGATAGTTCAGACGTTCGTACTCGCTGCCATAACGCTCGAACTCTCCGTAATCGCCGGGGATATTCTTGATCCCCATGCGCTGACCCACCGCGCGCCAGAAATGAAACATCGCCAGCCGTTCCGCCTCGCACATCGGGCGCCAGCCAAAGCGCTCGTTCCAGCGGATCGGTTCATAGATAAAGGTTGAGAGAACATAGAGGAAATCTTCGTTGGCGATCGCAAAGCGGCCGTGCTGCTGGTTCATCCGGCGCAGCGCGCGCCGGCCGCGCTCGCTGTCATAACCGCGCTCCATCAGCTCGCTGACGATCAGATCGGTATCGTCATAGCGCTTTTGGGCACGCGCATAGAACTCGCCAGTGCGGTCGAGTAAGGCCGAGATGCTGGGCACGCAGAACGTACGAAACAGCGCCAGCTCAAGCGCCCGCGTGGTGTCGAACGAAAAGTCGTAGCAGGTGCTGAGAAAGACAATCCGCTGGTGGTCGTGAAGCGGGTCGAGCGCGTGTATCTGTTCGAGAATGCTGGGTTGGGGCATTCACCTCGGCCTCGGCGGAGCGCGGGACACGGGCGATTATAGCCCGGCGCGAGGTTGCGCGACACCGCGGTGCGGCCGTCGGGCAAATCCGGGGCGGCGTACCGCCCCGGATCTTCACCTACTTCTTCGCGGAATGCTTCTCGGCGCTCTTCTTGTGGGCCGCATCCGAGCTTTGATGGGCTGCCGTCGAGTGCTCGTGAGCCTTGCTCGAATGGCTGTGGGCGGCCGCGTGATCGTCCTTGCCGTGGTGCTCGGCGGCGGCGCGATGCGACTTCGCGGCGCTCTCGTGATGTTCGGCCGCTTTCGTATGTTCTTCTTTTGGCATGATCTGATCCCTTATAAGATCGCTTCCCGGGATGGGCAGCGATGGTCGTTCGTTTAGAGACGGCGGCGGCGTTCCGCCTCGATCTGTTCAGCTGTGTAGACCGGCGCACTCTCGTCGAAACTGCGCCAGCCGCCCTCGCGGTACACAGCTTCGCGCGTTGTGGGGTCCACGGGCTGGTAGCGACCGAGGATGTCGCGGGCCTTCAGGGCGTCGTCGCCTTCAACGCGAGCAGCGACCAGCGTGCCGCCGCGGCGTACCCCCTCGGCATAGATGTGGGCTTCGCGCTCATCGATGCCGGCAGTGGTCATCGATCCCACGATTCCGCCCGCCGCGGCCCCGACGGCCGCGCCGCCGACCGCTCCAACGGCGGTAGCAACGAGCCAGCCCGCCGCGACAACCGGACCGACGCCGGGAATCGCCATCAGGCCGAGCCCGGTCAGCAGCCCGCCGGCCCCCCCGACGACGGCACCAATCTCGGCGCCCGTCCCCGCATCCGAACCGGCGTTGCTATGGTTCTTGTCGACAATGCTGCCATCGCCGTTGTTGGCGATGACGCTGATGGCGGAACTTGGAATGCCCGCGTCTTCCAGGGCGTCGACTGCCGTTTTAGCCGCGGCGTAAGTGTCATAAAGCCCGGTTACGGTGGTGATCATTACTGGTCCTTTCGTGATCCGGCAGCGCCGGACGCGGTCACTTGGTTACGACATTGCCCTGGAAATCGAGCGCCACGCTGGTGGTCGCGTCGCCTTTTTTGGCCGTGCCGCGCCAGATCCCGTCCTTGTCTTTCGTCAGGCCCGACACATCGCTGTAACCCGCCGCCTCGATGCGGGACTTAGCCTGGCCTTCGGTGAAGCTGTTTGCACCTGCTGCCGGAGCGCCCGGGTTCGCGGTTGATGAAGTCGAAATCGCAGGAGTTGAGGCATGCGGGTTCGCGGGTGGGGCATTCTGGGCGAAAGCCGCACCGGCGTAAGCGGTGAGTAATGCGGCGGCCGTGCCGGCCATAAAGCGCTTCATGAGTCGCACCTGGGATTGGGGAATGTGCATATCCAACGAGCACGAGGCGCGAGCGTTCCTTTTTTCCGCGGCCCGCTTGCACGTGGCGGGCGACATAAACGATGCGCAGATCGCCAGTTTGACTATACTATAGGCATTCTTTGCTGCACTTTTTCGCCGAGGGTTCATTGGCGGCCCGATACCAGACAGCCCCCGCGTCACAACCATCGACTTCAGGAAATTCCGGTCATGCATGTCTAACGGAAACCGATGCACGCTGCCGGACACGTAACGCTCGCGCCGGCAGTTCGTGCTCCGGCGCCGACCGCTCGGATAGTGGGAGATACTGAAGTGACGGCCCGCCTTGCTGGTGAGTTTCATATCGCCAGTGCGATCATACAGGTGACGCCAGCTTACGTCGCGACCGTCAGCGATGTGATCGAAGGCCTGGGCGGCGCGCAAATCCACATGGTGGCACCGGACTGTCGGCTCGTGGTCACCTTTGAGTCGGAGGATGAGGCGACGATCCCGGCGCAACTCTCGACCATCCGGGAGACAGCAGGAGTCCTCGCGGTCGTGCTTGTCTTCCACCAGGCCGAAGCCGAACTATCGACCTCTCCCGAGGCGCGCCATGCCGATAACCCGACGTGACCTGATCAAGGCGAATGCCGTCGCGGCGGCGACTGCCGTGCTCGGTGTTACCGCGCCGGCACTCGCGGCGGCGGCATCCCCGATGGATGACGGCCTGCGCTGGTCAAAAGCACCGTGCCGGTTCTGCGGTGTCGGTTGCGGCGTCATGGTCGGCACGCGCGACGATCGGGTTTACGCCACCAAAGGCGATATCGAAGCGGAGGGTAATCGCGGCCTGAACTGCATCAAGGGTTATTCGCTGCCAAAAATCATGTATGGCAGCGACCGGCTGACGACGCCGCTGTTGCGCAAGCGCGACGGGCATTACGACAAGAATGGCGAGTTTACCCCTGTCAGCTGGACAGAGGCCTTCGACGTGATGGAGGCGCAATTCAAGCGGGCGCTTCGCGACATCGGCCCTACCGGAATCGGCCTGTTTGGCTCGGGCCAGTGGACCATCTGGGAAGGTTATGCCGCCAACAAGCTGATGAAGGCAGGTTTCCGTTCGAACAATATCGAGCCTAACGCCCGTCACTGCATGGCGGGAGCGGTGTTTGGCGCCATGCGAACCTTTGGCGCCGATGAACCCATGGGCTGCTACGACGATATCGAGGCCGCGGACGCGTTCGTCCTGTGGGGCTCGAACATGGCCGAGATGCATCCGGTTCTCTGGTCGCGGATCACAGAACGGCGCCTCGGCAATCCCGACGTGAAGGTGGTGGTACTATCGACCTTTGCGAACCGCAGCTTCGATCTGGCGGACCTGCCGATCGTGCTGGCGCCGCAAACCGATCTTGCGATCCTCAACTATGTCGCGCGCACCATCGTCGAGAGCGGTCGCGCCGACCGCGATTTTGTCGATAGGCACGTGCTGTTTCGTCTCGGCAATACCGATATCGGCTACGGATTGCGGCCTGACAATCCGCTGGAGCGGCAGGCGCGGAACACCGCCGACCCCGGCGGCTCGCAGCCGATGAGTTTCGACGATTACGCCAAATTTCTCGCGCCCTACACCGCGGCTCACGTGAGTGAGCTTTCGGGCGTGCCTGTCGCCCAGCTCGAGGCGTTGGCGGAACTCTATGCCGACCCCAAGATGAAGGTGACCTCATTCTGGACGATGGGCTTGAACCAGCACACGCGCGGCGTGTGGTGCAACCATCTCGTCTATAATCTTCACCTCCTCACCGGAAAGATTTCATCGCCTGGCAACAGTCCGTTTTCACTTACCGGCCAGCCATCGGCCGGCGGATCGACACGCGAGGTCGGCACCTTCTGTCACCGCTTGCCCGCCGATATGGTCGTGATGAACCCGGAACATCGCGCCATCGCGGAGCGCATCTGGCGGCTGCCATCCGGTACCATCGTGGAGAAGCCGGGCTATCACGCGGTCGAGCAAAACCGGATGATGCGGGACGGCAAGATCGGCGCCTATTGGACGCAGGTCACCAACAACATGCAGGCCGCGCCCAACCTGAATGAGGAAGCGTATCCAGGCTACCGCAATCCGGCTGTGTTCGTCGTCGTATCCGATGTTTATCCGACAGTGACGACTCGCTGTGCCGATCTGATCCTGCCCTCGGCGATGTGGGTCGAAAAGGAAGGTGCTTTTGGCAACGCGGAACGGCGCACTCACTTCTGGCACCAGATGGTAACACCGCCGGGCGAGGCGCGATCCGATTTATGGCAGGTCGTCGAATTCTCAAAACGGTTCAAGACTGACGAGGTCTGGCCCGCGGATATGCTCGATAAGAACCCGGCTTACAAAGGCAAGAGCTTATTCGAGGTGCTGTTCGCCAACGACTCGGTCAGCCGGTTTCCAACAAGCCAACTAGACCCTGATTACGCGAACGATGAATCGAAGGCCTTCGGTTATTACATTCAAAAAGGCCTGTTTGAGGAGTACGCGCAGTTTGGACGCGGTCATGCCCACGATCTCGCGCCGTTCGATACCTACCACCAGACGCGCGGCCTGCGATGGCCGGTAGTCAATGGGAAGGAAACCCGCTGGCGCTATCGTGAGGGATTTGACCCGTATGTGGCAAAAGGCTCGGGTGTCCAGTTCTACGGATTTCCCGATCAGAAGGCCCGCATCTACGCTTTTCCCTACGAACCCCCGCCGGAAATTCCCGACAAGGATTACAATTTCTGGCTATCTACGGGACGCGTATTGGAGCACTGGCATTCCGGTTCGATGACGATGCGTGTCCCCGAGCTGTACAAAGCCGTCCCCTACGCGGTGTGCTTTATGCACCCGGAAGACGCAAACCGGCTGTCGCTGCGCGATGGCGACGCGATCCGGGTCATTTCGCGCCGCGGCGAGGTCCAGTCGCGCGTGCAAACCAACGGTCGCAACAAACCGCCGCGCGGCATGGTTTTCATGCCCTGGTTCGACGAGCGGGTTCTGGTCAACAAGCTTACGCTTGATGCAACCGACCCGATCTCGAAGGAGACAGATTTCAAGAAGGCCGCGGTAAGAATTGTCAGAGCCGCGACAAGCTGAGGCGGCGATGGGTCGGGCGGGGTTGCTTGCGGCGTTTGTCGCTGTCGCGTCGGTTGCGGGGCCGGCGGCGGCAGCCGGCCTGGACGGTGTCCGCGGCTCTACCCCTTTCACCGCCAGTGCCGCGCCGCTTCAGGCGCCGCCAATCCTCTCGGGCGATGTTCGCCAACCCCGAGGCTCTCTCGGGCAGCCGCCGGTCATTCCACATACGATCGCGGGATACCGGCTCGAGCTGCGGGCCAATGACTGCCTCTCGTGTCACGGACGCGTCCGGACCGAGCAATCTCCGGGACCCGCAATGAGCATCTCCCACTTTACCGGACGCGACGGTCAGCTATCGCAAACTGTCGCCGCCGATCGCTATTTCTGCACCGAATGTCACGTTTCGCAGGCAGTGGTGAGCCCTCCGGTCAAGAATACCTTTAAGGTGATGACGACGGCGCCGTCTCATCGCCATTCGTGCATGGAGTGCCATATGCCGCAGATCCTGACGTCGGCCCCGTCAGGCGCCGCCAAACCCGCCGTCGCTGCCCCTGACCATACTGCGCGCTGATTCGATTTTGGCCCCATTTCCAGCAGTGAGATCGGTCGTGCTTCAGCGCTGGTGCATCGCGGCGGGTTGCGACACCGTCCGGGGGGCGCTGCTGATCCTGGTGCTGCTTGCCGGCGGCCTGTTTCCGGCTCCTGCCCCGGCCCAGGACAATCCTTCGACCAGTCCGGATGGCGGCATTCACCTCGGGGTCGCGTCCTGCGCCAGCAGCAATTGTCATGGCGCCCGCGAACCGCTGGGGACCTCGTCCGTCCGGCAGGACGAGTACTCGATCTGGTCGCAGGAGACGGATCCCCACCGCATTGACGAGCATCACCGGGCCTACACGGTCCTGCTGGAGGATCGGGCGCTTCGCATCGCGCATAATCTCGGGTTGCCGGACGCGGCGAGTGCCAGCCTGTGTCTCGACTGCCATGCCGATAACGCGGCGGCGGACCGACGCGGACCGGAGTTTCGCCTTGCCGATGGCGTGGGCTGCGAAGCGTGCCATGGCGCCGCGGAAGGTTGGCTAGGCCAGCACCTGACGGGCGCCGGGCACAAGGCCGATCTGGCGGCCGGGCTATATCCGACCGAGCAGCCGGTGCCGCGCGCTGAGCTCTGCCTGTCGTGCCATCTTGGCGACCGGAAACGCGTGATGACGCACCGGATCATGGGCGCCGGGCACCCGCCCCTGCCGTTTGAACTTGATACCTTCACCGCCACAGAGCCGGCGCATTACGTCGTGGATAAGCGCTACGTCGGGCGCAAGGGTACGGAAAACGGCGTGCAGGTCTGGGCGGCCGGGCAGGCGATCAGCGTCGTCAAACGCATGGACGCGATCCTCGACCCGGAAAACACCCCGCACGGTCTAAATCTTGAACTGGTGCTGTTTGACTGCAACGCCTGTCACCACAGCTCCTATGAGCCGCGGTGGCGCAGCCAGCCCGCCGCCGGCCTCGGTCCGGGCGCGATCCGGCTTTATGACGCCAATCTCGTGATGCTGCAGGTGATCGCCGCCCGGATAGCTCCCGCCGATGCGGCATCGTTGCGCGCGCACCTGCTGGCTCTGCACCGCGCGACGCTAGAAGACTGGAGCGCGGTGCAACGGGAAGCAGCGGAGTTGCGCGCCACTGCGCTCAGGCTCGTTCCACTCCTCGCGGGCCATGATTTTACCCGCGAGGATATCGCGGCCCTTGCCGCCGCCGTGATGACGGTCGTGGTGAACGGCGAGGATGTCGAGCTGTCCGGCGCGGAGCAGGCCGCGATGGCGCTGGAATCCATTATCGCTGCGATGCGGTCTCTCGGCTACCTGACCAACGATACGATGACCGCGATCGACAATGCGTTGGATAAAGTCGACGAGGCCCTTGCTGGCGCAACGGGGTACCGCCCCGAACCCTTCATGCAAGCTATCGGGTCGCTTCGCAACAGCATCCCGCAATGACCATCTCGATCGGCTCCGATCGGGCATCGACGTAAACCTAAGCGGCAGAGAGGATCATCCGGGCGGTTTCCTGCCCGCTCGCCAATGCCGCCTCGACTGTACCCATGTCGGGGCCGGCGTAGAGTGCTTCGCCGGAGAAGAAGATGCGACCCTCCGGTTTTGTCATCACCGACAGCGCCCGCCGGCTGCGCGGGGTGGCATAGGAATAGGCACCGCGCGCCAGTGGATCGTTGCCCCAGTTGATCGCCCGAGCGGCGACGAGATCGTGGCGCAAACGCTCTGCCGGAACCGCGAAAACCGCTTCCAGCGAGGCGAGGCCCATCTCGATCAGATCGGCCTCGGACAGGGGGGCCACGCGGTCCGCCCTGGGGCCGGCATACCAACCGGTCAACACCAGATGCGGCTGTGGGTTCTGTGTCCACCATGTCGGCACGGTGGCGTCCGACAGCAGGAACGCCATGTCGGAAAGATCGCGCGGGGTCGCGTCGGCCCACCATTTCGTCGCAAAGCGCAGCAGCAATTTGACGACATTGCCGAAACCGATATCCGCCGCGGCCGCGGCCTGCCGGCGGGCCGCCGCCGGCAGGGTAATCTCGGAAAGCAGCGGCACCGGCACGGCGAGAATCGCGCCGTCGGCGGCAAAGCACCGGCCGTCGCGGCATTGCGCCGTAAGCCGATCTCCGGCCTCGCCGAGCGCCGTCACTTCCGCGTCCAGCACGATCGTAGCGCCGCGGCGACGGCACTCGGCCGCGAGGTAGTCGATCAGCGCCCCATAGCCGCCGGCGATGCGGCCGTGCTCGCCATCGTCGCGGGCGGTCCATTCCTCGCGCAACGCCAGGGTGCTGAAGCGCTGCGGATCGGCCGCGTCATAGCCCTCGACGGTCCGCGTCACCGAGCGCCGCAAATCCGCGTAGCGCGTCTCGGCAAAGTGCGTGTCGAGGAATTCGGCGATCGGCAGATCCGCCTCAACCCGCATCAGCGCCTGATAAAACCGATCGGCGTCAGGAAAGGACGGTTCGTCCGGCCGCAATATCCCGGAGCGCGCGTTCCAGCGCGTGCCGCTGCGCTTTACCAGCGCCAACCCCGCCTCGCGCATCAGCGCCCGCGTGACCGGCGCCGCGCCATGGACAAATTCCGGCCCGCCCTCCGCCGGATAGCCGAATTCCTCGACCGGCAGCGGATAGATGCGGCCACCGCAGCGCTGGCGCGCTTCGAGGATCGTCACGCGCTTGCCGGCACGCGCCAGATCGCGCCCGAGCAGCAGCCCCGCCGCGCCGGCACCGACAACCAGGAAGCTCGTCATCTGCGAAGAAATCATCACGATCTTATGTCTGGCTGCGCCCACCGAGACTCAAGCCCAGCACTCCGCGAGAGCCTTGCCGAAGCCCCCACGACTTGCCAAGCTCGATTGTGCAGCGGCAGCAACCAGGAGGAAACGCGCCATGCCCGAAACGCCGACCTTTGGCCGCTATGCCGAGATTCCTTATGAACAGATGACCCCCGAGCAGCAGGAAGCCTACCGCTTCGCCGTGGAGACCCGCGGCAAGTTGATGGGGCCTAACAAAATCTGGATACACAACCCCAAGTTGACAAAGGTCGCATCGCCATTCGGCGGGCATTTCAACCCTGGCCACTACTCGCTCACCGAACGCGAGCGCGAGATCGCGGTGATCGTCATCAACAGCAAATGGCGCTCTGCCTACCCCACTGCCGCGCATGAGCGGCGCGGCAAAGAGGTCGGCCTGTCCGCCGCCACGGTCGAGGCAATGCTGTCGGGCCTGCCGGCCTCATTCGACGACAAACGCGAGCAGGTCGTCTACGAGATGGCGGTCTGCCTGTCGAATGCTCGATGGGTGCCGCAGGGCCTCTACGACCGCGCCGTCGAGGCGCTCGGCCATGTCGGCATCACCGACGCAATCACGCTGATGGGGCACTATACCAGCGTCTCGATGACCCTCGCTTTCTACGACGTCCCCGCCGGAGCGCCGGGCCTGGAACGCTAGGCGATAAAATGTCATTGCGGGCAGCCGAAGGCGACGCGGCAATCTCGTCCCAGCGGAGCCTCCGTCGTGGGCGGTTGCCTCGCTGACGCTCGCAACGCCGACCCATGAGGATTGGCATCTGCCATGCAGCGAATGAGCAAGGGTTTTGGCGGCCGACACGCTATGCTGCGTTTTCACAGAAAATTCTGCGAGAATTGATGTCCGGCATCGTTGCAAAGCTCTGTGCGGGGCGCATCCACTACGCGTGGGTCGTGCTCGCGGTGATGTTCTCGGCGATGCTTGCCGGGGTTGGCGTTCGCGCGGCGCCGGGGGTCATGATCCTGCCGCTGGAGCGCGCCTTCGGCTGGAATGTCAGCACGATCTCCGGCGCGGTCTCGATCAATATCATCCTGATGGGCTTCACCGGACCGTTCCTG
Organism: Alphaproteobacteria bacterium; assembly: GCA_019240125.1. Classification (GTDB taxonomy): domain Bacteria; phylum Pseudomonadota; class Alphaproteobacteria; order ATCC43930; family CGMCC-115725; genus DATARH01. The sequence continues at coordinate 26,940 of JAFAYW010000164.1, forward strand.
ACGGGGCTGGTTCAAGTGATCGGGCTCAAACGCACGATCCTCGGCTGCATGGCGACACTGGCCAGCGCAACCGGCCTTTCGCTGTTCATGACCGCGCCGTGGCAGCTGTTCCTGACCTGGGGGCTGATGGTCGGCATCGGGTCTGGTGCCGGAGCGGTCGGGATGGCGGCGGCTGTCGCCAATCGCTGGTTCGTCAAGCGCAGCGGGCTGGCGATGGGTTTGCTCAGCGCCGCCAACGCCGCCGGTCAGCTGATCTTTCTACCGATCCTGGCGCTTCTGGCGGAACATTACGGCTGGGAGGGTGTCGCACTTACCGTGACGCTGGCGATTGCGGCAATGATCCCGGTGGTGTTCTGGCTGTTGCCGGAATACCCCGCCGATATCGGGCTTGGCCCCTACGGTGCGATTGCCGAAGCATCGCGCCCCCAGCGATCCGGCAACCCGTTTGCGATCGCGATGACGACGCTGTACCGCGCGATCGGCTCGCTCGATTTATGGCTGCTGACGGTGAGCTTTGGCATATGCGGGTTCTCGACCAACGGGCTGATCAACACGCATCTGATCGCCTACTGCTCGGATCACGGCATTCCCGAGATTACCGGCGCCAGTGTGCTCGCCATGCTCGGCGCCTTCAGCCTGATCGGGGCGACCGCCTCCGGCTATCTGTGCGACCGCTTCAACCCGCGGGTGCTGCTGTTCTGGTATTACAGCCTGCGCGGGTTGTCGCTGGTGCTGATCCCGTTCAGTGCCTTCGATCCGGTCAGCCTCTCGGTATTTTCGGTGTTCTACGGGCTCGACTGGGTGGCGACCGGGCCGGCGACCTTTGCCTTGACCAATCAGGTGTTCGGCCGGCGCGATGCGCCCATTCTCGTCTCGTGGATTTTCGCGGGACATCAGGTCGGCGGCGCCCTGGCAGCGTTCGGCGCCGGCGCGGTGCGTACGATGACCGGCGATTATCTTCTGGCATTCCTGATGAGCGGTCTGGCCTGCCTAGTCGCGTCGCTGCTGGTTTTGCGCGTGACGCGGCCCATGCTGGTGCCGGTCGCCGCCGAATAACCCGCGCCGCCACCGCTGGACGCGCGAGCCGGTTGGAAGGGGGGAGCGATGCCCGCGAAACGCGCCTATGGCATGGACCAGGAATTCTATCCCTGGTCGCCGATCGTCACCCGGCCTGTATTGTGCTGGCCGGACAATGCGCGGGTGGCGCTGGCGGTCATCGTCAATCTCGAACACTGGGATTGGGAGGTGCCGCCAGGCACGCCACTGCCGGTGACGCCGAATGGCGGCCCCGAAGGGTTGTGGACCGGCAACCAGCCGCAATTCCCCGATATCGGCGGCTGGGGCAACCACGAATACGGCAATCGTGTCGGCATCTTCCGCATCCTGGCATTGCTCGACAAGTACGGCATCACCCCGACCCTGGCGCTCGACAAGGCGGTGGCCGACAACTACCCGTTCGTGGTCAACGAAGGGCAGAAGCGCGGCGCCGAGTTCATCGCGCACGGGCTGTCGCGCCGCCGCATCATCCATATCGGCATGTCGGAGGACGAAGAGCGCAGCTATATCCGCGACTCCATCGCCGCCGTTGAGAAGGCGACCGGTGTAAAGCCGATCGGCTGGGCCGGCCCCGATTTCCAGGAGACGCCGAACACGCCCAACCTGCTCGCGGCGGAGGGCATCCGCTATGTCTGCGACTGGGGCAATGACGAACAGCCCTACAAGATGACGCCCAAAACCGGCGAGCTGTATTCGTTGGGCGTGCAGCAATATCTCGACGACAACTACATCCACCTGCACGGCCGCCGCACCATCAACGAAGTCAATCTGATGTGGCGCGAGTGGTTCGACGGGCTCTATGCCGATGGCGCCGTTACCGGCCGCATGATGGTGTTACACCTGCACCCGTGGATCATGGGCCAGCCGTGGCGGATCCGTCACCTCGACGAGGTGCTTGGCCATATCTGCGCTCATGCCGGGGTGTGGAAGGCCACCGGCGGGCAGATCATCGATTGGTTCAAGACACACTCGGGCCAGTGACACTACGGACCGACGGAGACAACAATGACACTCGCACCCGGCCGGTTCGACTACGCGCCGATCACCGATCGCCCGATCATCAGGTGGCCGAACAACGTGCGGGTCGCATTCTGGTGCGCGCCGAATATGGAGTTCTTCGAGTACCTGCCGGAAAACAGGCCGACCCAGCCGGACATTCCGCATTACGCACGGATGGATTACGGCAACCGCGTCGGCTTCTGGCGGATGCTCGATGTCTTGAGCAAACACAAGGTGCGCGCCTGCTGCTGTCTCAATCTCGAACTCCTCGATCATTTCCCCGAGATCAAGGATGCGATGGTCGCGGCGAATTGGGATTACATGGCGCACGGTCTCTACAACAGCCGGCCGATCTATGACCTGACCGAGGAGCAGGAGCGCGCCTATTGGGCCGATTTCATCCAGCACGTGCAGGAGATGACCGGCAAGCGGGTGAAGGGACGGCTCGGCGGCGGCGCCGGCTATACCGTGCATACCGACGACCTGATGGCGGAAGCCGGCTGCCTCTACCACACCTCATGGATCATCGA
>JAFAYW010000188.1 GCA_019240125.1 Alphaproteobacteria bacterium
AGTTCGCAGCGGTACAGAGCGCGCGCCGGCAGCATTACCAATCGTCCCCGCCGCACAAGTATTAATTCAAAACGTATTTCGTCCCTGCGAAAGCAGGGACCCACCATGCAACAATTCGCCAGTCGGCCCGTGGGTCCTGCTTTCGCATTACTTTCGCAGGGGCATCAAAGCTCCGAAGTCGCGCTACTCGCGTTTGCCGCGCCCGATCCGGTAAGGGCCGGCTCGTTTTTTGAGGCTCTTTCCCTTCCAGCTCAGCCGGATCAGCCCCTCGGCCATCATCTGGTCAACGGCGGCATGGACCACCGGCATCATGTCACGCCAACCCGACGACGCCGTTCCGTCGCTTTCGGCACCGAGCGTCCGGGCCACCTCGCTCGGGCAGACCGTCGCCCCCGGCGCTCGGCCCGCGAGGAGCGCCAGCATCGTCTCACGCGCAACCCGTGTCGCCAGCGCCGGGTCCGATCGCTCCATCATCTTTGCTCCCCTCGAGCCGGCACTGTTAGATGTGGTAACACATCCGTATTCGCTAGCGCCCTTAATCGAAAAAATGAAAATCTACATCTTGAATCCGGACGAGCCGTGATGCTTAAAACGCCACCGGATAACATGCATTATGGCAAATGACCCGTGGTCTCGGCTGCATCAGGCCAGAATCAATATGTTGATTTAAACCCGCGCCTCTTCGTCCGTGCACGCACCGCACGACGCAAGGGCATGTTACTGTATCCATATCATTGCGTCTCCCCCACCAAATAGAAATGATCACCAAAATGCCGCTGTGGAGTAAATCCTGACATAACCTCCTCCGGCTTATCTGCGTCGTCCCAAACAACAAAGAAATTAGCAGTCGCGAATACACTCCAATCGTCAACTACTGTGAAATGGCGACCTGCCTCTCTCGCCTTAGCTACTTCGATCTCATAACGCCCTTTGTGAATTTGAAACCGAAAGGCGTCCCTGACGGATTTGGGGATATCCGTCAATGGAAATGTAACCACAATGATTATTGGGATCGCCATCATCGAAACGGCTCGACGCCAATGCCACCTGAAAAGTGCCAGAAGGCTATTGCATATTGCGAACCCAATTAACCCCACCGCGATTACCACTAGAAGTACCAATGGCGGCAGGAGCAGCACAAACCATGGGGGCGGCAGTGGCAGCAAGAACAACGCATTTGTAATTACAAGAAATTTGATCCCGGCATACACCGGCCAACTGACGAACCTATCAGGTGTCAGTGTACTCACGTTAAACCTATAGCTTTCTCACCGGAGCCGTGAAATCGTCCAGATGCGGCTTGCCGGCTGCTTCTTCCCGCCGGCATCGGTCGGGTACAGGTGAATGCTGACTGTGACCAGCTGCTCGCCATCATCTTTCATCGGACACAACTATATATGATAATGTCCTTTGTCCTATGTAGGGTCGCTTAGGGCATCCGCCGTTGAGGTGGCGACGTCAATCCGGTCAATAGCATCTTTATAAGGCGATAAGACCGTTCTCCAAACAAGTCATGGATGCGACTAGGGTTTCGCCAAAATCCAACTTGACTGAAACTCGATCCCGCCCAAAAAAGTGCCTTTACTTGATGTAAACGGAAAGACAGTCTTTCGTGCGCCGGCGTCTCGGAAGAGAGCGGTTATCAACGTTCTTACATCGGCGGCTTCGGAAGCAGACAACCTTAACCGCGTTGTCGGTTTCGGATTTCCGACGGCGTATTCATTGAACCACCCAAAAGCCACAATTACGACATTGAAATCATTGCGGTTCGCAGCAGCATCAATACGCCAGATACCCCATGACTCTGGCTGACTAGGCAAATGAACACTAAATGCCATTACCGGGTTCTCATCCCAACCTCGCACCGTGCTCCTAAGCACTGCGCTGCCAATTGCGAGAGTTACGCCGCGATCCATCCCCACACTCCTGTCGGCGTAAGCCGTGAATTATCAGGTGTAGATGTATTCACGTTAAACCTATAGCTTTCTCACCGGAGCCGTGAAATCGTCCAGACGCCGCTTGCCGGTTGCGTCTTCCCGCCGGCATCGGTCTGGTACACGTGAATGCACACTGTGACCAGCTGCTCGCTATCATCTTTCATCGGACACAACTATATGTGATAATATCCTTTTTCGCATATTTCTGGTTTGTGAATTAGGGTAAAAGCGGGTCAATGGCATACTCCAACGCATCGGGAATCTATTTTCGCCATTTACTGTCCGTGAAGCATCTGCGTGCCCCGTGCCGGCATACAGCGCAGCCTTATGTTCACATAGCGGATTGCATTTAACACCCGTTCCCCCGATGCCCAAATTGGGGTGGCCAGAAGCAGGGCGCTTCCAGGACGACTTTAGGTATCACCAAGAGGAGCCCATATTGTTCCTGATATGTTCACTAAAGTCAGCCCACGGCGGCTGGGCAGAAGACGCCTCTCAACCCACGCGATGCAACCATCGCGCGAATTTCACCTGATCCTGGCCTGATATAACAGGTGGCTACATTATCTGCATCAACTGCAAGTTTTGGAGGCAGGCATAGCCCCTATGGCGAACCGCGCGACGCCTGCATCATTCTCCCTCTTCCCGTCGGCTTGAGAAGGCGGAAAATAGCGAGGCAGGCTTCATTGTAGTCGGATGCCCGGGATGAACCACGCGGCGCAATTCGATCTGCTGGCGATCGGCGGCGGTTTTGCCGGCCTCTGCGCCGCTCTGCGCGGCGCCGAGCTGGGGTTGCGCACCGCGGTGCTCGAAAAGGGCGCGGACGACGGTTACCTGTGCAGCTCACGTTGGGCCGGCGGCATCTTTCATGTGTCGTATCACGATGTGGAACTCGACCCGCCCTCGTTGCGCGCCGCGATCGATGGCACGACCGGCGGCGAGGCC
>JAFAYW010000056.1 GCA_019240125.1 Alphaproteobacteria bacterium
GGCGAAGACCGCCGAGAGCGAGATCGCGGCCGGTAGATATCGCGGGCCGCTGCACGGCATCCCGATCGGCCTCAAGGACATCTACGAGACGGGCGGCATCCCGACGACCGGCCACTCCAAGGTCATGCAGGACCATGTTCCCAAGACTGACGGGTTTGCCGTGGCGCGGTTGCGCGATGCCGGTGCGATCTCGCTCGGCAAATTGGCGACGCATGAGTTTGCGTTTGGCGGTCCGTCTTTCGACCTGCCCTGGCCGCCGGCGCGCAATCCGTGGGACACCTCGCGCTTTACCGGCGGCTCGTCGAGCGGCACCGGCGCGTCGGTCGCGGCCGGGCTGGTGCTCGGCGGCACAGGCAGCGATACCGGTGGCTCGATCCGCGGGCCCGCCGCCTATTGCGGCCTCGCCGGCATCAAGCCGACATACGGCCTGATCAGCCGCGCCGGCATTCTGCCCCTCGCCTTCTCGCTCGATCACGCCGGGCCGATGGCGTGGACCACCGAGGATTGCGCGATCATGCTGCAGGCGATGGCCGGGCACGACCCGGCCGACCCGGCCAGCGCCAAACGCGCCATTCCCGATTACCGCGCCGCGCTGACGGGCGATGTGAAGGGCCTGCGCATCGGCCTGATCCGGCATTTCTATTCCACCGACCACGAGGCCAACGCCGCGACCCGCGATGCGATCGACTCGGCAGCCAAGACCTATGAGGGGCTCGGCTGTTCGGTGCGCGAGATCACGCTGTCGCCGCTCGCCGAGTGGGCCGCCTGCGGTGTCACGATCATGCTGTCAGAGGCGTTCGCGATCCATCAGGAGAATCTGCGCAAGCGCTTTACCGACTACGGCGAAATCTTCCGCGACCGCATGGCTTTGGCCGGGCTGATTACCGCCGGCGATTATGTGCAGGCGGTGCGACGGCGGCGCGAATTGGTCGATGAGCTGGATAACGCGATGACCAATCTCGACCTCGTCATGACGGCCGCCGCACCGAGCGAGGCGCCCAAGATCGAGGAGGTCGGCAAGTTCGCGACGATGGAGAAGCCGTCACTGACAATTCCGTTCAACGTTACCGGCTCGCCAGCGATGTCGGTGTGCTGCGGCTTTACGGAGAACAACCTGCCGCTGTCGTTCCAGATTGTCGGGAAACGGTTCGACGACGCCACGGTGCTACGCGCCGCGCACGCCTTCGAGCAGGCCACCCCATATCGCGGCAAGCGCCCTAGCCTGTGAACAGCGCGGCTATTGCCGCAGCAGCCGGCGGGCGATGATGACGCGCATGATCTCGTTAGTGCCCTCGAGGATCTGGTGCACCCGCACATCGCGCAGATAGCGCTCGATCGGGAAATCCTTGAGATAGCCGTAGCCGCCGTGCAGTTGCAGCGCCTCGTTGCAGGCGCGGAACCCGGCATCGGTGGCAAAGCGCTTAGCCATCGCGCAATGCTGCGTCGCGTCGCCATCACCGCGGTCGAGGCTGGTCGCGGCGCGCCATAGCATCAACCGCGCCGCATCGAGTTCGGTAGCGATATCGGCAAGCTTGAATTGCAGCGCCTGAAAATCGGCGAGGCGGTGGCCGAACTGGCGCCGCTCAAGCATGTACCCGCGTGCCGCCTCGAACGAAGCGCGCGCCCCACCCAGTGAGCAGGCGCCGATATTGATGCGCCCGCCATCGAGCCCTTGCATCGCGATCGAGAACCCCTCGCCCTCGGCACCGAGCCGGTTGGCCACCGGCACGCGGCAATCCTCGAACACCACCATCGCGGTCGGCTGGGTATTCCAGCCGAGCTTGCGCTCCTTTTTCCCGAATGACAGGCCCGGCGTGCCGTCTTCCACCACGAGACACGAGATGCCTTTCGCGCCCGGCTCGCCGGTGCGCACCATCGCGACATAGATGTCGCTGCGCCCGCCGCCAGAGATAAAAGCCTTGGCGCCGTTCAGCACATAACAGTCGCCGTCGCGCACCGCGCGCGTAGCCAATGCCGCCGCGTCCGAGCCGCTGCCCGGCTCGGTCAGGCAATAACTGGCGAAATGCTCCATCGACATCAGCTTGGGCAGAAACCGCGCGCGCTGCGCCTCGTCGCCAAAGCGGTCGATCATCCATGACGCCATGTTGTGGATCGACAGATAGGCGGCGGTCGAGACACAGGCGGTCGCCAGTTCCTCGAAGATCAGCGCCGCGTCGAGGCGTGTAAGACCGGTGCCGCCGAACTGGTCGCGCACATAGATGCCAGCAAACCCCAGCGCAGCCGCAGCGCGCAATGCCGCCTCGGGAAACTCCTCGCGCTCATCCCAGCCCGGCGCGTGCGGCAGCCATTCGTCGCGGGCGAACTGCCGCGCCGTCTCCTGAAACGCCTGCTGATCTTCGGAAAGCGTGAAGTCCATGCCTGCAATCGGCCTCGCTATGGCATGCCTCGGCTGCTCATCACCGGCAGCTCCAGGAATGAGGGCGCCGCGGCGTCATGATGCACGGTGTTGTACGCGATACGGATCGCGGCATCATCATCGCGGGCCAAGACCGCATTGCCGCTATTGGTGTTGCGGGCGCGGCGCGGGAAGTTGCTGCTCGTGACATCGAGCTCGATGCGACTGCCGGCGGCAAAAGTGTGGCAGATATCTCCAAGATCGATCGTCACCTGATAGACGATGTCTGGGGATAGCGGTTGTGGTCCAGCATTCGGCTCGCGATACATCGCACGCACTACCCCGTCCATCAGCAGCCGGGCCTCACCGTGCGGGCGGCCCTCGATCAGCTTCGCGATGAAATCGGTATCCGGGCAGTCGGACTGTACCCGCAGGCTCGCCCGCACGCTGCCCGCGATGGTCAGGTCACGGTCGAGGATTGGACCACGATAGGTCAGCCCGTAGTTGGGTGCGGCGCGCGCCGGCTGCTGATCGAGCGGTCCCGGATCGATCAGCATATTGCGGCCGCCATAGGACGGCACCGGCCGCCGCGGGTCGTAAACATACGAGCGGGCCGCGCCGCCGGCATCGCCCAAAACGCCATCCCCATTCAGGTAGAGCCGGCGCGGAACGACCCCCGGCGGCGGCCACCGCTCGGCGCGCTGCCAATCATTGGGGACGTAAGCGGCACGGTCACCGGCCCAGGCCCGTGGCGAGTAATACACGGCGGGTTCGGCAACCAAATCGCTGGGTTCGTCCTTCAGCCAATAACCAAACCAGTCGAAATACGGGTCGCGCGGCCAGAAATTGCTAACATAGACAAAGTAATGCTCGTTGGGGCCTATCCATAATTTCTGTGTGCCAGTGCGGGCCTGAATGTCCTGGTACGCGGCGATAACGCTGGTCTGGAAAATGTCGAACCAGCTTGTGACATGAAATCCGGGAACGTCGATCGTCGCGCGGAAATTATGGCGGCGGCGGAAATCATCGGGCGCGGGATGCGTGATGATCTCGTCGAGGAATGGCTGCCAAATCGCGAAATCGGGGTAGCCAGTAAGCGGCAGGTGCATCCATTCCGGTGCGTCGACATAGGGCGGGTTGGCGTGGCGCGCGGCGTCGAGGCGCGTCCAGCGGGCGGCAGCACGCTCTGCGGCAGCGGCAAGGTCTTTGGCACCGATGCCAAAGCGCCGCATGACGGCGTCGCGATGGGACGCGGACAGGCCCGGAATGTTCTTCGACACCCACAGCCACAATCGCTCCATCTCAATCGACTGGCCCTCGCAGACCACATCGTCATAGATGCTGGAGCCACCCGCCTGGGCGAAAAACGCCCGAAGGCTCGGGTGCCGCGTCGAAGCCGCGGCCAGCGTCGTGGTGGCACCAGCCGATGAGCCGGACATGCCGACACGCTGATTGCTCCAGGGCTGCGCCGCGATCCAGTCCAGCGTGTCGTACCCGTCGGCCGCGTCGTCGGCATAGACGCGGTCCTCTCCCTCGGAACCGTGGCGGCCGCGGCAATCCTGATACACCGCCGCATAGCCATGTTCGACGATGGCGCGCCAGCCCCGCAGAATCGAACCGCGCATCGGCTCGGCTGGATTTGGCAACCATGCTTTGGCGATATCGAACTTGTCCCCAGCATCGGCGCTCGCGATGCCATACGGCGTGCGATGTACGAGCACCGGATAGCGCGGGCCACCGTCGGCCGGAAGAAAGACAAAGGTGTTGAGGCGCACGCCGTCGCGCATCATCACCATCATCTGGGAGCAGCGGGCGCCGGTGAGGGGATCGACAATCGGCGGCATTGGTTATTCCAGCGTCAACAGACGGCCATATCCCGCGATCGGCTCGCGTACGCCGCAGCGTCGCAGCGCATGCCATACCATTGCCGCATTGCTCGACAGCGCGGGCTTGCCGAGATCGCGTTCCAGCATCTGCAAGACGGGCAGCGTCGGCATCCCGGTGCCGCTGAGGAACACGGCGTCGGCCTCCGGCACGTCGATCGAGCGCGCCAGGCGATATGCCTGGTCCGCCGTGGTGTCGTAGATGTTGACGACGCCTTGCAGGTTCGCGTGCCGCACCACGGAGTAGCCGCAGGATTCGAGATGCGCCCGGCCCTGCTCGGTGGTGGCGGCGGAATAGGGGGCACCCAGCGCCACCCGCTTCACACCGAGCCGCTCCAGCGCCGCCAACACCGCACCATAAGCCGAAACCACCGGGATGCCGCTCTGCTTATGCAGCCGAGCCAGTAACTCGGCTTCGCCGCGCTGTCCCAGCGTGTAGCTTGTCGCGGTATGCGCCAGCACGATCAGGTCAGGCTTGACCTGCGCCAGGGCTTCGACGGCGCCGTCAAGGCTTGCCACCATCGCTCGGTTGCGCTGGTCCTGACCTTCAAGCGACCCCGTCTCGCCCGGTGCGCTCATCCGGTGGAAGTGCACCGACACGCCGGGCACCGCGAGCAGCATGATCTCGGGCTCGATCGTCGGATTTCCTGGCGGCAACAGGAACCCCAGCCTCGCTCTCCAACCAAACATCATTCGCCCCGGTCGTTCGTCACAACCACATCATTTTGCGGAATAGCCCGAGGTGCAAGCTGATACCGGCTAGGTACAATTCCTTACGTAAGTCTGCGGATTTTTCTTCGCACCCCGATCGTTCAACATGTCGGCGTGATCAAACGTTGAACCATTGGAGGAGACAATGACGCAAAACGAGCATGACGACGCGGTTGCCGCGTTCATTCGGTCGAAGGGCGTGACGCGCTGTCCCACCGTCTGTGCCGTGCAGACTCAAGCTTCGGTTGGCGAGGCGGACCGTGCGGTACTGCGTGAACTGGCGGCGAAGCGTGAGGCAACGCGCAAGGAGCGGAAGCAGCGGGCGAGTTTGCGGTTTGGCGTCGCAGCCTGAGCCAGCCTGCCCTCCCCACAATATCTTACCGGAGTACCTGCGGCAGCATGCGCCGCATGACCCCGTCGCGATAGTAGAAGAGGTGTACCAGCGCCGCGGCAACGTGCAGTGCGATCAGTCCAACCAGAACCCAGGGCAGACTGTGGTGATATCCTCCTACCGCACGCCCGAACTGTGAACCCTGCCCGACCAGCCCCGGGAGCGGAATGATTCCGAACAGCGACAACGACCAGCCGCGCATCGAGGCGAAAATCCACCCAGTCATGGTCGTCAGGAAGACCACTAGATAAAGGAGCCAGTGCACCAGCTCCGAGCTGATCCGCTGCCAGCCCGGCAGATTGCTCTCCGGCGCCACGGGGTGGGTCAGGCGCCAACCAAAGCGCACGACAATCAGAATGAGTACGGTCAAGCCGATCGAGATATGCAGCGACATCGCCTGCCCCGGCTGCATGTCACGGTGAATGTCGGGCATGAGCCAGCCGAGCGGCAACTGGACCGTAAGCAGCGCGACGATTACCCAGTGAAACAGCTTGGCGACCGTCCCATAATGTAGTTGTTCGACAGCCATGGCTTTTTGGCATCCTCCGCGCGATGTTGCCATAAACGCTCGACCGGCCGTGATGTCTCCCCTGTTAAGTGCAGCGGAAATGCCTGATTCTCACGTGCCGCTCGATCCGGGCAAATTCCGGGACCCACTGATCACCGCAAAGGGCGACCGCCGCGCCTGGGTAGCACTGAAGTCGCTCAACGCGCTCTGGTTCAACACAGGGTCGCTGTGCAACCTGACCTGCGCGCATTGCTATATCGAGTCGTCGCCGCGCAACGATCGCCTCGCGTATCTGAGCGCTAACGAGGTCGCCACTTATCTGGACGAGATCGGAGCGCTTGGACTGCCCGCCGAGTTGATCGGCTTTACCGGTGGCGAGCCATTTATGAACCGCGAATTGCCGCTGATGCTGGAAAACGCGCTGGCTCGCGGATACCGCGCCTTGGTGTTGACCAACGCGATGAAGCCGATGCACCAGATGATGCCGGAGTTGCTGGCGCTGCGCGACCGGCATGGCGATCGACTGACGATCCGCGTGTCGCTGGACCATCACACACGGGAATTGCATGAACGCGAGCGCGGCCCGCGCAGCTGGGCGCCGACCATAGTGGGTCTGCGGTGGCTGGCCGAGCACGGGGTCACGATCAATATCGCGAGCCGTCTGCTCTACGACGACACGGAGGCGACGCTACGCGCCGGCTTTGCCCGCCTGTTCGCTGAATTGGCGCTGCCGCTCGACGCTGAGGACCCAGTGGCGTTGATGGTCTTTCCGCAGATGGACGCTGCGGCCGATGTGCCGGAGATCACCGAAGCCTGCTGGGGCATTCTCGGCAAGTCGCCGGAGTCAGTGATGTGCGCCACCTCGCGCATGGTGGCGAAGCGCAAGGGCGCCGCAAGTCCCGCCGTGCTTGCCTGTACGCTACTCGCGTATGACCCGCAGTGGGAGTTGGGGCCGCGGCTTGCCGACGCGACCGGCGCAGTGCCGCTTAACCACCCGCATTGCGCCAAGTTCTGCGTACTGGGCGGCGCCGCCTGCAGCCGCGATTAGGCGGCGCGCCATTTTCCTCGACGCGCCGCAATCGCCGCGCGAATTAATACGCTGGCGGCGGGGGTGCGCCGTAGCCCGGCGGCGGTGGCGCGTAGGCTCCCGGCGGGGGCGCGTAACCACCAGGGTAATACGGCTGTCCATATGGCGGCGGCGGTGGTGGCGTCGTAGCGATACCGCCAAGGGCGCCGGTGGCCCCGCCGATCGCGGCACCCATCGCCGCGCCGCGGCCACCGCCAACTGCCGCGCCCAGTGCCGCCCCGGCCCCGGCACCAAGCAGGCCGCCGCCAACCGCTCGCTGCCCCGGGTCATACGGATTTGTGCAGGCCGACAGCCCTGTCAACAACATCAGACCGGTTGCAGCGGCTACCATACGCATCTTCATCGCTAATCCCTTCCAAAGGCACGCTCTCAATATTACGGCGCAGCCGCCGCGAGTTTCCCCGGCGCCTGCCAAGCGGCAATAGGTGAACCGATATTGTCGCTCAGCGTTCACCAGACCACTGCCAAAACCCATCACAAGCCAGGCACCTCGGCACGAATATGCGCAGCGAGTGGCAAAGGCGACGCACCGCCACCAACGGCGTTGTGCTGCACACCATCGGCGCGGGACCGGAAAACGGGCCCCTCGTTATACTCCTGCATGGCTTCCCTGAGTTCTGGCTGGCCTGGCGCCGCCAGATCGGCCCGATCGCGGCAGCGGGGTTGCGCGTGCTCGTACCTGATCAGCGCGGCTACAACCTTTCGGACAAGCCACCAGACATCGCCCACTACCGCCTGGATACCCTGACCGCCGATGTCCTCGGCCTGGCTGATGCGCTTGGGCGTAAGCAGTTCGCGGTGGTTGGTCATGATTGGGGAGCGGCGGTAGCCTGGCAGCTTGCCGCAAAGCATCCGGAGCGCATCAGCCGCGCTGCGGTGCTCAACGCGCCGCACCCCGCCGTGCTGCGGAGCTACCTATGTCATCCGTCGCAGCTCGCGAAAAGCTGGTACATGGGTTTCTTCCAAGTGCCGATGCTGCCAGAGGCGATCCTCTCGGCTGGCGGGTTTGCGATGCTCGCGCGTACGCTGCGCCGGAGCTCGCTCCCCGGCACGTTCAGCGAGACCGATCTGCAGCGCTATCGCGACGCTTGGCGCCAGCCGGATGCGTTGACCGCGATGCTTAATTGGTATCGGGCTCTTCGTCACGATGCGCTGACGATTGCCGTCCCGCGGGTGCGGGTACCGGTGCGAATCATCTGGGGCGATGACGACGCGTTTCTCAACAAGGGTCTGGCCGACGCCAGCGGAGCGATATGCGACCACTGCACGATTCACCATCTGCCCGGCTTTACGCACTGGGTACAGCACGAGGCGACCGTCGAGGTTAACCGTCTGCTGGTTGAGTTTCTGTGTTAGGTATCACAAGGAACGGCTCAACGAAGGAGCACAACAATCATGCGGATCACCACCAAATCGACCGCCGGTGCGCTGGCTGTGATGCTGACCGCAAGCACCGCGGCCATGGCGCAGCCCGCCTATTACGCCAATGACGCAGCCTGCCGTAACTATGCCAGTCAGGCAGTTGCGCCGTTGCAGAATCAGGCTGCCTCGCAAGGCGTTGGCGGCGCGCTGGTCGGGGCGGGGCTGGGCGCTGCGCTGGGTGCCGCGGTGGGCGGCGGGCGCGGAGCTGGCATCGGCGCGGCATCAGGTGCCATCGTCGGCGGCGGTGCAGGCGTCGCCAACGCGCAGAACTCCAACGCCTATATCGCGCAGCAATACAACGCGTATTACGCGCAGTGCATGCAGCAGTACTCCGCACCAGCAGCGGCGCCCGGCTATGCACCGGGGTATGGGGCGCCATACCAGCAGCCGCAAGCGGCCCCCTATGGCTATCAGTATCCCTATCAGGGGCGTTAAAGCTCCGGCGAGGCTCAGTACACCCCGGGAATGAGGCGCGCACGCGTGCGCGCCCGAAATGCGTCATAAGCCGCGCCGAATTCCGACTGCAACAGCCGCTCCTCGGCGTTCATCCGCCCAATGAGGGTCGGCACCAGCAGCGCCGCCAGAAGGACACCGGGGAGCGAGCGGAAGGCCAAGCACCAGCCAAGCGACAGGATCAAGGCCCCAAGATAGCTCGGGTGCCGAATGATGCGGTAAATTCCCCCCGTGTAGAGCGTGTGCCCGGGCTGTATCGCGACCAGCCCACTGAAGCGGTCGCCGAGCACGGCGACCGGCCAGAGGCGCAGCGCCGAGCCGAGGACAAACAGGACGACCCCGAACCACCGGACGCCATCGCCGCCGATCGTCCAGAAATCGAGCCGGTCAGTGTAGGCCGGCACAATCCCCATCAGCAGGCCAACGATACCGAAAGCCGCCAGCACCCAACGGTTGCCACGGTCCTCCCGGACACCGCTGCTCAGGTTGCCACCGACAAACAGCGCCGCCACCACAACAACGAAGAAAGCTGCGGCAAGACCGACCAACGCGGGCACTTCGACAAACGCATGCCAGCCACCGCGCCCGATCACCGCCAGCGCGAGGTAGCCGAGCGATGGCAGAATCTTGAGGAGGATCAATCCCATGCGGTGCTCGCGCGCGGGCGCCACCTAACCCCACACCTCTCGCGCGGTTTCAACCACCAGGCGCAACTTGGCCTTCTGCTCCTCCAGCGTCAGTGCGTTGCCTTCGACCGTGGAAGAAAAGCCGCATTGCGGGCTGAGGCATAATTGTTCGAGCGGCACGTATTTCGCCGCCTCGTCGATGCGGCGCTTGAGGTCGTCCTTAGTTTCAAGCCCGGCGCGTTTTGTGGTGACAAGGCCCAGCACGACCCGCTTCTCCCCGCGCGGTACAAAGCGCAACGGCGCGAAGCCGCCCGACCGCGCATCGTCGTACTCGAGGAAGAATCCGTCGACCGCCAATTCGCCGAACAGAGCCTCGGCGACATGGTCGTAGCCGCCCTCGGCCATCCACGACGAGCGGAAATTGCCGCGGCACATATGCGTGCACACCGCCATTCCCGGCGGCTTAATGGCCAATGCCTGATTGATCAACCTGATGTTGGTCAGATGCTGATGGTTACCGTCACCGCCAATGCTATCCACATAGGCTCGCTGTGCCGGATCGTTGAGATAAGCAAGGCTGGTGTCATCAAGCTGAAGATAGGTGCAGCCGAGCGCGGCCAGGCCAGCAATCTCCTGCGCATAAACCGCGGCGAGATCGTGCCAGAACGCGTCCATATCGGGATAAGCGCCCTGGTCGATCGCGGCGCGCCCACCGCGGTAATGCAGCATCGAGGGCGACGGTATGGTCAGCTTTGGCACGCTGCCGGCCGGCGCCACGGATTTGAGATAGGCGAAATCGTCGCCGAAGATCGTCTTGCCCAGTGTCAGCTTGCCGCCGACCCGGTGTGCCGCCGGGGCGAACTCAATCGTGCCCGCCTCGTTCCTGAATTCGATGTGCAGTTTCTGATCGGTCTTCTCGACACCGCCGATCTGGTAGAGGAAATCCATGTGCCACGAACCGCGGCGCATCTCACCGTCGGTGACACCTGTCAGCCCGAGCTCGGCCTGCATACCGGCGGCATGGACAATCGCCGAGTCCTCGGCCGCACGCAGCTGCGCTGTTGAAACCCGCCCGGCCTGATGTTCGGCCCGCGCCCGCAACAATTCGGGCGGGCGCAGCAGGCTGCCGACATGATCGGCGCGAAACGGCGCCGGCCGCGTGGCGCTTTCAGGCATGGCGCCCTCCCAAATGACTATTTGAACATCATTATCGACCCGTCGAGGGCCATCAGGCCAGTCTCAACCACCAATCGAGGGTGATGTTGGATGATCTGATCCCGAAATGTGGCGAGCACCTGGTGGTGGGTCGCGGTCTCGGCAGCGCGCCCGGCGAACTTTTCGGGGCCGAAGGCAATGCTGCCGGCGCCGCAATTCCGGTGATTGATCGCGATCACCCTCTTCACCCGGTGCAATTTCACGGTGACATCGAGATTGTCCCAGAAGGTCGCATGCCAAGCCTCGAAGCTGGGAGCCACGACCCCAATCGCCCCGCCGGCGATGGTGAACTGGCTATACCGTCCGGCCAACCCGCGCTCTGCGAGGTAGACCCGAATGGGCTCCTGCATTCGAGGATCCATGCAGGTGACAGTAAATGCCTCGAACGCCTGCTTCTGCAGCGTGCGCACCGGATGCCGTGCCCCAAGCCGATGCCGCCGCCCGTCCTCGGCTCCGCAGCAAGGACAAACCTCCACTGCCCGCTTCTGGAATGATCGCACCTGACGTCTCTCCGCTATCTCCTTCTGCAGCAGGAGCAACAACCATGCCCGCTATCGGTTCACCTCTCGCAAGCAGAGATTGCGATCCCCTGCGGAACCGCTACGCCGATGCCGATAGCGCTTCGGGTTGCGGCTGTGGCTGCGGCGCCGAGGCGATGTTGCCGCGCAGCAGCGTCTTGTGCGCCTGCCATTGCGCCGCCGGCTCCAGCTCCGCGAGAAACTGGACCTCGCCGCCGGCCAGGAGCGCGATCGGGATACCATCGCGATAGAGCACGCGGTTGCCGGTGAGTGTCGCTAATCTCGGTCCGGGCGTCAGGGTACCGACAAGGTTCAACGGGTCGGCACCGGACAGTGACACGAGTTCGTCGGCTGCCGGCTTACGGCGGATTTCGCGCAAGGCGCCGATCGCTTCCGGCAGGGCATATTGCTCGCCGGCGAAACCGGCGACAAAACGACCACCGCGGATTTCGCCGCGCGCCTCCAGCCGGCGGAACACGCGCAACAGATCGCGCCACGGCGGCAGCCATGCCGCCTCACGCTCCAACAGGCGCCAGTAAACGACGCCGTAGCGGCGCAGCAACGTACGCGCGAGATGCTCGACGGCCTCATTGGCAAGGTGCGGGACGGGCTCGGGCCGTTGCCGGCGGGCCAGCGCCCAGCGACCGGAATCCTCCATCCCGAACATCGCCCGCCGCCGTCGCGAGCGGCGCTTGTCCGATGGCATCAGGAGGGCGCGCAGCCCGGCAAAGCTGTCGGAATTCACCAGCCCCAGCGCCACCAGCTCGGACAATGCTTCTTCCACCTGCGGCTTCAGCAGGCGGGCGCCCTCGGCGATTTCGTCAAAGAACGAGGCGCCATTGTCGCGGATGAAATTCTCCACTGCCTGCGCCTTGCCGCTGGCCTGCGCCGCGTCGGGCACCGGCGACATTGCGGTCCACAGCGCCGCGTGGCGGCGGGCGAGCAGCGTGATCGGCGTCGAACGAACCGGCCCCGCCGCATGAGACGATCCGTCCGCGCGCACCGGATTGCGCGGCCGCAGCCGTGCCCATGACACCCGGCCGGCGAGACAATGGTCATCGAGCCAAGCCGGATCATATTCCGAGACCCGCGCCGGCAGGATCTCGGTCTCCCACGCTCCCGCCGCCGCCTCATACCCCTCCAGCTGACCCAGCACCGCGGCCAGCGCGTCCGGGCCCTCCATGCGGGTCTTATCGGTGACCCGCTGCCACTCGAACAGAAAGCGCAGGAAATCGCGCGCCGGGACCGGTTGAATTTCGGCGCGCAGCCGGTTCAATGTATAGCGATGCACACGCGCCAGCAGGCGGCGCTCGCACCATTCGTCGCTGCCGATGCCGGGGGTGAAACGGCCTTTGAGCGCGAAGCCCTCGGTCTGCAATGCGAATAACGCCGGCGCGACCCCCTCCGGGGTCATGCCGAGCGGCCGAGCGAGGTCGTTTTCGGTCACCGGGCCCAGCCCTTCGAGCCGGCCGCGAATTATCTCGGTCAATGCGTCGTCGGTCGACCACTGCTTTGCGGCATAGTTAACAGGCGCGCCGATTTCCGGCTCGGTGACCGCTCGTGGCCACAGCGCGAGGAATTGCGGCAAACGCTCGGCGGCTACCCAGACGACGGGCACCCCTACGCGACCCTCCCCCGCAAGCAGGGGCGGCACAGGGTTGGGGAGAGGGCAAACGAGCCGCGCAGCCCGTCGCTCCTTCATGAGTTCAGCGATGAACCCTTGCCACCCCTCGCCCGCCGCAATCTCGGCGTCGGAGAAAAAGCCGATCCAGGCCAGCGCGTCGTGCAATTCGTCGCGATTGCGCGCATCGGGCCAGGCCTCGTCGCGAACCCGCTGGATTGCCTCGGGGTCGAGGCGCCCGAGTTCGGCGGCGTCTTCCGGCGCCAGCCAACGCCGCCCCATCACCGCCTGGGTGCGGCGCTCCTCCAAGGGTGCGTCATCGAGATAGGCATAAGGCCGCGCCGAGAGAACTTCGAGCGCCAGCGGCGAAGGCTCGGTGAGATCGCAAGCGACGATCCGCACCTCGCCCGCCACGATGCGGGTCAGGAGCCGCTCCAGACCCTCAATATCCATGTAATCGGTCAGGCAATCGCGGATCGTCTGCCGCACCAGCGGGTGGTCGGGAATCTCGCGCGCCCCGCCACCGAGGTTTTCGGCGCAGGCGAGCTGATCGGGAAAAATCGAGGCCAGCAGATCCTCGGCGTCCATCCGCGCCAGTTGCGGGGGGACCTTCTTTCCGCCACGAAACCGCGGCAACGCCAGCGCCACGCCCGCCACCCAGCGCCAGCGCGTCGCGAACATCGGCGCGTCGAGCAAAGCCTGCACCAGCACATCTCGCACCGTATTCGGGTGAAGGTAGTGCCGCACATCGGCCAGCTCGAAACTATGCGCCGTCGTCAATGACAGGCTGATGTTGTCTTCAGTCGCGGCGGCCTGCAGCTCGAAATTGAACTTGGTGCAGAAGCGCTTGCGCAATGCCAGGCCCCAGGCCCGATTGATGCGGCTGCCATAAGGCGAATGAATGACCAGTTGCATACCGCCGACGGCATCGAAAAACCGCTCGAACACAATTGTGTCGAGCGTCGGGAGCGTGCCGAGCGCGGCATGCGCGGCCGCCAGGTATTCATACAGCTGCTCGGCCGAGGGGCGGTCGATCCCGGCCTCATCGATCAGCCAGGCGAGGGCGGCTGGCGGTGGCTTACCCCCATCCCAGCCCGCCTCCGCAAGCAGCGGAAGGGGCGAACTGGCAAGGGTCGGGGGATGCAGGGATCCAACATGCGAACCCGAACTGTAGACTCCCTCCCCTGCTTGCGGGGGAGGGTCGGGGTGGGGGTAAAGGGCGCCACCAAGCTCAAGCCGCTCGCTCATCGCCGCGCGCAAGCGCGACACGGATTGCGAGAGTTCGTCGCTGCGCCCCGGCGCTTCGCCGAACCAGAACGGGATCGACGGCGGCTCGCCGGCGGCATCCTCGACGCGCATCGTGCCGCGCTCCACGCGGCGGATGCGATACGAGGTGTTGCCAAGCTGAAAGACGTCGCCGGCCAGGCTCTCAACCGCGAAATCCTCGTTGACCGTACCGATGAACTGGTTATCCGGTTCGAGCAATACCTGGTAATCGGCCGTGTCTGGGATCGTGCCGCCCGAGGTCAGTGCCGTCAGGCGCGCGCCGCGCCGGCCGCGCAGCATGCGGTTGACCGCATCGTAGTGAATGAGCGCGCCGCGCCGGCCGCGCCGCGTTGTATAGCCATCGCCAAGCATCTGCACGAGCTCGGAAAACTCGCCTTCCGAGACGTCGCGAAACGGCGACGCCCGCCGCATCGTCGCGAGCAGCGCATCTTCGGACCATTCCTCGGCCGCTACCTCGGCAACGGTCTGCTGCGCCAGCACATCGAGCGGTTTGTCGGGAATTTTGACGCGATCGAGTTCGCCGCGCCGCACGCTGTCGAGCATCGCCGAGCACTCGACAAGCTCATCGCGCGACGTGGGAAAGAGGCGCCCCTTGGGCGTGCCATCGACCGCGTGGCCGGAACGCCCGACCCGCTGCAGAAACGCCGCGATCGAGCGCGGCGAACCGAGCTGGCAAACCAGATCGACCTCGCCGATATCGATGCCGAGTTCGAGCGAGGCAGTCGCCACCAGTGCCTTCAGCTCGCCGTTCTTCAGGCGCTGTTCGGCCTCCAGCCGCAATTCCTTGGCAAGGCTGCCGTGATGCGCCGCGATGTGCTCGGTGCCCATCCGCTCCGATAGGGCACGGGCCGCGCGCTCGGCCGTGCGGCGCGTGTTGACGAAGATCAGCGTCGTGCGATGGGCGTTGATCAGTTCGACGAGGCGGTCATACACCTCCTGCCATACTTCGCCCGACATAACCGCTTCGAGCGGGGCCGACGGGATTTCCAGCGCTAGATCGCGCAATCGGCTGTGGCCGCTGTCGACGATCAGGCAGTCGGGTTCGGGACCACTGACGGGGCCGGCGCCGACGAGAAATCTCGCCACCGCCTCGATCGGCTTTTGTGTTGCTGAGAGCCCGATGCGCTGACGCGGGCCGCCGCACAGCGCGTCCAGCCGCTCCAGCGACAGCGCCAGGTGCGAACCGCGCTTGCTCGCCGCCACCGCGTGGATTTCGTCGACGATGACCGCGCGCGTCGTCTTCAGCATAGCGCGGCCCGATTCGGAGCCGAGCAGCAGGTAAAGCGATTCCGGCGTCGTCACCAGAATGTGCGGCGGCGTCTTGAGGATGCGGGTACGCTCGGCGGCCGGCGTATCGCCGGTCCGCACCCAGGTGCGGATCTTGACGTCCATCAGGCCGCGCGCCTGCAATTCCTCGCGAATCCCGCTGAGCGGCCGGTCGAGGTTCTTGTTGATGTCGTTCGACAATGCCTTGAGAGGCGACACATAGACGATCTGCGTCTCGTCCGGCAGCCCGCCCTGTGCCAACCCCTCTTTGACAAGCCCATCGATCGCTGCAAGAAACGCCGCCAGCGTTTTGCCTGAACCGGTCGGCGCCGCAATCAGCACATGACGATTTTCCTGGATCGCCGGCCAGGCTTTTTGTTGGGCATCAGTGGCGCCAGCAAAGCTGCGATCAAACCACGCGGCAACGGCGGGATGGAACAGAGGGGAAACACTCATCTCGACAGGAGTTAGGAGCGGGGCCCAAACGAATCAAGCCACCCGGCCGAGATGATGCCCCTCAGTCGCCCCCGGCGGGAGGCCTGGTCTTCTCTTCAGCGTAGGGGTGTTGGATAGGTGGACGCCAGCTATGCGCCGGGGATGCGGCCGGAAAATGCCCGGCTGCCGGGGAGTTAAAGCCCCAGGTAGAATTTGCGGACGAGTTCGTTGTTGTTGAGCTCGTTGGCGTCGTGGCCTTCGAAGGCGATCTGGCCGTGCACGATGACATAGCCGCGATCGGCGATGCGGACGGCCTGATTGAAGTTCTGTTCGGCCATCAGAACGGTCAGCTCGAACTTCTCCTTGAGCTCCTTGATCTTGTCGATCGTGCGGCTGACCAGGATTGGTGCCAGCCCAACTGAGGGCTCGTCGATCAGGAGGATGCGGGGCGCCGACATCAGGGCGCGGGCCAGCGCCAGCATCTGCTGTTCGCCACCCGACATGCTGCCGGCGAGTTGGCGCCGGCGTTCGCGCAACCGCGGAAAGGCCTCGTATGAAAAATCCAGATTGCGGCCGATCGCGGCGCGCGCGGTTTTGCGGAACGCGCCGAGCAGCAGATTTTCCTCGACCGATAGCCGGGGAAACAGCCGCCGCCCCTCCGGCACCAGGGCAATGCCGAGGTCGACAATGTCCTCCGTCGTGCGGCCGACCAGATTATGCTTTTCGCCATCGATCTCGGCGACAATGCTGCCCGAACTCGGCTTCAGCATGCCCATGACGCATTTGATCAGAGTGCTTTTGCCGTTGCCATTGGTGCCGAGCAACGCGACCGTCTCCGCGTGCGACACCGACACCGAGATGTTTTCCAGCACCCGAACCGAGCCGTATCCGGCATTGACGCCGGAAATGGAGAGACTATTCGCCAAGGTAGGCTTTCTCGACTTCGGGGTTGCGAACGACTTCCTGCGGCAAGCCGTCGGCGATCTTCTGCCCGGCCACCAATACGCAAAGGCGCGTCGAGAAGCTCATGACCGCGCTCATGATGTGCTCGATGAGTACGATCGTGATGCCGGTCTCATTGAGGCGGAACAGCACGCCCAGCACCTCCTCGACTTCGGCATGCGACAGCCCGGCCATCGCTTCGTCGGCGAATAGCAGGCGCGGTTGAGTCGCGACGGCGCGCGCAAGTTCCAACTTGCGCATTTCGACCTGGGTCAGGTCGCGCGGCATGCGGCGTGCCTTGTCGCCAAGGCCGGCCTGCTGCAGCAATTCGAAGCAGCGCTCCTCGACCTGCGGCGCTGTCAGGCGCGTGCCGGGACGGGCGTTGACCGTATAGAGCAGCGGCACCCGGATATTGTCGACGAGATTGAGCGTATGGAACGGCTTTGGCAGCTGAAAACTGCGCGCCAACCCAAGGCGGGTGCGCTCATGCGCGATCTTGCCGTTGAGGGGCTGGCCGTCGAATACGACGCTGCCGGTCTCGTTGTGCAAGGTGCCGCATAGACAGTTGACCAGCGTGCTTTTCCCGGAACCGTTCGGCCCGATCAGTCCCAGCCGTTCGCCCGGCGCAATATCGAGGTCGATGCTCTCGAGCGCGACAAACCCGCCAAACCGCTTTCCGAGCCCACTGACCGCGAGGATCGGCCGCTTTGCGGCTGCCATATCACTCATGCCACGGCCTTCCGGCGCGCGACCGCCTCGGCCGCCGCGACGCGCTTGTCACGCCGCGCCTGTACCAGCCCGACAATGCCGTTCGGCGCGATAATCACGAACCCGATCAGCAGCAACCCGACAATCAACAGGTTGAGGGCGGACGAAATCGTCACAGTCGCGAGCTGCTGGATCGTGCCGAGCAACACCGCACCGATCACTGGCCCGACCCAGCTTGTCATCCCACCGACAACCGGCATCGCCACGCTGTTGACGGCATAAGCGAGGTTGAAGCTCGAGGTCGGGTCGAGATAGGTCACGTAGTATGGCAGCGGCGCACCCGCCATGCCCATCAGAGCGCCGCTCAGGGTTGTCGCAATGAGCTTGAGCCGCAACGTCGGAACACCGCCGGCCTCGGCCGCCTGCTCATCGTCGCGAATCGCCGCGAAGCCGAGACCCAGCTGCGATCGTTCGATGGTACGCGCGATGCTCACCGACACGACCGTCAAGACGATCATCAGCGTGTAGAGATACTGGATGTAGCCGCCACCGAGCGGGGCATTCGCCGGGCGGATGATGTAGATGCCGCGCGACCCGCCGACATAGTCCCAATTGACGATCAGCGTCTGCACGACGATCGCCAAGGCGAGCGTCGCAATTGCGAAGAACACGCCACGCAGGCGCAGGCTCAGATAGCCCGTCCCTAGTCCGACCAGACCCGAGACGGCACCCCCAACGACGATCATGACCGGCAACGGAATGCCGGGGGTCGTGATGCCGAACCAGCTCTGCGTCAGCGCCGGCATTTTGTGCAGGACGACGGAGCTGTAGGCGCCGAGCGCGAAAAACGCGCCGGTGCCGAAATTGGTGTACCCGGTATAGCCGCCGAGAATGTTCCAGGCGGTCGCCAGCACGATGTACTGGAGCACCACGTAAGCGGCGAAAAAGAAGTATTCGTTGGTGACCGTGAAGCGGCTCAGCAGGATGATCGCGAGACCGACCGCCGCCGCGAGGAGCCAGAAAGCCCCGGTTGAAACGCCACGCATGCCCCCGCCACCCATCACGTCCGTCCCAGCAGGCCGGAGGGTCTCCACGCCAGCGTGATCAACAGAAACCCGAACGCTACGGCGGGCGACCATGAGGGGCCGTAGAACGTCGCGGTGATGCTCTCGACGACGCCGATCAGGATCGCCGCGGCCACCATGCCGGGTAAGCTCGTCATACCGCCGAGCACGCAAATCGCAAAGATGCGCCCGATATAGTCACGCCCGATCGATGGCTCGACGGGCTGGATAATGATCAGGA
Source organism: Alphaproteobacteria bacterium (assembly GCA_019240125.1). Classification (GTDB taxonomy): domain Bacteria; phylum Pseudomonadota; class Alphaproteobacteria; order ATCC43930; family CGMCC-115725; genus DATARH01. The sequence continues at coordinate 18,735 of JAFAYW010000056.1, forward strand.
ACGTGCCAGCCAGCGCGCAGGTCGCCGTCGAGATGCCGTAGGCAATCTGTTTGATGGTGGTCGGGTTGGCTGCCATCAGCTGCAAGGCGACGCGATCCTGCGAAACCGCGAGTATCGCGCGCCCGATAAAGCTGCGCGTTAGGTAGAGCTGCAGCAGGCCAATCATTACCAGCGACACGACGAAGGGGACCAGCATGCGCAACGGCAGGTCGAACATGCCAAAGTGCAGGCTCGGCCCGATATAGGGTGCTTCAACGAACCGGTAATCGACCCCGAAGATCAAGATCAACGAGACCTCGCCGACAAAAAGCAGGCCGAAGAAGAAAGCCAGCCCCTGGATTGATTGCTGCCCGCGGGTCTCGAACGCATGATGGTACAGGCGGTAGATAGCCATCCCGATCACGAAAAACACAGGGGTCATGATGAACCCGATCAGGATCGGATCCAGCCCGAAAGACGAATTGACGATATACGCGGCGTAGGAGCCGAACAGAATGAAGGCTGGCTGCGCGATATTGGCGATGTCGAGCATCCCGAATGAGATCGTGATGCCGACAGTCACCGCCGCGTAGAAGCCGCCGAGCAAGACGCCCGCGACGATCGCGTTTATCAGCAGATCGAGGGAAACAACCATGATGCCGCAGCGCCTAGCGTTGAGACGACGGTCTCGGAAGGCGCACCCAGATCGGATGCGCGGCGGTCGGCAACATGCTGGCGTTCCCCCTCACTTCTTCTCGCTCAGCATCGCCGCTCGAGTGCAGCATTATTAGATCAGCAACCGGGCGCGCTGAGAAGCGGCGATGAAGTCGCAATGCTAAGGTTGATGTGGTTATTGCGGCGCGCGCGGCGACACAGCAAATTCGCTGGCACCTGCCGCGCCTTTCTGCGCCGCATCGTTCTCAACGAGGTCTCGGAGATCAAGCCTTCATGAGCCTTCCGTTTGTGCCGCGGGATGAGGATTTGAAGCTGCTGACCGGCGCCGGTCGTTTCTGCGACGATGCGCGCGGCAACGGCGAGGCCCATGCCGTCTTTGTCCGGTCGCCGCATGCGTTTGCGGCGATCCGCGGCATCGATAGCACGGCCGCCAAGGCCTCGCGGGGGGTGCTGGCGGTACTGACGGCGGCGGAGATGACGGCGGCCGGCGTCGGCAATGTGACATTGGCGGCACCAGTTCCCAACGGCGCCAGCCTCGTCGTACCGCACCGGCCGGCATTGGCGGGCGAGGCTGTACGGCATGTCGGCGAGCCGGTCGCGCTGATAGTGGCGGAGAGCGAGGGCGCGGCGCGCGATGCCGCCGACCTGGTCGAAGTCGATTATGAGGTGCGCGAATCCGTCACCGACGTTGCGGCGGCTATCAGGCCAGCGGCGGCCCAGCTGTGGCCGCAGGCGCCCGGTAATATCGCGCTCGACTGGCCGGGTTTTGTCGACGACGCGGGAACGCGCGCCGAGCGCCAGCGAATCTTCGCCGAGGCGGCGCATGTCGCACGGGTTCGGCTGATCAACCAGCGCATCGTGATGGCGCCGATGGAGCCGCGCGCGGCTCTGGCCAGCTATGATGCCGGTTCCGATCGCTACGTGCTTGCCTGCGCCTCGCAGAGCACCTTTGTGTTGCGGCAGCATCTGGCGCAATGCCTTGGCGTCGGTGCCGAGGGGATCCGTGTCGTCAGCGGCGATGTGGGTGGTGCCTTTGGCATGCGCACCTCGGGTTATCCTGAATACCCGGCGCTGCTGGTGGCGGCTAAGCAAGTCGGGCGGCCGGTGCGCTGGCTCGGCACCCGCTCGGAAGGCTTTGTCATCGACAATCAGGCGCGCGACACGGTGATCGAGGGCGCTCTCGCTCTCGATCGTAGCGGCCGGTTCCTCGCGCTTGAGGTCGACGTACTGGCGGCGATGGGCGCCTATGTAACCTCGCACGGCGCCTTTATCGCGACCGCCAATTTCGCACGCTGCCTGCCCTGCATGTACGACATCGACCAGATCGGCATGCGCTTTCGTTGCGTCTTCACCAACACCGTGCCAACCGGACCTTATCGCGGCGCGGGGCGGCCGGAGGCGAATTATTGTGTCGAACGGCTGGTCGATGCGGCGGCAAGACTCACCGGCATCGACCGGCTCGAATTGCGCCGTCGCAACCTGATTCCGCCCGACCGCATTCCCTATAAGACGGCAGTTGGCACGACCTATGACAGCGGCGATTTCCCGGCCCTGTTCGAGGACACTCTGGAGCGCGCCGATGTCGTCCGGTTCAAGGAGCGCGCCCGTGCCTCCGAGGCGCGCGGCAAGCGGCGCGGGCTCGGCATCTCCTGCTTTCTCGAGATTGCCGGCGGCCAGCCCGGCGAGGGTGCGGCGATCGGTTTTCCCGGCGAGAGCAAATTGCTGCTGACGATCGGGGTGCAGGCAAGCGGCCAGGGACATCGCACCTTGTATCGGCGCCTCGCGGCGGAACGGCTCGGCATCCCGATCGACGCTATCACGGTCGAGCATGGCGACAGCGACGACGGGGTCCCAAGTGCCGGCGCAGTTGCTTCGCGCGCCACGATGTCGGTCGGCGGCGCGGTTTACCGCGCGATCGATCTGGTTATCGAGAAAGGCCGCCGGGTTGCTGCGCATGTGCTGGAGGCCGCCGAGGCTGATATCGAATACCGTGACGGAATTTTCGAGATCGGCGGCACCGATCGCCGCGTACCGCTGTTCGAGTTGGCCGACCGCGCCCGCGCGCTGGTGCGCGAGGGGATCATGCCGGACGACCTCGACACACGCACGACGTACGACGCGGCTCCGACCTTCCCCAATGGCGTCCACGTCGCGGAGGTCGAGATCGATCCGGACACCGGACATGTCGATCTCGCCTCGTATATTGCGGTCGATGATTGCGGCCGGGTCCTGCAGCCGGTGCTGGTGGAAGGCCAGGTGCAGGGCGGGATTGCGCAAGGCGCCGGCCAGGCATTGCTTGAATGGGGTTATTATGACGATGGCAGCGGCCAGTTGTTGGCCGGTTCATTCATGGACTACGCAATGCCGCGCGCCGCCGACCTGCCCGACCTCGTCAGCGAAACACGGCCCGTGCCGTCGCCAACCAACGCGCTTGGCGTGAAGGGTGTCGGCGAAGCCGGCACCACCGCCTCGCTCGCCGCGATCATGAGCGCCGTTGCCGACGCCTTGCCGGAGGCGCCCGAACTCGACATGCCGGCAACTCCGGAGCGGGTATGGCGCGCCCTGTCGCGGACCTGATCGCGACGCCATCCGGCGTGTCGGGCGCTGACGCTTCGGTCGGGTTGTGGCGGATATTTTCGGTCTTTCTGCGATTGGGCAGCACCAGTTTCGGCGGCGGCACAGCCGGCTGGCTGCACCGCGACATTGTCTTGCGGCGCGGCTGGATCGACGAGGCGGATTTTATCCGCATGCTGTCATTGGGGCAGGTTTTACCGGGTGCCAACGGCATCAAGATGACCGTCCTGATCGGGCAGCGCCTGCGCGGCGTGCTGGGCGCTCTCGCGGCATTGTTCGGGCTGCTCGCCGGTCCGTTCGTCATTGTCCTGGCACTGGGCGCAATATACGCGCGGCTCAGCGGCATCGCGCTCCTGCACCACATGTTGGATGGTGCCGCCGCCGCAGTCATCGGCCTGACGTTGGCGACCGGGCTGCGCGCCGCTGGCCAGGGGTCGCCGGGCGCCACCGGACTGGCATTCACCGCCGTAACCGTGTTCTGCGTCGGCGTGTTGCGTTGGCCGATGCTGCCGGTGCTTGTCGTCCTGGCACCGCTCAGCATCGGGCTGGCCTGGCGCCAACCGCGGAGCGGCTAGATGCGCGAGGGAATCGGCGCGACGCTTCTCGCACTGATCGCGGTGTTCGCGCCGCTTTCGCTACTGTCGTTTGGTGGCAGCAACGCGGTTATGGCCGATATTGCGCAGCAAACAATCAACATCCATCACTGGACGACCGAGCGCGAATTCGCGGATCTGTTCGCGCTGTCCCGGGCGGCCCCCGGACCCGGCTCGATGCTGACGGCGCTGATCGGCTGGAAGGTGGCCGGGGTTGCCGGCGCCTTGACCGCGACCCTGGCGCTTTACGCACCGGGCGCCATCCTGGTCTTCGCGGTGTCGCGCGTCTGGTATCGCTGGCGCGGCTCGCGTTGGCACAGCGCGGTTGAGCGCGGCCTGGCACCGATCGCCGCCGGCCTCTTCCTGTCGGGTGGCCTCGCGCTGTTGCGGGCCGAGCCGGCAGGTTGGCCGGTCTGGGCCGCCGCCGCGCTTACTACTGTGGTTCTGCTGCGTTGGCCTAAGCTCAACCCGCTGCTATTGCTGCTGGCCGGCGCCCTTCTCTTTGCCGTGGTTCCGGTTTGATGAAGACGCCCCGGACGATCACACCGGCGCAACTCGATTTCGCGCGGCTGATCCGCGGGGGCGAAACGGTCGGCTGGGCCGAGGCCACGGCGGAGCCGATATTTCTGACACACGCGCTAAGCGAGCAGGCGGCGCGCTGCCCGCGCTTCCGGGTATTCTTCGCGCTGAACCTCGCGAACGCCTTCGCCGCCGACCATGCGAATGTGACGGTGACGGCGTTTGGCGGCGGTTCGGCTGGGCGACGCTTTTTTGCAAATGGCGCCGGCAATGTCATCCCGGGCAATATATCGGATCTCTGCGGCCTGATCGCGGCGGGCCAGCCGCGCATCGATGTCGTGCTATTGCAGGTGACCGGACCGGATACCGAGGGTCGCTACAATGTCGGCGTGGGCATCGAGTGCCTGCGCGAGATGATCGCCGGCGCCCGGCTGGTCATCGCCCAAGTCAATCCGGAACTGCCCTGGACCGGTGGCGACACCCTGATCGACGGCGAGTGCATCGACTTGCTCGTGCCGGCGGCGCATCCGGTGTTTGAGGTAGCGGCGCGCGAAATCGGCTTAGTGGAGCGCGCGATAGCAGGGCATGTCGCCCGGCTCGTGCCCGATATGGCGACAATCGAACTCGGCATCGGCCTCATTCCCGAGGCGGTGACAGCCGCCCTTGCTGACAAGCGCGGACTCGGCGTCCATTCCGGCGCGGTCGGCGATGGTATCGCCGCGCTGATGCAGGCGGGGGTCATAGACAATCGGCATAAGGAGATCGATGCCGGCCTAACCGTCGCGACAATGCTGATGGGAACAAAGCGGCTCTATGATTACGCCAACCGCAACGAGCGGATCGCCATCCGTTCGCCCTGCTATACGCATGACGCCGTCGTGCTGGGCAACTTTCACCGCTTTATCGCGATCAATTCGGCGCTCGAGGTGGACCTGACCGGACAAGTTAACGCGGAGACCGCGCAAGGGCGAAATATCGGCCTTACGGGCGGCCAGATGGATTTCGTCCGCGCCGCCAACCGCGCGCCTGAGGGGCGCTCGATCATCGCGCTGCCCGCGACCAGCCGCGACCGGCGGCATTCCCGCATCGTCGCGCGCCTTCCCGATGGCGTCGTCACCACGCCGCGCGCCGACGCCGACTGCATCGTCACCGAGCATGGGATCGCCGAATTACGCGGTCGCACCCTTGCCGAGCGCGCCCGCGCGCTGATCGCGATTGCCGACCCGGAATTTCGCCCGGCCCTTGAACAGGCCAGCGAACGGTTGTTGTAGCTATCTCCGACGACGCGGCCGCGTTAGCCTGGGTATCATGCCCTCGCTCGCTGGTAGCGGCGTTACACCTTCCGGCAAGCAGGAGGTCAGCTCCGCTCGCTCGGCGTCGAGCGCATCGATCGCGCGCTGCGCCAGCTGAGCCTCTTCGAACAAAAACGACGACATGGCCCGATCGTAATCGGCGACGTGCCTCGCGCGCTCACTGGCGATCGCGGCGAGGCGGGTATCATTGCCGTCGGCAGCCACCCCGCCTTCGCCTACTCCGCGGCGACCGCCGTCCGGGCGCGGCGGGTCGGTTTTGACACCGGCGGAGCGCTGGCATTCCCCTTGGCCAGGACCGCTTCCAGCGTACGACGGATTTCGGCGAGCTTCTGCGGGTGCTCGACCTTATGACCGAACAGGTTCTTGACGTAGAAAACGTCGACCACCTTTTCACCGAAAGTCGAAATCTTGGCGCTCGACACCTGCAGGCTGAGACGGGTCAACTCGCGCGTCACCTCCCACAGCAGGCCGGGTCGGTCGCGGCCATTGACCTCGATCACCGTGTAGGAGCGGCTCGCCTGATTGTCGATCAGCACCCGCGGCGGCACCGTGAACACGCTGGTACGGCTCGGGAACGCCGCAGGGCGCTCCAGTTCAAGATGCGGTTTGAGGTCGCCGGTCAGAACGTTTTCAAACGCAAAGGCCAGCTTGGCCAGCTTGTCTGGCCGGTCGAACGGCGTGTTGTCCTGGTCCTGCACCCACAGCGTGTCGAGCGCCATGCCATTTGACATCGTCATGATCTTGGCGTCGACAATGTTGGCCCCCGAAATGGCCAGCGCCCCCGCGATGCGCGAAAACAAGCCGGCATGGTCGGCGGTATAGAGGGTGAGTTCTGTCACCGCGCGGGCCGCATCGATGCGCTTGTCGACGATCAGCGGCGCCCCACCGGCATCCGCCTCGCGCATCAGCCTGGCGTGTCGCGCATGCGTCTCGGCATCGAGCGAGAGCCAGTAAAAGGGATATCCCCGCCCCGTGAAGGTCGCGAATTCCTCATCGGTGAAATCCGGCAGCAGGGCGCGAGCTGCCGCCTGGGCCGCGGCGATGCGCGAATCCCGTCCCTCGACCGTCAGGCCGCCGGAGATAACGTCGAGCGCGCTCTGATACAACTCGCGCAACAACGCCGCCTTCCAGCCATTCCATACCTTCGGGCCCACCGCACGGATATCGACCGCCGTCAGTACCAGCAGCAGTTTGAGCCGCTCCGGCGATTGCACCCGCTCGACAAAACTGCGGATCGTCTGGGCGTCGCTGATGTCGCGTTTGAAGGCGGTGGCGCTCATCAGCAGGTGCCAGCGCACCAGCCACGCGACGGTCTCGGTCTCCTCCGCGGTCAGCCCTAAACGCGGGCCCAGCCGCACCGCGATCTGCTCGCCGAGTTCGGAGTGGTCGCCACCGCGCCCCTTGGCGATGTCATGCAGCAAAGTGGCGACGTAGAGCGCCCGGCGCGAGGCGATCTTCGGCATGATCTCGCTGACCACCGGCAGCTCGTCCTTGAGCTGCCCGGTCTCGATCTGGTGCAGGATACCGATCGCGAACAGCGTATGCTCGTCGACGGTGTAGACATGGTACATGTCGTATTGCATCTGCGCCACGACGCGGCCGAAATCGGGTACGAAGCGACCGAACACGCCAGCCTCGTTCATCCGCCTCAGCGGTACTTCCGGGTCTTTGCGTGAGGCCAGGATTTCGAGGAACAGCCGGTTGGCCTCCGGGTTTTCGCGCAGCTTCGCGTCGATAAGGCGCAGTGACTGCGTCGCCGCCCGCAAGGCGCGCGGGTGAATGTCGAGGTCGTGCTCCTGCGCGACATGAAACAGGCGGATCAGCGCCACCGGATCCTGCTTGAAGAAATCCTCCGCCGGGATCGTCAGACGCTCGTTGTCGAGGACAAACCCTCCGAGCGAGCGCCGCCCCAGCCCCCAGCGCAGCCACGCCAGACGTTTCTTGCCCTTCTGATCGGCTTCGAGGATCGCGCAGAAAATACGCGTCAGGTCGCCGACATCCTTGGCGACCAGGAAATAGTGCTTCATGAAGCGCTCGACGCCGCGCGTCCCGGCGTGGTCGGTATAGCCCATGCGAGCACCGATCTCGGTCTGCATATCGAAGGTCAGCCGCTCTTCGGCGCGGCCTGCGACGTAATGCAGGTGGCAGCGCACCGTCCAGAGAAACGCCTGCGCGCGCTGAAACCGGTGCGATTCCTCGGCCGACAGCACCCCAAGATCGACCAGCTTCGCGACGTCGTCGATGTGATAGATGTATTTGGCGAGCCAGAACAGCGTGTGCAGATCGCGCAGCCCGCCCTTGCCTTCCTTGATGTTCGGTTCGAGCTGATAACGGCTATCGCCGACCCTTGTGTGGCGCGCATCGCGCTCGGCTAGCTTCTCCTGCACGAATTGCGCGGCGGTGCCGCGGGTTACGTCCGCGTCGAAGCGAGCCTTGAGCTCGGTAAAAAGCGATTGCTCGCCCCAGATGTACCGCGATTCCAGCAACGCTGTGCGGATCGTCAGATCCTGCTTGGCGTAGCGGATGCAGTCGGGAACATTGCGCGTCGAATGCCCGACCTTCAGTCCGAGATCCCAAAGCAGGTATAAAAGGTATTCGATGACCTGTTCGGTGTGCGGCGTCTGCTTGTACGGCAGCAGAAACAGCAGATCGATGTCGGAAAACGGCGCCATCTCGCCGCGGCCGTACCCGCCGACCGCGACCACCGCCATCTTCTCGCCCTCGGTCGGATTGGGCACCGGGTACATCGTTTCCGCCACCAGATCGTACATAGTGCGGATCAGCTGATCGATCAGGAAGGATTGCTCGGCGACCGCGCGCACCCCGCTCTGGTCGGCCTCAAAGCGGCGGTGGATTTCGTCGCGGCCATGCTGCAATGCAGCCTTCAGCGTCGGGAGGAGCCGATGCCGCTCGATTTCACAAGACGGCGCCTCAGCCACAATCCGTGCCAGTTCGTCGGCGAGCACCCGCCGGTCAATGATGTCGCGCTGGCGCGTGATGTGCGGCATTGCGCCCCTCGAATTCAGGATGTCAGCTCAAAGATGCCGGCCCGCGTCGACGGAGATGATCGAGCCGGTCGTATGGGTCAAATGGGTGACGCAGGAGATAACCGCCAGCGCTACATCCTCGGCTTCGATCGCCCGCTTCAGCGGCGTCGCCATCGCGGCCTTCGCCATCATCTCCTCGGTGCGGCCCGGCACGAAATCCGTGTGAACCATGCCCGGGGCAACCACGACAACGCGGATCTCGGGGCCAAGCACACGCGCCAGCGACATGCTCATCGTGTTGAGGGCCGCTTTCGACGCGCCATAGATGATCGAACTGCCGGTACCGGATTGCCCCGCGCCCGATGAGATATTGATGATGACGCCGTCGCCCGATTCCTTCATCAGCGGCGCAAAGGCACGGATCGTCGCGAACGGGCCTCGTACGTTGGCGGTCAGCACCTGATCGATCAGATCGTCGTTGAGCGCCTCCAGATCGTGATGGGCTACCATCCGGGTAAAGCCGGCGGAATTGACCAGCACGTCGCAGCGCCCGAACTCCTGGCGCACCGCCGCCGCGACCTTGCTGATCTGCACGGTATCTTCAAGCGGCAGGTGCATTGCCTTGTGGCCGCTGCCGGCCAGCTTCGCCACCACCGCGTTGGCACGCTCGACGCCGCGATTATAGCCGACCACCACGCGCGCCCCGGCTTGCGCGAAAAGCCGCGCGCTGGCCGCGCCGATACCGCTGCTGGCGCCGGTGACGACGGCAACCTTGCCGCTCAGATCCTTGCCGATGTGTTCCGCCATCATTTCTTCCCCTGATACGCTCGAGCCGCCGGGATGCTACGCGTTCGGTCGGGGCAATGTCATTGTCTTCTCGGTAGCGCGCGAGTAGCTAGCGGGATGGTTGCAACCTTATCGCACATAGCCGAGGCATTTTTGCTCGGCATTGCCGGCGGCGCGGTTGGGGGTCTATTCGGAATTGGCGGTGGGGTGGTCGTGATCCCGTTGCTCGGCTTCGTTTTTGGCCTCAACCAGCAGGTGGCGCAAGGCAGCGCGCTTATCATGGTCGTGCCAAATGTAATTGTCGCGTTCTGGCGTTATTGGCAGCGCGTCGGATTGGACCTGCGTATGGCCGCAACACTTGCCGTGACCGGCTTGTTGACGACTTATCCGGTGGCTCTATTTGCGACCCGGCTTAACCCGCGTTATCTGCGCGTCGCCTTCGCTGGGTTTCTGATCGTACTGGCGGTGATTGTTGCCTATCGCACCTGGCATGGGTTACTGGCATCAACCCAACGCAAGCCGCTGAACTGGCCGTGGACAGCGCCGCTGGGGGTTCTCGGCGGGGTGGTGTCTGGCCTGTTCGGTGTCGGCGGCGCGTTCGTCGCTCCGCCCATCCTGACCGCGTTTTTTGGCGTGCGGCAGACAGCGGCGCAGGGGCTTGGGCTAGCAATTGTCTGCCCCGGCGCTACCATCGCGCTGGTCACCTACGCCGGTGCGGGTCAGGTCGATTGGGCAATCGGAGTGCCGCTCGCCATCGGTGGAACGCTGGCGATCTCGGCAGGGGTCGCGGCGGCGCACCGACTGCCGGAGCGACCCATGCGCTTCGCGTTCTGCGCACTCGCGACCGTGTCGGCCTGTTTACTGGTGCTGCGCGCGTAACTTAACGCGGGGCCGCAGCGATATTGCCGCCATCGACCGTATCGATCGCGGCGGTGGTGTTACGTGCCAATGCGAGGTGCAGGAAAGATCGAGCGACATCGTCCGCGGTCACCTCGCGACGCAGCAGGTTGCCGCCCATGTATTCAGCCTCGCTGACGCCACGCGCCCGCGACCGCGCGGCGATCATCTCCGGCGTCAGCAAGCCGCCACGGATCCGGTCGGCATTGACCGCGTTGGCGCGGATGTTCGATCCGCCATAATCCAGCGCATATTGGCGCATCAGCGCCAGTGTCGCGGCTTTTGGGATACCGTAGGGACCGAAATCGGCACCGGGGTTCAAGGCCTGCTTCGACACGTTGAACAGCAGACAGCCGCCGGTGCCCTGCTGCAGCATGATACGCACGGCATGCTGTGCAACCCGCTGATGCGCGAAAAAATTCAGCTCGAAGCTATCGCGCAGGATCTTGTCGTCGACCTCGCCGATCCGTCCCTGCCACGCCGCCCCGGCATTCGCCACGACAATATCGACACCGCCAAACCGCGCCACCAGCCGATCAAAGGCAGCACGGACGTCGTCGTCATTCGTCACATCCCCGGCGAGAGCCAGCGCGCCGAGGCCTTTCGCCGCGGCATCGAGCGCCTCGCCGGGCCGGTCGAGCAGCGCGATCTCGGCCCCCGCCCCTTTCATCAGGTGCGCCGTCGCGCGCCCGATTGTGCCGGCGCCGCCGGTGACGAGCGCGACCTGCCCGGCCAACGGCTTCTCGACGGCGCCCCCAAGCTTTGCTTGTTCGAGCGACCAATATTCCATCTCGAACAGATCGGCTTCGTTCAGCGACTCGAAACGGCCCGCCGCCTCGGCATCGGTCACCGTGGTCACCCAGCTCTCCGCCAGATCAGCCGCGATCGCCGCATCCTTGGCGCTGCGCCCAAGCCCGAACAGGCCGACCCCCGGCACGACGACCACCCTCGGCATCGGGTCGAGTTCGCGCTTCTTGACCGGCGACACCGCGTTATGGCGAGCGAAATAGGCGTGATAATCCGCGACATACTTCTCCACCGCCTCGCAGGCGCCTTTGGCGAAGGCGACGAGGCGGCCTGCTTCCGGTGCGGGTACAATGCACGGGTAGTTCTTGGTGCGGATCGTGTGATCGGGTGTCGCAACACCCGCCAGGCCATAGCGCACGAGTTCGGCGCCATCGACAAAGTTGCGGATCGCTGCACCCGTGCGGAAATCGAGGACGAAGCGCTTGTACAGCCCTTCCGATGCCATATCGGTAAGCGCGCAGGCACCGCGAACGATCGGCGCGATCTCGACAGCGCTCGCCAAAGACACTGGCAAACTGGCCGGGACGAAGACATTGCGCCGCCCGCCGGCGAGATGATCCTCGGCGCGGGTCACGATCGCGATCATCCGCTCGTAGGCGCCGCGCGCCGTCTCAGCGAAACTGAACACACCATGCTTCAGCAGTACGAGCCCTTCGACTGAGGGATCGGCCTCGTAAACTTCGGCGGCCTTCCTGGCGAGCAGGAAACCCGGCATGATGTACGGCACGATGCCGACAGAGCTTCCGTAAAGCTCGGCGCAGCGCGCCGCCGCATCGGGCTGATCGGCGAGGCTCAGCACCGCGGTCGCATGCGTGTGGTCGATGAATTTATGCGGCAGAAACGCGTGCAACAGCGTTTCGACCGAAGGGTTCGGCGCGCTGGGATCAAGCAGGTTGGCGCGCTGGATTCGCACCATGTCTTCGTCGGAGAGCGCCTCCCGTTCGCGCAATCGGCGCAGCGGGTCGAGCCGCACCGCCGGCAAACCGGCCGGTTCAATATTGCCCATGTCCCAGCCGCTGCCCTTGACGCACAGCACCTCGGCCGGCGTGTCCAGCAGATCGCACAATTCGGTCTTTACCGAGGTATTGCCGCCGCCATGCAGGACGAGGCGTGGGTCGCCGCCCAGGAGACGCGAGGTGTAAACCCGCAACGCCACATCGCGGCTGACACCGGCACGCGCATAATGCGCCACCATGTCGTTAGCCGCTGCGTCCGACCACAGGCTGTGCATCAGCGCTCCTCGCGGCAGCGGGCAAGCACACGTGTCAGTGGCCGAATCGCTGGATCAGCCATTCACTTCGCCACTGCGGCTCGCTGCCCCTAATATACCCCCTTCATCGGGGTCGTCTGGCGGGTTTGGGCGGCACCGGCCGAGGAGCTGTCGCCGGAGTTCAGCAGTTTGCCGGCGAGGCTTTCGGGGGTGACCTGCTGATTGGGGTCAAGCTGGTTTGACTCGCCCACCTTGTCCGCCTTGAGCGTAGAGGAGGCCTGCTTGCCGGGTTCCCCGGGTCCCGCCGCATCGACCACCTTGCGCGCGCGATCCGCGGCAGTCCCTTCCTGCGGTCGCGCCGCACCCGGCTGTGGCGGACGCAGGTCGAAATCGGGTGGAATGGTCAAGGGCGCCCGCGATTCCACAGCGAACTCGTCAGGACCGGTGCGGTCGAGCCCGATCGCACGGCGGAAATCGCTGCAGCCTTGCAGCAGGGTCAGCGCTGTCATGGCGCCAATAAGAAACACCAAATTCCGGCAGGACGAAAACATGCCGCGACGACGGGCATTCATAACGAAAGATCTTCCCCCGGTTCCGCCGGCGACGAATGGCGCCGCAAAAACAACCCATCAACCAGCATGGCCACCACACCGATACAGATCGCGCTGTCGGCCAGATTAAAGGCCGGCCAATACCACGTGGCGATGTGAAAATACAGGAAGTCGATGACCGCGCCGAATCGCAGGCGGTCGAGAACATTCCCAATTGCGCCGCCGATGATCAGCCCAATCGACACGGCGAGGAAGGTGCTGCGTACTCGCGATAGCCACACCATCAGCACGATGCAGATCGCCGCCGCGGCAAGTGCGAAGATCAACCCGTTGATGCCAGTGCGGTTGAACAGGCCGAAGCTGACGCCGCTGTTGCAGGTCAGCACGAGTTCGAGAAACGGCGCGACGGCCTCACGGTGCGGCGCGCAGCCGGTCTCGCCAAAATGCTGCAGCAGCGCGATCTTGCTCGTCTGATCGAGCACCACGGCGACCGCTGCCGCCGTCAATCCACGCCCCAGCATCAGCCCGCCACTTCCAGCGCCGAAATCGCGCCATGATCGAGCACCTCGGCGCAGCGCCGGCACAGATCGCCATGCCCGTGCACATGCCCGACTTCCGGAAGAATGCGCCAGCAGCGCCCGCACTTGTCACCCGTCGCGGGCAGTACCACGACGCCAATCTCCGCTACGTCCGGTAGCACAAAGGCACCCTCGGGCGGGGTCTCGCCGTGCACCGTCGCGGCCGAGGTGATCGCCAGCTCCGCCAGATCGACGTCGCGGAGTCGCGGCAGCATCGCGGCCGGCACAAACACATCCACGGCGGCCTGCAGGCTCGATCCGATGCGCTTCGAGGCGCGTTCCAATTCGAGCGCGCCGGTCACGACCCGCCGCAGATCGCGCAGTTCCGCCCAGCGCTCGCCGAGCGGCGCGTCGAGCCACGCGTTCGGCGCCGCGCCGAACAGCTCAAGGTGAACGCTGCCCGCAACACCCTCACCATGGCGCGCGAGCCAAGCCTCCTCCGCCGTGAAACACAGGATCGGCGCCAACCACCGCACCAGACAGTCGAAGGTGCGGTCGAGCACGGTCCGGGTCGCGCGCCGTCGCACATCATCGGCGCTGTCGCAGTAGAGTCGGTCCTTGCGGATATCGAAATAGAAGGCCGACAGATCGACCGCGCAGAAATTATGCAGCGCGGTGAACATTTCGTGGAAATCATAACCCTCGATCGCCTGCCGCACGAGTCGGTCCATCTCGGCCAAGCGATGCAGCACCCAGCGCTCGAGTTCCGGCATGTCGTCAGGCGCTACCGCCTCTTCCGGGGTGAATTCTGCCAATGCCCCCAGCAGATAGCGCAGCGTATTCCGCAGGCGGCGATAGGCGTCGCCCATGTGCTTGAGGATTTCCGGACCGATGCGTAGGTCTTCTGCATAGTCCGACGCGACGACCCAGAGACGCAGGATATCCGCGCCACTCTGCTTCATCACGTCTTGCGGCGCGATCACATTGCCGAGCGATTTCGACATTTTGCGGCCGGCCTCGTCGAGCACGAAGCCGTGCGTCAAAACCGCGTCATACGGCGCCCGCCCCCGCGTGCCGCAGCTCTCCAGCAAGGACGAATGAAACCAGCCGCGGTGCTGGTCCGAACCTTCGAGATACAGCGAGGCCGGCCATTTCAGTTCCGGCCGCTGCTCCAGCACAAAAGCGTGCGTCGAGCCCGAATCGAACCACACCTCGATGATGTCGGTGACCTTGTCCCACTCCGACGCATCGTATTGGTTGCCGAGGAAATCGCCGGCATCGTGAGCCAGCCACGCGTCGGAGCCTTCGCGCTCGACGGCTTGCGCCAC
>JAFAYW010000079.1 GCA_019240125.1 Alphaproteobacteria bacterium
GGCAAGGGCTAAAGCCCTCGACGCGGGTATCCCCGTTTTTCGGTCGCTGCGCGCCCTGCAAAACGGGTGATCCCCCTCCCGCGTCTCGCCCCTCCGCGCGCAAGGCACCGCGCCGTGAACGGGTCGCATCGAGGCCCCGTTGTGGCGGCCTCATAGCGAAGGAGAAACATCATGAGCAACAAGCCAACCCACACCGCCTACGTCGTCATCGACCCGAAGGAAGGCAGCGACAAGAAAGCGCAGTGGTTCGAAATCGGCACCGTCTGGTCGCACAGCGACGGCAGCGGCTTCGACGTGATTATCCCCGCCGGGGTGACCGTCACCGGCCGGATCGTCTGCCGCAAACGCAAGGAGCAACCGGCCGCGTAGGCCACCAGCCCCGTCGGAATCCTCCGGCGGGGCTTTCCTTTCAGCCATAGGAGATTTCAGCCATGACAACCGACATCGCCACTTTTCTCGAAGCTCAATCCGACACGGCATGCGCCACGTCGCTGCCGTTCACCGCCACGCCGCGCAACACGATCCTGCACGGCGATTGTCTCGACATTCTGCCTGGGCTGCCGGCGCAGAGCGTCGATTTCGTGTTGACCGATCCGCCCTATGTCAGCCGCTACTGCGATCGCAAAGGGCGCACTATTCCCAATGATCGCTTCAAGTGGCTGCGGCCAGGTTTTGCCGATCTCCACCGCGTGCTCAAGCCGGACAGTTTCTGCGTGTGCTTTTACGGCTGGGCGCATATCGACAAATTCGCCGCCGCCTGGAACGCAGCAGGATTTCGGCCGGTCGGGCACCTGGCGTTTCCCAAGCGCTACACTTCGGCCACGCGGTTTCTTCGCTACCAGCACGAAGGCGCTTACCTGCTGGCGAAGGGAGATCCGCCGGAGCCAAGGCATCCGTTCGGCGATGTGATCGAATGGACGGACTACACCGGCAATCGCCTTCATCCGTCGCAAAAGCCCATCACCATGCTGCTGCCGCTGATCGATAATTTCTCGACACCGGGCGGCCTGGTGCTTGATCCGTTCGCCGGTTCTGGGTCGTCACTGCTGGCGGCCAAGATGCTGGGCCGAGCGTGGCTCGGGATCGAGCTCGATGCCGACTATCAGGCGGTTGCCAATCGTCGCCTGGGCGAGACGCAGGCCGTTCCGGGTGAGCTCCAGGTTATGGTGCAGGAAATTGCACCATAAAGCGCGGACTGCTGGCCAATTCAAAGGCTTAGAACGACCGAGAATTTCCCTCCCGCGGGGTGCGGGGGCGCGAAGCCCCAGCACTCGGCAAACATGGGCGGTATGGTGACCGAAGGCGGCGTCAGCATCAGACGCGCTTCCACAGCCGGCCGATGCCGAACATGTCGTCTCGGCGGAGGACGGACACGACCACGATTCCGGCGAGCACGCTGTACTGTGCCTCGCTGCCCCTCAGAGGACCATCGGTCAGCTCTTCGAAAAGGCCGACCACAAGCAGCGCACCGAGCCCGAGCACGTAGACACTCATACAGATTTCGGGGAAAGGGCGGAGGCGATAACTGCGTTGGCGAATGCCCCACCATCGGCCGCCCAACCAGATTAGGCCGAAGCCCGCGGCGGCCCAGAGCAGAGCAAAGAAGGGAAGGAGCATCCACGCGGCCACGGGTTGCATGCTGCTCCACGTCTCTGGGTGGAAAGGCAGCAGTGCTATGATGAAGGCCGTCTTTCCGCACCAGGCCCCCCCGACAAACAGCAGCAGTGCTGCGATCCGGCGCAGATAGAGCATCCCCTCGGCTCCCACCTTTGCACGTATCATCCTGGCGCGGTGTCGGAATATCCAGTGCTTGGCCAAGTGGCGGCGCGGCACAGTGACTCACTCAGCACGAATCGGCTTGCGGTGGGGCGCTGGTTAAGCGGGCAGGGATAGAGCCGGAAAAGTCGGGAAAATCTTGCGTGTTGCAAGCCATAACATGTATCACGGGCCACGGCCGCCAGGGCGGCCGTTAAAAGGCCCGCGATCCATGTTGCTTGGCAGGGGGCAATGGCCCCCGTGCACCCCCGAAGGAAGCCGGTGATGAGCGGAACGGTACCAGCGGATATCGCAGGAACGCCCAAACGCCACGGCAAGCGTCGCGTGGCGAACGCGCGCGGCAAGTGGGTGCACGTCCGCTGCAACGACACCGAGCTCGCCACGATCAACGCCGCAGCGGCACAGAAAGGACTTGCGGCGGGTGCCTACCTGCGTAGCCTCGCCGTGGGCAGCGCCGGCGCACGCGCGCGCCGGCAACCGCTGGCGCAACAAGCGGAGCTGGCGCGCGTACTCGGGTTGCTCGGCAACACGGGGGGAAATCTCAACCAGCTCGCCCATGTGGCGAATGCCAGCGGCAAGCTGCCGACCGAGGCGCAGATCACGGCGATCGCCAGCCAAGTGCGGGCAATCCGCGACGAGGTGATGCGCGCGCTCGGCCGAGACACTGCCTGATGGTGATCAAGGGCAACGCGCGCGGCGGCCCGGCCGATCTGGCGAAGCATTTGCAACGGCGGGACACCAATGAGCGGGTGGAGATCCTGCAACTGCGCGGCGTGGCCGCGCTCGACCTGGCCGGCGCGCTGCGGGAAATGGACGCGTTCGGGGCAGGGCTTAGGACGACGCGGACGCTCTATCACGCCTCGATCAATGTGCCGGCGCATGAGCGGCTGACGCCGGAGCAGCGAGCGCAGGCGATCGATCGGCTGGAGGCAGCGCTCGGGCTGACGGGGCAGCCACGCGTCGTGGTCGAGCATGAGAAACACGGGCGGGGCGGTGACCGGCGGGTGCACTGTCACGTGGTATGGAGCCGCGCCGATCTCGAGCATATGCGGGCGATCCGCTGTGATCATAATTTTCGGACGCACGAACTGGTGGCGCGCGCGCTCGAGCGGGACTTCGGGCATGTGCGCGTGCAGGGCGTGCATGTGGAACGCGACGGCCCGAACGGCGAGCGGATCATACGGCCCGATCGCACTCCTTCGCATGGCGAGATGCAGCAGGCGCAGCGCAGCGGCGTCGACCCGCAGACCATGCGGGCGGAAATCACCGCCCTCTGGCGCGCAACCGACAGCGGCAAATCGTTCGCGGCGGCACTCGAACAGCACGGCTATGTGCTGGCGCGCGGCGACCGTCGGGACTTCGTCATCGTCGACCGGCATGGTGAGGTGCACAGCCTGGCACGGCGCATCGAGGGCGCACGGGCCGCCGACGTACGCGCCCGCCTGGCCGACCTCGACAGCAGTCGGGTGCCGGACGTGGCGCAGGCTCGCGCCCTGCAACAGGGCCGGCAACTTGCGCGGCAAGAGCGCAGCGCCGAACCTGCGACGGCTCCGGCGCGGAAACCAGAGAGAGAAACACGGGCGGGGCAGGGCAGGGCGACGGCGGAAAGGGCCGCCGCGCCTGCTATTGCATCGGCAGCCGTGGCAGCGGCCAAACCGGCGCGCCGGCCGCGGGCGAAGGATGTTCGCTCGCCAGCCGATCCGGCGGCATCCGTGGTGCGCGGCACACTTCGAGGGATTGGCCGCGCACTGTCTTTCCTCGAAGGCCTGTTCTCGCCGCCGAAGCCGCCGACACCGGAGCAGGCAAAGCAGAACGCGCGCGCAGCGGCGGAACAAGACCGTGCCGACGCCTTCCGCGCGCATGTGGCGGAAATCGCGCAGCGGCAATCGGGCATCACCGACGAGGCCCGCAGCAAGCAGCGGGGGCGCGAGCAGGAAACCCGCGACCAGGCCGCACGCGACTACCGCAAGCGCGAGGAGGACGGCCGAACGCGATGACCTGCCGGGCGCAGGGGCAGCGCCACGGCTCAGATACCGCAAGCCCCGCGCCGATCGCCTCAGGCAGGCATGGCGCGGATATTCACGAGAGGCGACTCGATGGCTGCCTGCACCGGTAACGGAGGGAAGGCGGCCCAGTGTCGCGAATAATGCGCTCGGCCTGCTCGACGGGATTGCCGACGAGCTGCACGGCAAGGCCTCTGCTGAAGTGGCCGAGATCATGCGGGAGTTTGCCGCCGCGATGCAGCAAGCCAGGCGACGCGCGCCACGACACGAACGGACCGCGATCCTCGCCGCGCTCAGACGGGAGCGTAGAGCAGCACTTGCGCATGCACGACGCAGGGCAGCGGTAGAGGCTCAAAGCCGACGACGCGTGGTCTCTATGAACCGCCGACTTTCAAAGCCAGCCCGCGCCGCGTCAGTTAAGTGTTCGCCGCAATGAAAGCATTCATCTTGCGACGAGCTTCCCGCTCAGCTCCGCGTAGCTTCTCGAACTCGGCCGATCGGTCGAGCTGCATCCATCCGCGCTCGAACAGGGGGAAGCTTTGCACCGCGTTATGCTTGACCTGCCAATCGGCGACGAGTGCATCCCATTGTTCACCGGGATCGAGTCCCTGCATTGGACTACTTCCGCCCGGATTTCCGCGGCTTCCGCGGTGTTTGGGCCAAGTCGGAAGCTGCCGCCCGTTTGGCAGCCGCGCCGGCTTTGCGGCTCCGTAGTACCTTGCTAGCGGCTGAAGCCGCCTTTTTGCCTGTTGCCATGGCGAATTTCCTTTCGCAGCCAAACCTAGCGGGAATTCGCGATACGTCTCAAGAACAAAACCTACGGATGATAGGGATTCTGCCGCGCGCGCTTGCGGCAGCGGGCGATGTCCCAATAGGGCGGCGCATAGATCGGCTGCGGCTCTGCCGAACCGGCCGCCCAGACCAGGCCGTGGCCTTCCGGCAGGTTGAACAGATCAGCCGGCGTGTAGCGCGGGCGGATTTGCGGATGATAGTTCACGCGCGGCCCGTCGCCGGCATCACTCTCACCGGCGCTCATTCCAACGATGGTTTCCTCGCCCGAGCGCTCGCTCATCCACTTGGCCGTGTTCATGTCGTTCGGCGGAAATCCGAACACGGCACCCGACATGCCGGCGAAGGTTTCGGCGCGCTCCTTATAGAGATCGCGGAGCTGGTTGATATCCTGCAGCACGGGTAGCAACGCGATGCCGTAGCCGCGCCCCTGGCCGAGGGCATCCTCGATCGGACCAAGCCGCCCGAGCTGGGCAAATTCATCCATAATGAACAGCACTGGCACGCCGCCGGGCGAGTAGAGACCGCGCAGCGCCCAGGCGATGACCAGGCGTAGCCAGATCGCGTGCTCGCGCAGACGCTCACCGGGCAGGATGACGTAGACGGTGCTGGGCTTTTGTTTCAACCGCCGGAAATCGATGCCGTTGCGTTCAAGATCGCTGGCGAGCGGTTCCGACAATATCCAGCCGGTTTGCGTGTCGAGGGTCGATTGGATGCCGCGTGTCTCGTTGCTGAATTCGTCGACAAAGCGGGCGGCAAGGCTGGCAATCTGCCAGCCGCCCTGATCGGGGAATTGCTTGGCGGCCTCGCACATCAACTCAGCTGTGCGGCGCAGGCCACGCACCAGGTGACGCTTGCCGTCCCCGGCATCACTCCATTCCTCCCGTTCGGTCAGCATCATGCGGACGTGCTTGAGCGAGGCTTGGTCGGCGTTCAGCCGGCGCTCCCACATGATCGCGCCGGTGATCAGTCCACGCGCGCTTTCGGGGAAATGCCGTTGCGGATCGCCTTCGACGGTGATTAAGGCCTCGGCCAGGCCCTTGGCGTCATCGTAAAAGGTCGGCGCATTCTCATCGAGCGAGGCGAGCGGGTTGAATCCGGCGCTAGCAAGATCCGGATATTGCCCGACATGCAGGCCGAACGGATTGAGTACCACGACATCGCCGAGGGTACGCCGCCAAGCGGCGGTGACGGCCGCCAGCTCGCCCTTGGGATCGATCACCACGATCGAGCGGCCGGCCATCTGGAGCAGCGCGGGGATCAGGAGGCGGGTGCCCTTCCCCGACCCATTGGGACCGATGACGAGCAGATGCGGCGCGCGGCGGCCTTCGAAAGTTACCGCCTTGCCGTAACGGCCCCGCCGCATGTCCCACTCGTAGCCAAGCGGGACGCCGGTCATAGGGCCGAAGCCAAACACGGCGTGCCTGGCCGCCTAAAACACGCGCCGTCGGCCAATGCGGAAGATCCTCGATTGTCGCGCGATCTGTCGTTGCACGAGCTGCACCGCGCCGCTGCCCGTTCCGCGCAGCGTGAGATACAGCAGCATCGCCGACGAGCTGGCGACCATGATGTAAATGCCCATGAGGCACCAATTCACCAGGGGATAGCCGTCGAAATACCAGCCGCACCACAGGGCGACGCCGGCGAACACGATCCGGAACAGCGCCCAAAACGCCATCATGATGTCGCGCGGTGCGCGCGAGCCACGCACGCCCACGACGACCCACAGCAGCGCGAACAGCATGACCGCGCCCCAGGCATAGAACGGCCAGCTTGCATCAAATGACTGTTGCAGTGAGCGGATGTAGAACTGTACCAGCGCGATCGGGCCGGCGTGCTCGACCCGCGCGGCTGTCCAGGCAACGTAGGCGCCACCTGCGAGCAGGCCGGCACCCCATTCCGCACGGTTTTGATTCTTGCGCTGCGGCGGTGCATTGATGTGCTGTGCGATCCCGTCGCTGATCGCCTGGCTCATCTGGCGTAGACCGTCATACCCGTCACTGCTCGGCATGGCTCTGTTTCCCAGTGAACGTCAGGAAAATCCGACTCATCCGGTACACGTGATGGTGGGGCAAGCGCCGCGCGAGCGATGCTGGGCCCTTCTGCCCCGCCCCTAAGCCGAGCCGAAGATCGAGTAACGCAACGCCGGATGGATATTCCGCGCGTCCAACCCTACATGCTCTGCCCCGCGTCTGGCCTCCAGCAGCTCTTGGGCAGCACGAAAGGGTTCAGATGACCATTTACCAGAAGCCAGTTGACAAATGGGGCAGCTTAGTGCTGCCTAGTGCAGCATTAAGCTGCATATCGAGTCGCTGTATGTCTGATCCGCCAAACGCCGGACCGAGACGTCGCCGCCGCCTCGCTAAAGCAGGCGGCACAGCATCTCGGGTAAGCATGACGTTAGATTCTACGACAAAGGAAAGGATCGCCCGAATCGCGGAAGAAAGTCACGAGACGGTGTCGGGCCTGTGCTCTAGAATTATTGAAAGATATATGAAGACCAGACCTCACGACCGACAAATAATCGCTGATCTCTTTGACATTAGAGAACAGAAGTGAGGCCGTAATGAACCCTCCTTCATTAAGTTATCGGGAATCGCAATATCGCTCAGCTTTAGCTGAGCGAAGCAATCTGATGATGGATTCGGAAATATTATATTGGGTAGACCAAAATATTCCTAAGCGACATTTAGAGTTCAGAATATTGAGTTATTACTCATGTTGCGATTTAATATCAGACAAATTCTCTATACAGTACTGTGCTCGAAAATTTGCCAATAATGGCTTGTACTATCTCGCCCATATAATTGAAAGAGACCGCCAATTCTTTCAAGCAGCCTTATGCATGCCGAACTCTCAGCTCGCAAAGTTAGAACGCGCCATCAAATCGATCGGTTATTCCTTTGGTCGGGACATGTCGGAGTGGCGCCGCGTTCGGACATTAGCCTTAGATGAGATTGCCCGCCGCGATAGGCAGGGCACTCACAGCCTGCCCGTTCCGCCGTCCCGAGTTTGGATCCGTCACGAACAGAGTCGTCAGATCGGGTTCTAAGTTTTGCAAGCAGTTAAGTGTACGCTGCTGCCTTCCGGCAGATTGTGCCTCCGCCTCCCCCTTAATACCCGCAGCGATTATTGATGCCGCTCGGTGGGTCACCTTAAAACTAGTTCTGCCAACATTATTCTGTGCTACGCCTCCCGATTTAATGGCTCTGAGCAGGATCCCAACGGCAGCAGGCGTCACAGCTCCGCGTACTCTAATGGCCTGTTCAGCATTGGCATGGAGAGCGATCCTCTCAGAGAGCCGATCCAGATTACCACCAGCCAGCTCTGTGGAGAGCTGGTCCACAAGTTCCTCCGCCATGTAATACATCGAGGGGATGATGGCTGGTGGGCCGTTGCTGCAATACGTAGTGATCGCCTCGGCCAGTTTGCGTGCTTTCCCAGAAGGAGGAACTGCCTTTAGGTGCGGGTTCGGTAGGCCATGAGCTATGCAGAACGCTAGATCAAAAGCGATGTAGGGCAGGATCGCGGCGCGCATGGTGACGCCATCGGAAGCGCTCCAGAACGTCTTGTAGGCATTCTGGATATTCAGGATATACGCCGAGTCCCGCGCCACCTTCGATGCAAGCTGGTTCAGCTCCTTGCGAATGTTGGAATGTCCATTGTGGATTTGGAGGAATTCCGGAACCAGAAACAAGGTGCGCTCAAAGCAACCATCGATATCAATGTCGGGCACCGGACACACGAGGGGAGCAGGGCGCTCCTGGAAGCCGCGGGTGGCACGGCGAACGAAATATGCCGCGGATGTGTAGGTGATCAATTCAACCGAACTCCTCCCAGCGCAGCTTACGTGTCAAGGGAGATTCTATGGAATTCTATGGAATTGTAAATCCTCATAGAGGACGAGGAATAATTCACCATCCACTACAATAATACTAAGAATTATCTCTACATATCCAAGTAACCTGGCAATATGTGTCTTACACACCTCATTACCACCAGATGACCTTGTAGAACAGATTGACGGTGGTGCGCCGGAATTACTTTATGCCGTCTGTCGCTCGGTTCGCCGGAGGCAGGGATGTCGGTCGGAAAAGCTACTGCTACTGTCGGGGTTGTGGGCACCTACGGATTAATGCACGAATCGTGTTACTACTATGAGGTCCTGGAAAGCGTCTTCAAGGGGTGCGGCACGGCGCAGTGCTTCGTGGATCGCTTCGATCATCTGGATGCGCTGCAGCAGGCCGGTGTTTATCTCTATCTCGGATTGGAGATCCTCTCTACGCTGGCCTTGGTGGCCATCGTCACCCTGGTTCTCCGAAAAACCCGCACTCTTCTGAAGTGCTGGGTGACCAGTCGCCACCTTCTTCGGAATTTGGCGGCAGCACTCCTTGTCACGGGGGTGATCTTAGTCGGGATCGGTGGCTATGCCATTGGCAGGATGACTGCCGGACCCGTGCCTATCGTCACCGTAGATGATTCCGGGTTGCCCAAGCATGGTCCCGATCAAGCCCGACCACCTGCGAAGCCAAAGCACTCACCGGCGCATCGTCCGCGATGCAAGGTATAAGCGGCTAGCCAGCCACTTCAGAAATCTGCCCAGCTCAGGTCTATTTGCTGTTGTCGGCGTGAGTGCCACCTCTCACTCCCGGTCGCTGCCTGAAAATCTTTATCTATGATAATGTCCTTTATCATATATAGATAATGGGATAGAAGGAAGGCTAAGCCCCTAGTCGGAGTGCCCGATGGAACCCGCCAATGCCGACCAGATGCATCACCGGCAAGTCGAGAAAGATACCGCCCTCGCAGACATGGCAGCGGTACTGCATCAGATCGAAGTGGAAAAGCGCGATCCCGACCGCTGGGAGCGTGTTCATTTGGTGCAGGCTTTCGCGGCCATATTTTCGGGATGCTACACGCTCGCGAGCGTGGAAGCGCGGAGTGCACTTGCGCCAGTCAGCGAGCGAAGTCCCCGGGCGAATCTGGCGCACGATCCTGTCATAGAGCAGTGTGACCTGCCGACGCTCATGCGGGTCTGGCAGGCTGCGAAGGCGGACCCCGTAGAACAGTTCGCTCACTTTGGGCCGGTGGTTCTAAAAGGAATCGTGCCTAAGAATCCCGGTAAATCATGGCTCTCGTAAAGCGTGCCAATCGCCACGCCGAGATCGTCGCCGGCGGCGGACACACTCTGGTGCCGGCGATGGTCGCCGCGGCTGGCGGTACGGCGCGCACGCGGTTTCTGGAATTCTTCGCGGCGCAGATCAGAAACCCGCACACGCGCCGGGCATACGGCCGCGCTGTAGCGGACTTCCTCACCTGGTGCGAGGAGAACCAGGTGACATCGATCGCGGCCGTGCAACCGCTTCACGTCGCCAGTTGGATCGAGATGCAAACGCGCGCCGTATCCGCGCCGACCGTCAAGCAACAGCTCGCCGGCATCCGTCACCTGTTCGACTGGCTGGTAATCGGCCAGATTGTGCCGGCGAACCCGGCAGCATCCGTGCGCGGCCCTTCGCATACCGTGAAGGAAGGCAAAACACCGGTGCTGTCGGCCGAAGAAGCGCGAGCGCTGCTCGACAGCATCGCGGTGACGACGATCGCCGGCCTGCGCGATCGGGCGCTGATCGCGACCATGGTTTATAGCTTCGCGCGCATTGGCGCTGTGCTCAGTATGAATGTCGAGGATGTCTACACGCAGCAGCGCCGGCTTTGGGTGCGTTTGCGCGAGAAGGGTGGCAAGGCACACGCGATGCCGTGCCACCACAACCTTGAGACCTATCTCACCGCCTACATCGAAGGCGCGGACGTTGTCGGAGATCCTCGCGGCCCACTGTTCCGCACGATCAGCCGCAGTAAGGGGCGGCCGCTGACACGGACCCGGCTACAGCAGGCAGAGGCATATCAGATGACTGCGCGCCGGCGCGTTGCAGCCGGCATCGCGACCAAGATCGGTAATCACAGCCTCCGGGGCACCGCGATCACCACATATCTCAAGAACGGCGGCACGCTTGAGAAGGCGGCGCAGATGGCCAACCACGCCAGCACGCGCACGACGCAACTCTACGACCGCCGGCGCGAAGAACTCAGCCTCGACGAGGTTGAGAGGATCAGAGTGTGAATGTGCTCTCTTCAAGCAAGCATGGCGTCCAGCTTCTCAAACGCCTGGGCAAACCGGCCTTTGGTTGTAGCAGATACCTTTGGACCCAAATCAGCCAGATGTTCCGCGAAATATCGCGCCGGCCTGAAATGCCCAAAGCTGCCCTTTTTCAGAGGCTCTCTACTTAGCACGGCTTCTATCGCACGGATGACCCTTGGTATCCGTGCGTCAAGGTCAGGGGCTGAAATCGGACGTTGAAGGACGTTAGCATATTCGGCGTTGACGAGTAACAGGTAGAAATCCCGCTCAAACATGTCAGCCACGTCGGCCTCGGCCGTCTGCGTGAATTCGGCATATGTCAGCATGCGCTTTCGCTGGAGGAGCCTTCTCTTATACAGACCTTCGACCGTCTGCCGATCGCTGGCTTGTATATCCAACAGTGTTGCGATACGCAGGCCTGTCTGTGGCGCGAGCAGAGCGACGAAGGTTGGGACCTTCCCGCTCCCGCCAACCGGTGTGATCGTCCATCGCGGATCCAGACCATTACCACCTTCGCGTTCGATGATGCTGCTCATGCTCTGGAGAAAAAGCATGTCCTCGGGGCCTTCCACGACCAAGCAGTTGGGACCCACAAACAGCGTCTGATGGATTTCGTATCCCAAAGCACCTTGAAGAGGAAATAGGCTATCGTTCGATGCATCAAAGACCTCCGTCAGAACTTTTGTGCCATCCTTCTCTCGGGGCAACTCCTCTGACGCGTCGATGCCTTTGTCTTGGACGATACGGACCCGATCAAAATGGTGAGGGTCAACCATGAAGGGCGAGTGTGTGGTGTAGATCACTTGATGATGCGGCTTAAGCTGTTCCTCAAAATATCGAAGCAAATCGGCTTGCGCCTTTCCGTGAAGAGATAGGCCTGGCTCATCGAGCAAGAGGACGACGTTTTCCCGCGACCGTTTCACATCCTCATACCAGGCAAGGAACGAAAAGAACCACACAAACCCACGGGAACGCGAGCCGAGTTCTGTGGTGGCCCAGTGCACCGAATCATATATTTTACCCCAGATATTTACGCCCTGGCGCATGTGGGGCGGGTCTTCAGGTTTTGCCTCTCGGACGTCAAACTTCATCTGGAGATGCTTGTTCTGCGACCAATAGCGGAGGATTTGCCTCGACAGTTGATTGCCGGCTCCTTCAAGCATGTTGGTTAGCTCTAGGGTTCGCTTCGCGTTCAGTAGGTCATTGATGTCCAACCTAGCCAGATTGATAAGCCCCAGCAGTGGATAGTCGCTTGGCAGCAACTTCTTCGCGTTCAGTCTGCCGAGGAATGCCTGGACGTTCTCGTGACCCGTCATCTGGTAATATTCGTCAAAATAGAGAAACTTCGGCACACGTTGACCTAAAATCTCATTGTAGGCGTACCGCGCCGCGCAGTGATCAGCAAACTTCGCCACCAGCTGCCTGAGACGCGTTACTTCCGCAGTGGCTCCGGCCTCCTCGAGAGCAGCACTAAACGACTTCCAGTCCAGTGCGGCGCGGAGTTGCTCACGTAACGCGTCGGTCAGATCAGCACTGTTGGCCAAAAACATCCTGGCAGCCTGCTCGTTCAAGACAAACTGAAAACGGCGTTTGTTGTCGTAATCTTTGAAGAGAATGAGACTCCGTGAGATTATCGCATCTCTGCCGAACACCGCGATGACGGCTTCAACATCAAGTTCTTCGAGTTCAAAAGTTGCCTCAACAGGCGCGGTAGGGGCTTTCTGGTTCGTCTCAACCTCGTGCTCGTAGTTAGACACTTCTTTCCGGGGGTAGTCGTCAGTTACATTGAAATTGCTGTCGTCATCGACCAGAGGATTTAGCCGATAGAGGGCCTTCAGGAGGGCCGTTTTCCCCGCTTCGTTCTTGCCTACCAGGCAAGTGATATCTGCGACAGCGATGGGACCGGACTCCCACACGCTTCGAAATTCCGACACGCTGAAACGAGTCAGCTTCACTGTCAGCGGCCTATTGCCCTATGAGGGGGGGCCCACCGTGTCATCACGGCAAGGCCATTTTCTTGACGGTCATCGCCGTCCCCGGCTGTGGCAGCATATAGCGTAGCAGGGTTTGCGCGGCGCCGCATCGATAAATTCCTTGATCCAAATATCCCCGGAGAGCGCGAGAGGCCGCGCCTTTCGCAGCCCGTCACGCGCTTGACGCGTGACGGGCAAAAACGAGTCGTTGCAGACAGTTGCACGATATTCTCGACGCGAATCACGGAAGCGTTCAGGATGCGAGATGGCGCGAGTGATTCGGAGTCGCGCGCGCCACATCGTCAACGTGTCGGAGAATTAGAACCCCACACAACACAAAGCCCGGCAGGGCCGGGCTCTGAATTGGTGATGGTGGTGGTGTGATCTCGCAAATCAACACTACCACCGAGCGCCGAAATTGCAACCCCTTTGTTGCCACGGGTGCGCTCACCCTTATTTCCGGGCCTCGATTGCCGGGCTGCAACCCGAGAGGAGCAGCTCATGCCTATGTCTACCCCTGTGCCACCGCCGAATCAGATAACCGGCGCGCGCCGGATTTCACTCACCATGCTGGCCGCACGCGACCAGGCGGATCAGTTCAAAGGCGTGCCACGCGGCACGGCCAAGCCGCTGCGGTTTTTGGCAGCGTTTCAGGAGGCCGAACCCTACCTCGGCCTGCCGGCGCATGCGTTCAAACTGATGGCCTGGCTGGTGAAGCAGACGCAAAACCAGGATTGGGAAGAAGGTAGCCGGCCGATCGCCTGGCCGTCCGCACGGCGCCAGGCGGAATTCCTGGGTCTGTCGCCCACCCGGGTGAAGCACCTCAACCGCACGCTGTTCGAGGCCGGCATTTTTGTCATCCGCGA
The DNA here is from genome assembly GCA_019240125.1 of Alphaproteobacteria bacterium. Taxonomy (GTDB): domain Bacteria; phylum Pseudomonadota; class Alphaproteobacteria; order ATCC43930; family CGMCC-115725; genus DATARH01. Next base: position 13,544 of record JAFAYW010000079.1, read on the forward strand.
CAATGAGCAAGGCAAGCGCTATGGCCGACGCGACGCCCAGGGCCGGATCCTCGAAGCCTACGGCTTTGATCTCTCCCCGCTTGCGCTGCGCTACGACGAATTCGTGCGCATCGCCGCCGCGGCCAAGGTCGAGCGCGAGCAGATGCGATCCTTGCGCAAGCGCCTGACCATCGCCCGGCGGTCGATCCGGCAGGCCGGCGAGGCTTTGGCTGTACTCGATGCTGTGCCCAACGCCTGGCCGCGCCTGGAGGCCGAGACGGCCGATCTGCTGGCGTCAGCCCGCCAGGTCGAGCGATCGGAGGACATGGCGCTTGTCGTTAAGGCTGTGGAAAGGCGCAAAACCGACGCCGAGCAATGGCTTCGCGATGCATCTGGACCTGTGGAAACGAACCCCACGGGGTCCGAAAACGGCCCCCGCAATACAACTACAAACCCATCTGATTATCGAATACTCGATACTGTAATTGCCAGCGAGGAACGTAGCTCGACCGGGTCAGCGGTCCCGAAGCCCGACAATGGGGTTCCCTCCCCTCCACTACGGGACAGGCTGTTTCCCGAACGGCTTGGGCTGACACCGCAGCAGCTGCTCGAACTGGCGCCGCGGCTGGAGCAATACGTCTTGGCCGGCCGTGATCCCGGCTGGGATGCCATTGTCACCGCCGCCGATTGGCTGCGCGGCGAGCTCGGCATCAGCAAATATCTCTGGCGCAGCGCCTGTGCTGCCATGGGCGAGGTCTATGCCGCCGTCGCCCTGGCCCTGGTTTCGACGCGCTGCGCGGGCCACTTCACCAGCTCGCCCGGCGGGTATTTCGCCGGCATGGTGAAAAAATTCGAGCGCGGCGAGCTGTTCCTTGCCAAGACCCTCTGGCGGCTGCGCGACGAGAAATGGGGCAAACGCGATGGCCGTCGTGTGATGCATTGAGGTCTTAGAATCACGCAACGGTCGCAAGCCCGTTCCGGGCGACAAGTGCCAACAGCTTGTGCGAGGCCCTTGGGGATGCTTCTCGCCGCACCCATTGCCTGATTAGGCCCGGGGTTACGTTCAGACGGCGGGCAAACACCGCCTGACCGGCTTCTTCTGTCTCGCGCAAAGCGCGGATTTCCGCACCGGCGTCAGGCACGCCTCATCGAACTTGCGCATGGTGCACTTGTCCATCAGGCCAGCCGCGCTCAGGTCTTCGGCCGTCTCGTGGACCGCTGCCATGATCGGACTGCGATACTGCTTCGACTTACTCATAACCCACCTTAGTCATTCCGCCGGCCTCAGAGCGAAGGATGTGGCGCGTCGGCATTTGCATCGCGCTTTCCGCGTGGATGGACGCGGACAGATAGCTCCACCTCCTGACCAAGCCGCGCAAGGATCGCCATCAGCCGGTCAATGGTGAAGCGGCTGAATTTGGCCTGCCGGATGCGCGAGAACTCGCTGTGCGATACTCCCGTGCGGGTTTCAGCTTGGCGAGTTGAGAGCCCCTCTTCGTCCAAAATCTTCATGATCTGCGTGCCCATCAGCGCCTTGGCTTGCCGCACGTCCGCGTCGGGATAGCCAAAGTCCCGGAACACATTACCGCTGCCGGCCACGGTTTCAGTTGCTTTATCGCTCATCGCAATATCTCCCTCAGCCGCTTGAGACGCTCCCTCACCAGATCGATTTCCTGCTTTGGCGTGGCGATTCCCGACTTCGATTTCTTCTGGAAAGCGTGAACCACCCAAATTTCCGCGCCGATTTGCAGCGCATACACCACCCGGAAGGCGTCGCCGCGGTGACGCAAGGCCAGCTCCATCACACCGGAGCCGAGGCCAGTGAGTGGCTTAGCGATCGACGGATGCCCGCCGTCAGCGACCGCGGTCAGTGCATCGAGCAAGTTATCACGCGCGCCCTGCGGAAAGTCCTCGAAGTCCCGCCGTGCCGCTTTCATCCATTGGATTGGGCGCGTGTTTCGTATCACCGGCCCCTATGGTGGCAAATGTGTCACCATCTGTCAAGGGGTAAGGGCTAAGCCCTTAATCTAGTTTGGATAAAAAACGGATAACGGAGCCAGCATGCACGTCACCTCAACCGCATTCCAGCAGAATGTCGGGCACTACCAGGATGCCGCCCAGCATGCACCCGTCATCATCACCAAGCGCGGCCGCCCGCGCACCGTTCTCATGTCCGCCGCCTTGTTCGAGGTGCTGATCAAGGGCCGTGTCGCCCGCAAGGTCGAAGACCTCGATGCGGCTACGCTCAAAGCAATTGCCGAAGCGTCGATTCCGGCCGACGATGCCCGATCACCCCAGGTGGCTCGCTCGGAATAGACTGTCCCTCCCGCGCTTGAGCATCCCTGCGCGTGCTCAAGCATCAAGGCCGCCCGCCTTCGCTGCGCTTCGGCGAAGCCCCTTCGGGCTTCGGGCCTTGACCCCTTCCGCGCGCTACGGGGCTGCGGATCGCAGGCGACGGGACGAAGAACGGCGCATTTCGGCTCCGAACAAAGAACGCGAGGCACTTTTCGCATCCGTAACGCAATAAAAGTGCTCATAGCTGGTTTCAAAGGGTAACACTTTCGCCTCGAAACAGCCTCGATCCGCTCCCATCTATTGATCGAGCGGACACTGCTGCGACGATTGCTCTGCAGCCCCAGGGGTCGGTTCAGTTTCCTCGATTCTATCAGCTAGGGAACCGTACTTCGCCGCCAGCTCGAGCAAAGCCGCTATCAATGCTTCGTCGGTGACCAAGTCAGCAACTCGCCGATAATGCATCGCCCTTTGGCGCAATTCCCGAGCGTTCATAGGGGCAGGAACGGCGATCGGGGCGGCTCAGTTCGTCGAAACGTTGCGATGTGATCGCATCCCCAGCTGCTGGAATGAGCACACCTGAAACGTCAGGAATAGAGGCTATTGATGCCAGAGGACTGGGATCCCGAACGATACAAGGAGCGGGCCAAAGAATGGCGCGACAGGGCCGCCAGCCTGCCAGAGGGACGCGAGCGAGATGCTTGCGTCACCGTCGCCGAGGGCTACGAACGGCTGGTAGAACTCATTAGAGCGCGGCAGCCTTCTTGCCGCTCGCCGATATCGGGATAGCAAAGTCCCGAAAAAACACTCCCCGCTGCTGGGCATAGCCGCCGCGCCTCGTTTCCCCGTGCCTTCAGCTTCGAACAAAGAACCACGGCATACTAAAGAAAAACGAGCAGTATCTTTCAAAACGCTGTATATTCTAGCCGATTCCAATATCTTATGCGGATCGGCCGAAATCATGTCAGGTGACGGTGAAGACGACGAGGCTCTCTGGTTTCGCCCGGTCTGGGAGACCGAAAACGAGGACGCACCACCCGGCGCACCCTCACGCCGACAAGCCGCCGCCGCACCCGATTACACACATCCGCTGCTTGCTCCCCTTGCCCGCGCCCAGCACGCCGTCACACGCCTTGATGCTCGCACGGAGGCCGCGCCGCCTGCCATTGGCGAAGGCCTGAGGGCACGGCTGGCCATGCGCGAAGCCGCCGGCTGGCTGGCCTGGGCCCGGTTTCCCATTCATCCGCGCGATCTCGCCTTGCGTGATGCCGGTCTTACCGGCGCTTATGGGCCGGCTGCATTTGCCGACCGCCTGGCGGCGGAACTGCCGGCGACGACCGCGCAGGGTTACACATTTGAAATCGCGCCCTCGGATCTTGCCGTCGGTCAGGCTCTGCGCATGGCCCGGCAATGGCGGCGGCTAGCCGAAACACATAGCTGGCGTCCGCTCGCCGACAGCGCCTCGATGCGCGAATTGCTCGTCTTTCTCGGGCATTCCGGCAGCGATGCCGACATCGCCGAATGGCTTGCGGATAGCACTTTTCGGCAAAAAGGACCGGCGCTGATCCGCGCCGGCCTTGCCGTACGCGCCTGGATGAACCGCGCCGAGGTGAAAGAGCCGCTTACGCTCGACGGCATTTTTCTCGCCGCCTGCCTATGGCGCGCGAACGGCTTCGGCCGGGCCATCTCCCTTCCCTTTTGGCTGGCCCCGGAGGCGCAGCTCAACCGCCTCGCGCCACGCGTCGGTATCGCCTGGATGGCGGGGTTTCTGGAATGCATCTCGGCCGCCGCCATGGCGGCCCTTGCCGATCTCGATCGCCTGCTGGCGGTAGCGGACAGAGGTCAGACCCTCCGTGCGTCGACAGCACGCTCCAGACTGCCAACCGCCTTCGAGGCGGTGCTGCGCGCGCCCGTCGTAACATCCGCCAGCCTCGCCAAAACCCTGCGCGTCACGCCGCAAGCCGCGCTCGGCCTTCTGCGCCAGATGCAGGAGGCCGGCCTCATTCATGAGGCCACCGGCCGTGCAAGTTGGCGAGCATTTACAGCGGTTTAGGTGGGAAATATCAGCTTATCGGTGGGCAATAAGGCAAGCCGTCTTGCTGGCAACTAGGCAAACCGGCAACTTAAGTCTTTCAAAAATCGCCGAATCTGGATAGGTTGCTGGCAACCCGTCTTGCCCAATTGCTGGCAAAGCGGCAACCCGGCAAGGATCGCCCATGCGGACAATCGCGGTTTTGAGCCAGAAAGGCGGCAGCGGAAAAACCACCCTGGCACTGCACCTAGCCGTCGCCGCCGAACAGGCCGGAAAGGTGGCCGCGGTAATCGATATAGACCCGCAAGCTAGCGCAGCGGGCTGGAAGGATAGCCGCGCGGCTGAAACCCCGGTTGTTGTTTCGATTCCCGCCGCCAGGCTTGCGCAGGCCCTGGAAGCGGCGCGCAGCGCAGCGGCCGACCTTGCCCTGATCGACAGTGCCCCCCACTCAGGCGACGTGGCGCTTGCCGCTGCTGAGGCCGCCGATTTCGTGCTCATTCCTTGCCGCCCTGGAATTCTGGATTTGCGCGCAATTGGTGCCACAGCACGCATCGTGAAGCTCGCCGGCAAACAGGGATCCGTCGTGCTCAACGCCATGCCGCCCAATGCGCCGAACGTGCTTTCTGATGCGCGCGCTGCCGTTGCCGTGCATGGCCTCGACGTTGCGCCGGTCGCAGTTCAGCAGCGTGCCGCCTTCGCGCATGCCCTCACAGTCGGAAAAACTGCCCACGAGTTTGACCCTAAGGGCAAGGCGACCGAGGAAATAAGCCAGCTTTATCAGTGGCTTTGCGGCAAATTAAAGGATGTTGCCTAACTGCCGTATTGCTGGCAATAAGGCAAGCCAGCACCACGGCAAGGTGGCAAGGAGGCAATCTTGAATAAACGTCCAAGTCTGGCCGAGAGCATGCGGGCTGTGGCTGAAACGCCTGACGCAGCCCCACCAGCGTCGAAGCGCCCCGCGACCTCCGAATCAAAGGAACCGCCGCAGCCCAAAAAAGGCTTCTATGCGGCCACTCGCGCCGGGAAGAAGAAGGCGACCGTCACTCTCAGTACCGAGGCGCACCGGCAGCTCAAATTGCTGGCCGTCGATCATGGCGGGGTCGAGGCCCTTTTGACCGAAGCTCTCAACGACCTGTTCCGCAAGCATGGAAAGCAGCCTATTGCCTGATTGCCGAGTTGCCTATTTGCTGTCAACTTGACATAGCCGTGTTGTCTGGTGCCGGCCCGGTGGCGAAGTGGGAACGCTGCGGTCTGCAAAACCGCCATGGAGCCGGTTCGACTCCGGCCCGGGCCTCCAGATGCAGCATCGCGTTCGTGCTGGCACTGGCGCTCGACGCAGGGCAGGGGTTGTCCGCTTCTGAGCATCACCTTCGCCGGCCGCTACATCCAACCATAAGCCTCGATCCGCGAACCCTACGGCGCACCTCGCGGCTGCGGGGCAAGGGCTAAAGCCCTCGACGCGGGTATCCCCGTTTTTCGGTCGCTGCGCGCCCTGCAAAACGGGTGATCCCCCTCCCGCGTCTCGCCCCTCCGCGCGCAAGGCACCCGCGCCGTGGACGGGTCGCATCGAGGCCCCGTTGTGGCGGCCTCACAGCGAAGGAGAAGCATCATGAGCAACAAGCCAACCCATACTGCCTA
>JAFAYW010000106.1 GCA_019240125.1 Alphaproteobacteria bacterium
TTGCCCATTTTGCTCACCTCGAAATGACCTCGTTGCAGTTCGTCGCACCGCCAAGTTGGTTGGGGCGACAGAAAGGAACGAGGAGAGATGCAAAGCATCATTGTTACTTCCAGCCCGGATCGCCGGATCATACGAGGCTGGGTGGCAGCGTCGCGGAAGACTGGCAAGAGTCGCACTCAGTTATGGCGCGACGTGAGGAATAAGCATTTCCCCGCGCCTATCGATCTCGGCCCCAATTCTATTGGTTGGTTTGAAGACGAGATCGACGAGTGGCTCGCGGCTCGCGGCCGCCGCACCTACACGGCTCCGAAGGCCGCTTGATCCATGGCCTCAAAAGAAAACCCGGCCGCGCTGGCAGGCGCGGACCGGGCGGGTATGTCTTCTCTAGATGATGCAGAGGGATATACCACTTCCGAGCATAACCGACAACGGGCGATCCGCTTCATCGCTCGACGGCATCTGCTATCGACAGCTATCGCCGCAATTTTAGTCGGCGAGTTGGGCCTGGGAGGGCGCAGTGAGCGCCACTCTTGACCGCGCCAAGCTCACGAAGCTCCTCGGGATGCTCGGCAGCGCGCACGACGGCGAGGTAGCCGCCGCCGGGCGTGCCGCAAATCGGCTTGTCCGGAACTCCGGGCTGACCTGGCATGACATCGTTGACACCGGCCAAGCTGTCCTTGGCCACGCCCGTGGCTTTCAGCCCGACATCCGTACCCTGACGTTGGAGGAAGCGATCGTCTTCGCGATCGACCGTGCGGGCTGTCTCAATTCCTGGGAAGTCGAGTTTTGCCAGTCGCTCTGCATCCAGCGCCGGCGGATCAGTCCAAAACAGATCGAGGTCTTGCGCAAGATCGTCGCAAAAGCAGCTCGCGAGAGGGCCGCAGCATGACAATCGGCGACCTTCAAGCTATTCGCAAGGCCAGCGCGTCGGACCGGCTCTGGTTTGAGAAACACCCGACACGTTCGCACCGGATGCGTCTCGCAATCGCGGGTGAGTTCGGGCCGATCGAGTTCACCATTCCCGGTCCTGCATGGGCGGTCATCAGGCAAGCGATACCCGGCTTCCGGCTGCGGTTGCCGTTCACCGCGCCCTCACCTCCCCCCGACATAGAGGAGATCGGCCAAGCGCTGTTTGATGCGGTGCACGAGGCGATGCGCGCCGGCAAGCCTGGGATATTTGCCGAGGAGGTGAAGGCCAGGGCAACGCGTCTCCGTGTCAGGGGGCGGGCATGAGCGTCGCCGAACGAAAGGTCGACGGAGTCGATCCCATAGATCAATTCCGCGACGCACTTACTGACAGAGGCATCGTTCCTGGACAGATCATCGCAGATGGTCAGTTACATCGGTGCGATGTCGCGGGCCGTGGCGGCAAGCGAGACGGCGCCTATCTGCTGCATTTGGATAGCTTTCCGGCGGGTGGCTTCCAAAACTTTCGGGACGGGCTGGGCTGGCAAACATGGAAAGCCGCGATCGGTCGCAGTCCGACGCGAGAGGAAACCAAAGCCCTCCGCGCCAGAGCCGCGGCAGAGCGGGCGCAGCGCGAACAGGAACTCACCCGGCGCCATGGCGAGATTGCCGACAAAGCCGCGCGGATATGTGCCGGCTCATTGCCCTGTCCTGCCGATCATCCTTACCTTATCCGGAAAGGCGTCCAGCCGCACGGGGTGTTGATCTCGCGCGACGCGATCGTTGTACCGCTTTTTAAAGACGGTCAACTCCGCAGCGTGCAGTTCGTCTATCAGGACGGCGCAAAGCGGTTTCTGGCCGGCGGCGAGGTCAAGGGCTGCTCCTACACAATCGAAGGCGCACCGGAGAGGGTCATTATCGCCGAGGGTTTCGCCACGGCGGCCACCCTGCACGAGGCAACCGGTTTTACGGTGAAGGTCGCGTTCGACTGCGGCAACCTTGCCCCAGTGGCCGGTGCCGCGCGCAGCGAGTTCCCTGATGCGCAGATTATCGTGGCCGCAGATGACGACTGCCGGACGGTTGGTAATCCTGGTCTGACGAAAGCTAGCGATGCGGCAGCCGGGGTTGGCGGCTACATCGCGATACCGGATTTTGGCGAGAGCCGGCCGGAAGGGGCGACAGACTTTAACGACCTTGCCCGGCATGCCGGTATTGCGGCGGTCAGATCCTGTATCGAACTGGCTCTGGAGGTAGGGCCTGCCTCCACCGATGCCGGCGAATTCGGCGAACGAGCGCATGTCTCCTTCGGTCCGTATCGATCGGGGCCGGCCGGGCTATCCTATGTCGATCCCGATCCCGAAAAGGACCCGGTCGCGCTGAGTGGGCCGATTGAGGTCCTCGCCGAAACACGTGATGCCGCCGGGGAGTCGTGGGGCGTCCTCGTCCGATGGCGGGACCACGACGATCGCACCCATGAATGGGCTCTACCGCGCGCATCGCTTGCCGGCGATGGCGCCGATGCCCGCCGAGCGCTGATGGACGGAGGCTTATATGTCGCACCCGGCCGAAAAGCCAGGGAACATCTGACGGCTTATCTCGCGTCCGTCCGGGTCGGCGAGCGCGCTCGGGCGGTATCCCGCATGGGATGGCACCCAACAGAGACGGGGCTCGCCTATGTCTTGCCAGATGCAACCTATGGTGCAGTGAACGGCGAGCGCGTGTTACTGCAATCCACCAGCACCCTCGCGCATGCATTTCGCACGGCCGGAACGCTGGCTGAGTGGCAGCAACACGTCGCAGCGGTATGCGTCGGGAACTCGCGTCTGGTCATGGCCGTGTCCTGTGCCTTCGCGGCGCCACTGCTTGAGCCGATGTCGGAGGAGTCGGGCGGGATCAATCTCCGGGGCCGTAGCCGTTCGGGGAAGAGCACGGCCCTACGGGTCGCCGGTTCGGTCTGTGGCGGCGGTGGCGTTGCCGGCTTCGTCCGACAATGGCGCGCAACTGCTAATGGGCTTGAGGCTACAGCCGAGGGACACTGTGACGCCCTTCTAGTGCTTGACGAGATGGGACAGGTCGAAGCCCGTGAGGTCGGCGAAATCTCCTACATGTTGTCGAACGGCTCTGGGAAAGGTCGGGCCGCTCGCGACGGCTCCGGGCGTAGGCCTGCACAATGGCGAATCCTATTTCTCAGTTCGGGTGAACTGTCGCTCGCCGAGAAAATGATGGAGGCCGGAAAGCGTGCCAAAGCTGGGCAAGAGGTCCGGCTCGCCGATGTACCAGCGGACGCGGGCGTGGGGCTGGGCCTCTTCGAGGCTCTGAACGGGTTCGAGACCGCCGACGCCTTGGCTCGTCACCTCCGTGACGCGACCGGTCGATTTTATGGGACCGCACTACGCGCGTTTCTTGACCAGTTCACCCGCCGCCTCAGTGTAGATCGGGATGGCTTGGTTGAGCGCATCGCCGAGT
>JAFAYW010000251.1 GCA_019240125.1 Alphaproteobacteria bacterium
CTTGGCGACGATCTGGTAGAACAGGTTGGGCCGGTCATAGCCCGCGGCGAACAGGCGGGCTTCTTCGAGGTGCAGCCGCTCGGCGATGTCGCGCCGGGTCTGTTCGTCGGCGGTCGCGGTCAGCGCGACCAGCGGAATGTCCGGGAAATTCTCCTTGAGGATGCCTAGGCTCTGATAGTCGCGGCGGAAATCATGGCCCCATTGCGAAATGCAATGCGCCTCGTCGATCGCGAACAGCGCCACCCGGCAGCGCCGCATCAGGTCGAGACAGCCCGACAGCATCAGCCGCTCGGGAGAGACATAGAGCAGGTCGAGCGCCCCGTCGCGGGCAGCGCGCTCGATCGACGAGGCTTCGCCCGGCGGCAGGTTGGAGTTCAGCGCCGCGGCGCGCACCCCGGCCTGGCGCAATGCATCGACTTGATCCTTCATCAAGGCGATCAGCGGCGACACCACGACGCCGAGCCCCGGCCGCAAGAGCGCCGGCAATTGGTAGCACAGCGATTTGCCGCCGCCGGTCGGCATCAGCACGATCGCGTCGCCACCGCCGGCGACGTGCTCGACGATTTCCTGCTGCTGGCCGCGAAAACTCGTGTAGCCGAAGACACGGTGCAGCAATTCCAGCGGCGTTTCCACCGCTTCCAGGCCGAGCAAGGCTTGCGAGGTCGGGGCTATTTGCCCCACGGCATGATCGGCACGGTCGAGATCGCGTTCATCGGCGAGCCGTTGACGATCTTGTCGCTGATCGCAATGTAGACCAGCGTGTTCCGCTTTTTGTCGAGCACGCGGAAGACATTGGTATGCTTAAAGAAGACCGAGGTCTTTTCAGAGTAGACCGAATCTTCGTCGGGTAATGTATTGATATCTACGCTGATCGCACCGACCTGCCGGCAGGCAATCGAAAAGCGAGAGGGGTCTTCCGCGAGACCCAGCGACCCCTTGATGCCACCGGTGCGTGCCTGACTGATATGGCACGCTACTCCGGGTACCTTGGGGTCGTCGAACACGCTGACACAGACTTTGTCGTTGGCCCCAAGGATGCGAAAAGTCGTGCTGAGGCAGCTCAGATCTTCCGCCGATGCGGGCCGGCAGAGGCCGAGACCGACGCCGAGAAGCAGCAACAAGGCAAAAACGCGCATGGCTGCGCCCGATCAGTAATAAAGGAAGGTATCGCGGAAATACTTGGCGCAGACCTGCCGCAATGTCACGACCACCCGCGCCGGCGGCCGCTTGTCATACGTTGAGACAACGATCGCGATGCCTTTCAGTTGCTCGCCGCCACGCGGTGAGATGCGGCTGATTTCGGGTTCCGCCGAGACCGCGCGCAACCGCCCAGAGGGGCGCGCCGAAACAGCTGAAACATCCACCTTCCCGATGCTGCCGGTTTGGACGAAAGTGCGCATTTCGCCGGTCCACGGGCCGATCGAATCGTTATGCGTCAGAACCACCTTGGCGGTCTCGGTCGGGCCGTTCGGATTGTACTCGTCACAGCTTTGCGCCAGCGCGGCACTCGATCCGGCCAGAAGCAGCATTCCCGAAGAGGCCGCCAGCAAACGCCGCATGTGATGTGTCTCCGGAACAGTTCGCCCTCGTATAGAACAGCTCGCGCGCCTGCCATACCGGAAAAGCGCGGCTTTGTCGCCGGCCGGCTCAGCGTGCGACGCAGTTGTACACAGCGATTTCGCCATCGGCTCGAAGGAAGACGGCACGGCGCTCATACCGCTCGCAGTAACCTCGCGCGATTGGGTGCGTCGCTTCGACATCGCCGGCGTAGGTGATCTGCAGCGAATCGGGGTCGCCCTCTCGCACGAATGGCCGCGGACCGTTGCAGGCAACCAACGGGATCAGGAGGATCAGCAGAAGAGAAAAGCGAAAACGGGTCATGCGCCTGCCGCGCATCGTGCGCGGACAAGGCCTGCGGGTCAATCCGGGCGCAGGATGATGGCCCCGGCCTAATGCCTGATCAGATGCGTCGCGGTCAGCTTACCGAAGCAAGACAGCGTCACGTTCTGATCGAGCGCGAAGCTGGCGGCTGACATCGTTACGAAGATAATCGCAATGATCGCGGCGGCTAGAACGCCGTGCTGCGTGTTCGACCGGGCCGACCAGATATCCGTCGTGTAAGCCCCCGGGCTCATCGCCCTCTCCTCGCCAAATATCGTGACATCACATAATACGCGAAAATCGCGCGAAGCATCCCTGCGGCACAATACTGCAGCGTGAAAACGCCGATGATCGCCTCGCGTTCTGGGCGAGGCTCTTTCCCGCGTCGCCGCGCTTGCCTACACTCGCTCCTCCATCATAAGCAGAAAAGGTGCCGGCAGTGACCCTGCGCACCCCCTATTTGCTCTTCATTGGCGATGCGCCCGATCAACTCGCTGCCAAAACGGCGGCTGGGATAGCCTACTGGCGACCGGATATCTCGAAGGGCCAGATGCGCCTGCCCGGCTGTCGGGCCGATCTCGGCATTCCCGACATGACCATCGAGGAAGCCGCGAAGGCTGGCGTCAAGACCGTCATCGTCGGCACGACAAATCGCGGCGGCGTGCTTGGCGAGGGCTGGGAAAAACTATTGGTCGAGGCCATCGAGCTCGGTATGGATCTGGCGAGCGGTCTGCATCACAAGCTGGCCGAGATCCCGGCTTTGCGTAACGCGGCGGCCCGCCATGGCCGGCAGATCGCCGATGTGCGGCACCCGACTCGCGAATTTGCGGTGGGCAACGGCATCAAGCGAGCCGGCAAGCGGCTGCTGACAGTTGGCACCGATTGCTCGATCGGCAAGATGTACACCGCACTTGCCCTGGAACGGGAGATGCGCAGCCGCGGCATCAAGGCCGATTTCCGCGCCACCGGCCAGACCGGCATCTTCATCGCCGGCGACGGTGTTTCGATCGACGCGGTGGTGTCGGACTTCGTTTCCGGCGCCGTCGAGTGGCTCTGCCCGGAGCACGACGCGGACCACTGGGACCTGGTCGAAGGCCAGGGCTCGCTGTTCCACGCCTCTTATGCCGGGGTGACGCTCGGCCTCATCCACGGCGCGCAACCGGACGCGCTGGTGGTATGCCACGAGCCGACCCGGCCCCATATGCGCGGCTTGCCTGGGTATAAGCTGCCCGATCTCAAGACTTGCATCGCACGCAACATCGAGGCGGCGCAATTGACCAATCCGGCGGTGCGTTGTGTCGGTCTCAGCATCAATACCAGCGGGCTCGACGCCGCCGCCGCGCAGGATTACCTCAGGCGTACCGAAGACGAATTGGTGCTGCCCTGCGTCGACCCGGTGCGCGTGGGAGTTGGCGCGATCGTCGATCGCCTGGCGGCGGATTGACCTGGCATGGCACCCCACCCCCAACGGCTGCGCGTCACCCGCCACTCATGGAAACTGGCGCAACCTTTCGCGATCTCGCGCGGCACCAAGACCACGGCCGACGTCGTTGTCGCCGAGGTTTCGGACGGGGATTCGCGCGGACGTGGCGAATGCGTGCCTTATCCGCGCTACGGCGAAACGGTCGACGACGTCGTGAAGGCCCTGGAGGGCATGGCCAGCAAGGTGTTTTCCGGGCTCGACCGGCACGAATTGCAGACCGCTATGCCGCCCGGCGCAGCGCGCAACGCCCTCGACGCCGCGTTTTGGGATCTCGACGCCAAGCGCAATTACTGCCCGGTCACCGAACTGTGCGGCCTGCCGTCGCTGAAGCCCGTAATCACGGCCTACACGCTCGGCCTCGACACGCCGGAGCACATGGCGGCGGCGGCAGCCCAGCATCGGCAGCGCCCGCTGCTCAAGCTGAAGGTTACCGGCGATGGCGATCTGGAGCGGGTGCGTGCGGTTCGTCAGGCGGCGCCGGCGGCGCGCCTCATCGTCGATGCCAACGAAGGATGGAGCGCGGCGCAATACACCGAGTTGGCGCCCGCCCTGGCCGGGCTTGGCGTTGAGCTTATCGAGCAGCCATTGCCAGCCGGAGCGGACGACGCACTGGCGGAATTGCCGCACCCCATCGCGGTGTGCGCCGACGAGGCCTGCCACACATCAGCCGATCTCGACCGACTCGTGGGCAAATACGACGCGGTCAACATCAAGCTCGACAAGACCGGCGGCCTCACCGAAGCGCTTAAGTTGGCGGCGGCGGCGCGCCAGCGCGGCTTTTCCATCATGGTCGGCTGCATGATCGGCACCTCGCTCGGCATGGCCCCGGCGATGCTGGTCGCGCAGGAGGCGAAGATCGTCGATCTCGACGGACCACTGCTGCTCGCCAGTGATCGCGCGCACGGTTTGCGCTATGACGGCAGCACGGTATATCCGGCCGACGCCGCCCTATGGGGCTGATCTACGCACCGGAACGGCTCGAGGATGGAATCGAGGCACTCGGCAACGAGCCGCTGTTCCAGGCGATATTGGAGCAGGCCGGCTCACCGCGATTTCGGCGGCGGCGCAACGGCTTCCCGACATTGTTGCATATTATCCTTGAGCAGCAGGTCTCGATCGATGCGGCGGCGGCTATGCATCGCCGCCTCGTCAGCCTGTGCCAGCCGCTGGAGCCTGGACCCTTCCTGGCGCTCGATGACGCGACCTTGCGCAGTTGCGGCTTCAGCCGGCAGAAAGCGGCCTATGGACGCGGGTTGGCGGAGGCGGTGGTCAGCGGTCGGCTCGATTTCGCGGCGCTGGCGCAAGCGGATGACGCCGCGGCGCTGGCCACATTGGTGGCGCTCAAAGGCATTGGCCGTTGGAGCGCCGAAATCTATCTGATCTTCGCGCTCGGTCGGGCCGATATCTGGCCGGCCGCCGATCTCGGGCTGCAACTCGCCGTGGCGGACCTTATGGCCTTGCCCGCTCGCCCGAGTGAGCCGGCTTTGCGTCAGATCGGCGAACGGTGGCAACCCTGGCGCTCGGTTGCCGCCTGCCTGTTCTGGCAATCCTATCTGCACGCCCGCAAGCGCGCGGCACCGGTACTGGCGCCGGAACTCTACGCGGCGGAGGCATAGACCGAACTGGCGGGTCAGGAACGCGGCAGGTGAAAATGCTGGCCTGGATAAATCATGTCCGGGTCGCGGATCTGACCACGGTTGGCGGTATAGATCGCCGTAAAGCGGACCCCGTCGCCATAGACATGGCGGGCGATCAGCCAGAGGTTGTTGCCCTGGCGCACGATATAATCATGCGCGGCATGCGCTCCAGTGGTGACCGGCGGCGGCGTGACGGGCGCCGCGACGCGCCGGATGACCCGCCCGTCATCGGCCAGCTGATCGAGCCGCAGCTCAAAAGCGGATGGCAGTTGTCCGCGCGGCGCGGTCAATGTCCATTTGCCATTCAGATCGGCCGTCGCCGTCCCCAGCAGCTGCTCCTCTGCATAGATATTAAGGCGCGCTCCCGGAGCGGCGCGGCCGGCCAGGGCAAGGCGCGCCGCCGCCCCGCCCCGCACCGTGTCGAGCTCCAAGCCATCGCCCGGCATCCCAGCACCCGATGGCGATAGCACCTGCGCCGGCTTGTCTGTGTCATCCGGAACCAGGACCGCAAGCGCGGGCGCCGCCGTATCGGCCGGTGTCTTGACGGCCAGCGCCACGGTATCGCCGGAGCGCCGCACCTGACCTCCTGCGGGTGCGACCGCTTCCGCCGCCACCTGATGATCGCCCGGCGGTATCGGCGCAGATGGCGCCAGTACCCATTCGCCGCGAGGGTCGGCGGTCACCTCGCCCAATGTCTTATCGCCATCGAGAACACGGACATGGTCCTTCGGCGCCGCCCGCCCCGCGATGACCGCCTGCCCCTGCGGCGACACCGTGACGACATCGAAACTCGGCGGTCGCGCTGCTTCTGCTGTCGCCCCGCTGGCAGCCGGAGGCGGCGCCGCCGGGCCAGACGCAGGAGGATTGGCCGAGAGAGAATTTGATGCGGGCGCGCTTGGAGCGATTGTCGCGGCGCTTCCGGAGCTCTCGCCAGATGAGCCGCCGCGCAATAACACAAGTTCGCCGGCCACAAGCAGCGCCGCCGCCGCAGCCACTCCAAGCCAAGCAATGCGTCGCAAAGTTCGCCCGCCACTAATATTTTAAGGTGTGAGCTTGATTTTAGGGGCTTCGCCACGCTCTTGCAATCGTCACACAAACCCTGGAAGAGATCAGACAGCGGATTCAGGATATGGGCGCAATGACGATCCGGCGACTATGTGTTTATTGTGGCTCCTCCCCGGGAACCGACCCGCGGTACGCCAAAGCCGCGGCCGAGCTCGGCAAGGGCATGGCTGCCGCCAGTATCGAACTGGTATTCGGTGGCGGCCGGGTCGGGCTGATGGGGGTTGTCGCCGACGCGGTCCTTGGGGCGGGCGGCCGTGTCATCGGGATCATCCCGGGCTTGCTGCGCGATGCCGAGTTGGCGCATCCCGGCGTCACCGAGTTGATCACGGTTGGCAGTATGCATGAGCGCAAGCGGCTGATGGCCGAGCGGGCTGATGCATTTGCCGTAATGCCCGGTGGCCTCGGCACGCTCGATGAAGCGTTCGAGATCGTGACGTGGCGGCAGTTGAAGCTGCACGACAAGCCAATCTTTGTCGTCGATATCGCGGGATATTGGGCGCCCTTCACGGCGCTGCTGGACCATATCGCAGCGCAAGGCTTTGTACACCCAGTCGAGCCGCGGTTGCTACAACGGGTGTCCGACGTGCCGGAATTGCTTACGGCGCTGCGTCAAATCGCGGCTTCGACCTCACAACACCTTGAGGCGACTTAGGAATCTCGGGAGAACCCGACGATGTCCACGAGAGCTGTGGATAAACCTGGGGAAAAGCGGCTGCCGGACGACGCGATGCCGCAAAAACCCTGGCTGTAACATATAATGCCTTTTAAATAATCAAAAATTACTAAGCCGTTGACCTGGCGGATATAAAATCGAAAGGACTGCAGCGCTTCTTGTAAATATTCAGTAACGGCAGTTACATTGGCGGTGACTAGATGGGCTATTTACTGCCTGTTTAAAAGCCGCACTGCTCTGTAGATAAGCGCCACGGACATCTATCGCGCAATGCGTGCGTACGGTACGTCGGTTAATATCGCCGGCCCCGAGCTGGCTTCACGGTGCTGAAAGACGACCTCGCCGCGATCCGGTGCCCGCATGCGACGGCTGTGCTGGAGATTGCCTTTCCCACAGGTCGGTGCGACAAGACGGGCCATAATCGTCAACAGATACACTCAGCAGATCAACTCAGCCGAACGAAGCGGCGCGCGGAGGTGCAAGCATGTCAGATCTCGAAATCGTCTGGACGAAGGTTGATGAAGCACCGGGGCTTGCGACCTTCTCCCTGCTGCCGATCGTCCAGGCGTTTGTCGGCGCTGCCGGCGTAAAGATGAAGCTGAAGGACATCTCGCTGACAGGCCGCATCATCGCCAACTTCCCCGAGAAGCTGAAGCCAGAGCAGAAGATCAACGACGAGCTCGCCGAGCTCGGCGAGCTGGCAATGAAGCCCGAGGCCAACATCATCAAATTGCCCAACATCTCTGCCTCAATTCCGCAGCTGAAGGCGGCGATCCGGGAGTTGCAGAGCAAGGGTTACGACGTCCCGGATTATCCGGACAGCGACGCGACGCCTGCGGAAAAGGAAATCCGCGCCCGCTATGGCAAGGTGCTCGGGAGCGCCGTCAATCCGGTCCTGCGCGAGGGCAATTCCGACCGCCGCGCCGCCGGCGCCGTGAAACAATACGCGCGCAACAACCCGCACAAGATGGGCGCCTGGAGCAAGGACTCGAAAACCCGCGTGGCGCATATGACCGGCGGCGATTTCTATGGCTCGGAAGTCGCGACGACGATCGCGGCGCCGACCAATTTCCGCATCGAGCTGGTCGGCAGCGATGGCGCGGTCACGGTGCTTCGCGAGAAGAAACCGCTGCAGGCCGACGAGATCATCGACTGCTCGGTGATGAACCGCAATGCCTTGCGCGCCTTTTTTGCGGCGCAGATCGAGGCCGCAAAGAAGGATGGCATCCTGTTCTCGCTGCACGTCAAGACGACCATGATGAAGATCTCCGATCCGATCATCTTCGGTCATTGCGTGTCCGTATTCTTTGCCGACGTATTTGAAAAGCATGGCGCCACGCTGAAGCGCCTGGGCGTCGATCCCGATGACGGCGTGGGCGACATGCTGACCCGCATCGAAACATTGCCCGAGGCGGAAAAGGCGGCGATCAAGGCGGATATCGCGGCCACCTACGCAAAGCGGCCGGGCCTCGCGATGGTCAATTCCGACCGGGGCATTACCAACCTGCACGTGCCGAGCGACGTGATCATTGACGCGTCGGTGCCGGCCATGATCCGCGAAGGCGGCCACATGTGGGGCTCGGACGGCAAATTGCACGATGTGATCGCGACGATCCCCGACCGTTGCTACGCGACGCTGTTCCAGGCCGTCATCGAGGATTGCAAGGCGCACGGCGCCTACGACCCGAAGACGATGGGCTCAGTGCCGAATGTCGGGTTGATGGCGCAGCAAGCCGAGGAATATGGCTCGCACGACAAGACGTTCGAGCTCGCCACCGGTGGCACGGTGCGCGTTGTCGCCGATGACGGCGCGGTATTGCTGTCACAGAAGGTCGAGACCGGCGACATCTTCCGGATGTGCCAGGTCAAGGACGCGCCGATCCAGGATTGGGTCAAGCTGGGGGTGCGCCGCGCGCGCCTGACCAAGACCCCGGCGGTGTTCTGGCTCGACGCCAAACGCGCGCACGACGCCGAGCTGATCAAGAAGGTCGAGACCTATCTGAAGAACGAGGACACTTCGGGCCTCGACATCCGCATCCTGCCGCCGGTCGAGGCCACCAAGTTCTCGCTCGACCGCATCCGCAAGGGGCTCGATACCATCTCCGTCACCGGCAATGTGCTGCGCGACTACCTGACCGATCTGTTCCCGATCATGGAACTGGGCACATCGGCCAAGATGCTGTCCGTCGTCCCACTACTCAAAGGCGGCGGGTTATTCGAGACCGGGGCCGGGGGCTCGGCGCCAAAGCATGTCGAACAGTTCCAGCAGGAAGGCTACCTGCGCTGGGACTCTCTGGGTGAGTTCCTGGCACTCGGCGCGTCGCTGGAACATCTGGCGCAGACCAGCGGGAATGAGGACGTGAAGGTCCTGGCCGAGACGCTCGATGAGGCCAACGGCGAGATCCTCGAGCACAACCGTTCCCCGGCGCGCAAGGTTGGTGAACTGGACAACCGGGGCAGCCATTTCTACCTCGCGCTCTACTGGGCGAAGGCTCTGGCGCGGCGCGACAACAGCTCGGCAATGGCGGCCCGCTTCAAGCCGGTGGCAGAGGCGCTGGCAGCGAACGAGGCCAAGATTGATGCCGAACTGATCGCCGCGCAGGGTAAGGCCGTGGATACAGGCGGTTATTACCTGCCCGATCGGGGCAAGACATCGGCGGCAATGCGGCCCAGCGCGACGCTGAACGCCGCGCTCGACGCTCTCTGACGCGGCATCAGCGACGGCGTTCCGAGTAGCCCGGGCGATCAGGCGGCGGCGATCACATCATGGCAGCCATACTGCTGCCGCCACTCGATCACCTGTGCGCGAGGCTATCAACGAAGCTCGGAACCCCACAATCGCCGATTGTGTTCGCAGCACAAGCGCCAACGCACCCACCCGGTGCAGTTCGCGCCGCGCTTGGAGGATTTGAATGGATAAAAAGATAGCCGGGTTGCTGGGTGGCGTCGCCGCGATCGCAACCATGGCATCGGCTCAGGCCGCGCCGGCGCCAGCCGGTGAAGCGTTGCAGGCGACATCCTATGCCGATCTGCTGGCGCCGATCGCCAATGCGTCGGCCGTGCTAAAGGCAGACAATGCGGCTCGTGAAGCGCAGGCGCAGAGTGTCGAAGCGGTGCAGCTCGCTCAGTACTATCCGTACCCGGGTTACGGGCGCTACTACCGCCATCACCACCACCATCATCACCACTATATTCGCCGCTACCATCATCATCACCATCACCACCACGGTGCCTTTATCGGCGTGCCCGGCGTCGGCGGCGTTGTGGTCCGTTAGATAGCGCGGGCACGGAAGGCCGGCTCCAGGACTGGCCCTTTCGTACCGCGGCTGGCGGGTCAATCAGCGATCGGATTCGCGAGACTTCGCCAGGGCGGCACGGAAGATGTTGCGATAAGTGCCGTCAAACACGGTATTGGTCGATGACACCCACACCGTATCCTTGCCCAGTGTGTCACGACTGGCGTGGATGCGGCGGCTGCGCAGTTCCCGCTCGGCGGCTTCCTCCTCATCCATCGGAACCAGCTCGAATTCCGGGTCGCTGGGCAGGAACACGATCTGCATAAAGGGCTCGCCGGGCCTAAAGACATGGTAGCGACCTTCCGGCGGCGCCTTGAACACGACAAACGAGATCATCGGCCACCAGCTGGTGCGCAACAATGCGGGCACCGCCAGCGGCACATCGTCATCGGGCGACGTGTAGAAGCGCGGATGCGGTTCGGTCCGCACCGCCATGTCATCCGCCACCTTCAGGTCGAGCAAAAGCTGATAGGTGTAAAAACCTTCACCGAATGACCGGAAGGGCGGCCAGTTGACGCCGGCTTGCGGCGCTGGCCCGAAATCGCCCTCAAGTATCACATGGCCATCCCGCCTGGTGACGCGCAGCTCGTTTTCATAGGGATAGAACAGCTCGATGCCGTATTGCGCGCCTTCGACAAACGGCATGCAGTGCCAGCCATATTCATGCGAACCATCGCGCCGCGGCTCCGGCTTCCCCGACCAACCCGGCACTTCCATCTTGGTGCGGCGCGGCGCCAGCCGGGGCTCGAACAGGCGATACTTGATGGTCTGCATGGCAAGCTCCGAGAGATCGCGGCCCAGCCGCGTGAGCCCGCGCTTAACACCCAACCGAAAGCGTCAGTTCCGCAGCCTAACGGTAGAGTTCCGCGATGACATCCGCGAGCATGGTGCGCCAAGGGCGCGGAGTGATGCTGAATGCTTCAGCAATTCGATCGCAGGCCAGCACCGAGTTGGCGGGCCGCCGCGCCGGAGTCGGGTAATCCGCTGTGGTGATCGCATCGACTTGCGGTGATGCCCCGCGCTGCGGCGCGGCCAGCTCGAAGATCGCTTCGGCAAATCCATGCCACGTTACGGCCCCGCCACCCGCGAAATGATAGGTTCCCCAGCGCGATTTGCCGGCCTTGAGTTGCGCCGCGATTGCAGCGATGGCCGCAGCAATGTCGGCGGCGCTGGTCGGCGAACCGGTCTGGTCCGCCACCACCCGCAACACCGGGCGCTCGCTCGCCAGCCGCAGCATCGTCTTCACGAAATTATGCCCGTATGCGCTGTAGACCCAGGCGGTGCGCACAATCACGTGCTGCGGCAAGGTCTCGCGCACCGCTCGGTCGCCGGCTTCCTTGGTGGTGCCGTAAACCCCGAGCGGGCTGACCGGATCATCTTCGCGATAAGGCCCCGTTTTGCTGCCATCGAAGACGTAGTCGGTAGAGATGTGGATCAACGGGATACCCCGCTCGTGGCATGCGGCGGCGAGATTGGCCGGTCCGGCGCGATTGCCGGCATCGGCCGCCTCCGGCTCCGTTTCCGCGCGGTCGACTGCGGTGTAGGCGGCGGCATTGATCACCAGGTCGGGCCGGTTGGCGGTGATGCGCGCGAAAACGGCCTCCCGATCAGCGATATCGAGACCGCTGCGATCGTAGGCCAGCGCTTCGTCCCCGCTGGGCCACGGCAATTGCCGCAGAGCATGCCCGACCTGCCCACCGGCGCCGGTAATCAGCAGCTTCATCGCTGCGTCACGCGAGGCTGAAATAGGCTGGCAGCTCCGCCAGCGATGGCTGCCGCCGATCCTTGTCCGACAAAATGGCGTCTGCCTCTGCGACCGGCCAATCGATGCCCAGCGCGGCGTCGTTCCAGGCCAGCCCGCGATCGTGTTCCGCCGAGTAATAGCGGCTTACCTTGTAGACCAGCTCGGTATCCGGCTCGAGCGTGCAGAATCCGTGCGCGAACCCCTCGGGCACGAACAGCTGATTGCCCTCGCCGGCGCTCAGCACGACCGCGATATGCCGGCCGTAACTCGGCGAGCCGCGCCGGATATCGACCACGACATCGAGCAGCGATCCCGCCGCAGCCCGCACCAGCTTCGCCTGCGCCGCCGGCGGGGTCTGGAAATGCAGACCGCGCACGACACCTCGATCGGCCGACAAGGAATGGTTTTCCTGAACAAACGGCACGTCGATGCCGTGCTCCCGCAGAACGTTCTCGCGAAATATCTCGGAAAAGAACCCGCGCGGATCGCGGTGCCGAATAGGCCGGATTTCCTTAACATCGGGAATGGCGGTCGAAACGATCTGCATACGGCGGGTATCCGTCGGTCACGCACACTTGGTGCAAAGCACGGGCGATAATAGCCATAACGGCCGCCGCGTCGGAAGCGTGGCTCGGACGTCGGGCCGGAGTTGCCGGGCCGCGCCAGCTTGTGCCAGTCTGCGATTATGCGAGCATCGAATTATTACGCAGCACCCGGTTTCGAGCGCGCCGGTATGCGGCGCCGCGAGCCGGAATGGATCCGGGCCCAATTACGGCGCCCCGACAGCATCCTTGTGCCCGTGTGGCGCTCGCAGAACCTCGTCATCGAGGCTGAGGGTGGCGAGCCACGTGCCGCCAGCCTCACCGCAACCGCACTCGCCGATCTCGGGCACAGCGATCTCGACGAGCGGCTGGCGCACGGGCATCTGGTATTTCTCGGCGTCATCGACGGGCGCGCGCATTTCGCCGTCGATGTCTCGACCCACGAAGCACCGCTAGAGACGGTGCGCTCACCGGCCCTGGCGGCCGCGGGTATCGGTGATAGCACAACCGGTGATGTCGGCCTGCGCTTTGCCGATCTGCGGCAGCTGGCCGGGCGTCTTGACCGCGGTGAGGGGGCGCTGCTCGCGCTGGCGCGCGCCATGCTGTTCTGGCACTCGCGGCACCGTTTCTGCGGCGTGTGCGGCGCACCGACGCGCAGCGAAGAGGCCGGCCACATGCGCCGCTGCACCGACGAGGCGTGCAAGGCAATGCATTTCCCGCGCACCGACCCGGCGGTGATCATGCTGGTGACGCATGGCGACCGGGCACTTCTCGGCCGCAACAAGAATTTCATCGCCGGCATGTATTCGACGCTCGCCGGCTTTGTCGAGCCCGGCGAAAGCCTGGAAGATGCGGTCGCTCGCGAGGTGATGGAGGAAACCGCGATCGAGGTCGGCGCGGTGCATTACCACTCGTCCCAGCCCTGGCCGTTCCCGGCCAACATCATGCTCGGCTTCCATGCCGAGGCGGTTACCACCGAGATCGCGGTCGATTACGGCGAACTCGAAGACGCGCGCTGGTTCGAGCGAAGCTGGCTGCTGGCGCATGTCGATGACGATACGTTCCGCCTGCCCCGCCTGGATTCGATCGCGCGGCGCATGATCGAGGATTGGCTGCACGGCCCGCCGGCGGTGTGAGGCCGACCGAACGGGCATGAATCGATCCGCAGCAGACGAGACGGCCGAGAAGGCCCTGAGCTCCGCCGAGACAAGCGCCGGCAGCGAGGCCGAACACGTCACGCCGCAGCAGCCGAGCGTAGCGGCGCTCGAGGAGACCGAAACGGTGGTGCGGCCGGGCGCCCTCGCGCCCTTTCGCTCGCCGATCTTCCTCGCGATGTGGGTTGCAAGCGTCGTCTCGTATTTCGGCGGGCTGATCCAAAGCGTCGGGGCGGCCTGGCTGATGACCGCGCTGGCGCCCGCCGCGGACATGGTGGCGCTCGTCCAGGTCTCGACGGTTTTGCCCATCGTGCTGTTCTCGCTGCTGGCCGGCGCGGCGGCAGATGTCTGCGACCGGCGGGTGGTCATGTTGGCCGCGCAGGCATCCATGCTCGCGGTTTCGGCCGCGCTGGCGGGTCTCGCCTGGGCGGGCTGGGTCACCCCCTGGACCCTGCTGTCGTTGACCTTCCTGCTCGGCTCCGGCAACGCGCTTTACGGTCCGGCATGGCAATCCTCGGTTCGGGAGCAGGTGAAGGCCGCGGATCTGCCGGCGGCCGTGTCGCTGAACAGCGCCGCCTTCAACCTGGCGCGCGCGGCGGGGCCGGCGCTGGGCGGCGTGCTCGTGGCCTGGGCGGGC
>JAFAYW010000268.1 GCA_019240125.1 Alphaproteobacteria bacterium
GCCATGCCAACCAGCAGCGGAAGATGCATGAGCAGTGCGAGAGCAATGGCCGCACCGACAAACTCGGCGAGGTCTGTCGCCATAGCTGAGATCTCGCTCACGGCCCAAAGGCCGAGCACGGTACCTCGCGAAAAATGCATCCGGCAAAGCTCGGCGAGATTATGTCCGGTGACGATGCCGAGTTTGGCCGAGAGCGCCTGGAACAGCATTGCCATCAGGCTGGCCAACAGGGCCACCCAAAGGAGAGCGTAGCCGTGCCGCGCTCCCGCTTCGATGTTGGTGGCGAAATTGCCGGGATCAATATAAGCGACCGACACCACGACGGCGGGCCCGGCAAAAGCTAAGGCGTTCCGCCAGGCATGCTTGCGGCCGCTCAGAACCTCGCGGGCTTTCCCCAGGGTCCGTTCTGACAGAGACGCTGGCCCGCCCTGGCGGGCCAGCAGGTTCACGGCATCCGGCGGCATTTTGCTCTCGTCAGAGGGTCGACAAGAGACTACGCGCCTTTAATGCCGCTACCGGGGCCGGCGCCGAGTTCGGCACCGGTCGGCGGATCGATGTCGGTGCGGGATGCCGTGCGCAGCGCCGCGCGATCAAGGGTCGCTTTCTCGGTGTGGCTGACTGTGACGGTCGCCAAACCATCACCGCCATCGACGGCCGCCTGCTGCTCGCGGTCATCGACCTTTTCCCAGAGCGGGCCGGTATTCCACGACCCTTCCATGTCGCCGTCGCCCTGTGACATGTTGAAGTAGGTGTTGACGAACTCAGGTTGGCCGGGGAGCTTGCCCGGCGGAAAATTGGGCTCAATCGCATAGAGCGCCTTTTCGAAGGATTTCTGATGGGCGATCTCGCGCGTCATCAGGAAGCCGAGCGCGTCTTTGATGCTCGGATCGCGGGTGACATTGATCAGACGCTCGTAAATGATCTTGGCGCGGGATTCAGCCGCGATGTTGGAGCGCAGATCGCAGGTAGGCTCGCCGCGCGTATCGACATAGGCAGCCGTCCACGGAACGCCGGCGGAATTGGTGAGAGCGGCGCCGCCGCCATAGAGCAAGGATAGCGTGTGGCTCTCACCGCCCTTGGTCATCTCGGCGAGCAGCTCGCCTTCGCCGAGACCTTCGGCGAGTTTGCCCTTCACCCCCTTGCCCAACATGACAATCAGGCTGCCGATCACTTCAAGATGGCTGAGCTCTTCGGTTGCGATGTCGAGCAGCATGTCTTTACGGCCCGCATCGTCTTCGGCGAGCGCCTGGGTGAAATAACGCGTAGCGGCGGCAAGTTCACCATCGGGACCGCCGAACTGTTCGAGGAACAGGCTGGCGAGCATGGGATCGGGCTCGCTGACGCGCACCGTATACATGAGGCGCTTGTTATGCATGAACATGAAACGAAACCTCGGCTGGGGATCAAGAGACGCAATGCCAGTTCGAAATATTAAACGGCAATGCATCTGCTGAACGAAAGCAGTCGCTCGAAGTTTCGCAGGCTAACACGTCCTGATCGGAGCAAACGACGCGATGTTAACGCCGGTTAAGACAAAACCACTTTACGGTGATAAATATTTAAATCCTCTAGCAGGATTAAAGCGCTTCGGCGAGCCCGCCAAAGCAGCTCTTCGCTGGCTTGTGATTATCGAGCAATCGCCGTTGGAGGTAACGGGGCCTTCAGCCGTCAAATCGCGATCCGCTCGACCTCATCGAGCATGATTTCGTCACCAGTGCGATCGTAGTTTGGTGGTGCGCGGGCTTTCGTGCAGGGCCATCGCCTGCGTGTTTTTGAGGGTTCCACCGCTCCGAGATAGGCGGTGATGCCGGCGCCCGGAGCACATGGCACTCGAGACGGCACTTGTTCAGCTGGCGGTGACTAGCGAGATCGCTGCCCCCTTCTATTCCGAACTGACATTGCGCGTAAATCCGCATTGTGCGGTGCGTAATCGCCGGTCAGACGCAGCGGTCGTCGAGGTTGCCGAGGCGCTGTAGTCGTTCATGGCGCATAGCGCGTAAAGACGAAGTCGTGCGCCTGAGCAGGCGCGTGACAGGGAAAGCATATGTCTTGATCGTCGCCGCGTCGACCGGCTTGCCGTCGTTGAATTGGGCGAACTCCCAGCCGGCCGTGGCGGCGTATTTTGCCGAATCCTGTCACCATGAACTGGACACCTTCCTTTGGGGCGCCCGCCACGAAAGATTGCTGCTGGCCGAAGACTTTGTTGTTGTCTTCCGAGGGCGTGTAGGCCCAGGCAAGCCGGGCGATCAGCGTGCCGTCTGGGAATGACTGTTTTTCCTCGCGGTATGCCTGGATTGCGATGTCATTGCCGAGAACGGCGCGCAAAATCGTCGAGCTTGCCAGCCTCGTGGGCCACGGAGATCAGCCGCCAGTCGCGGTACCCTGGGAATAATTTGATCCCGAAGATCGGTGTAGCGTCGTCACCAGCGCGTCCGGCACTGGAGACGATGGCGCACCCGAGGATTACGGCGGCGGATAGTACGAAAAACCGTTTGGCGGCCGATATTGGCATTGCGGGCCTCCCCGACATGGGCACCGATTTTGGTCTGACCCGGGTCTTTTCCATAAGCATCCGCGCCCGTTAGTGCGAAATACCCATCCCTCATTACGCCTCAACCAGCGAGATAGGAGGTGTTCGCGATGAGCCCAAATTAAACACGGGCCCATGCCGCCGGCCGGGATACTTCCGTTGCCATGGTGTATCGAGCCTGTGGGTGCCAGCCCCAATGCGGAAAATGCGCACCGTTTATCCAGCAAATGCTTCGCGAGGCGCCCGGAAGTACGGGCTCAACTATAATGCGAGCTACCGGCGCGGATTGATCGTTTCTCGCGGGTGTTACTTAGGCAGGCACACCAAGCAGGAGATCTGGCATGCGTGGCGATGGCACCGTCATTCAGCATCTCAATGCCTTCCTTAGGAACGAGCTCACGGCGATAAACCAGTATTTTCTCCACGCGCGCATGTTGCGGCACTGGGGCGTGAGGAAGCTTGGCAAAAGTGAGTATGACGCGTCGATCGACGAGATGAAGGACGCCGACCGGCTGATCGAGCGCATTTTGTTCCTCGGTGGAATCCCGAACCTGCAAGATCTTGATAAAAGTGCTGATTGGCGAGAATGTGCGCGAGATTCTCGAATGCGACCTCAAGCTCGAAATGGGCGGGTTGTCGCGCCTGAAGGACGCGATCGCCTATTGCGAGAGCGTCCGTGACTTCGTCTCTCGCGATCTCTTTGCCGATATCTTGCAAGGCGAGGAGGAGCAGGTCGATATTCTCGAGACCCAGTTCGAAATGATCGACCGGATGGGCCTGGAAAATTACCTGCAGCTGCAGTCTGAGCCGTCTGAGTAGGGCTGCTAGTCACCGGCTCCGCGGTTAGTGCAGTGCCATTGCGGATCACGGACACACAATGCACATGATCGCGTGTTCATTCGACATCAGAACGTCCGGGCCTCAGGGCGGCGATTATCTCTGCGCTTGAAGCGAGCTTATCGCATTGCGCGAAATAGGCGTCTCGCTAGATCGCACGCTGCTCACGCGGTTCACTCTCATTTACGTAATGGGCCTATTGGGGCCGGTGAGCTGGCGGGTCGAATGAGCCGTAATTATAAGGGTCACGCAAAGGAATTGCGATTGACTTGCAATCGCCAGCGTCGATACGTTCCGCCGCCGTGCTGGGAGCGAGGATCAGGAGTAACCGTCCGGTGAAGGCCGCCTTGCGCTGACGGGGGCGCTCGGGGCTGTCTGGAAGCATCGGTGCAAATGACAGTGTTTGCGCCAGTGCAAGAGACAGTGCGATGTCGCGAGTTGAGGTGATCATCGGGCCGATACGGCGTCGGCGTTGGTCGGAAGAGCAGAAGCGAGCAATCGTCGCGGAGAGTTTTGCGCCCGGCGGGACTGTCAGCGAGGTGGCCCGCCGGGCTGATATCTGCCCGGCCCAGATTTATCGCTGGCGACAAGAGCTCCGGGCCGCCGTGGCGGGTTTTGCGCCAGTGTTGATCGCGTCATCGGAATTGAATTCGGTGCCAGCATCGGACGAGGCGCTGGGCGGCGAGTTGGCCATCGAACCGGTTATCGAGGTCGAGTTTGCCGGCAAGGCACGGGTACGGATACCGAACTCGGTTTCCGCGGAATTGGCGGCGGCGGTGATCAAGGCGCTGTCGCGGCGATGATCCCGGTCCCGTCCGGCGTCCGCGTGTGGCTGGCGGTCGGACACACGGATATGCGGCGCGGCATGAATAGCCTGGCGGTGCAGGTTCAGGAGAAGCTCGGGCGCGATCCGCATGCCGGCGATCTTTATGTGTTCCGCGGCAAGCGTGGTCACCTGATCAAGATTCTCTGGCACGACGGCATCGGCATGTCGCTTTATTCCAAGCGGCTGGAACGTGGCCGCTTTCTCTGGCCGTCACCGGCTGACGGGGCGGTCGCGATCAGCGCGGCCCAGCTGGCCTATATGCTTGACGGGATTGACTGGCGGAACCCGGGGCGCACTTGGCGGCCGGAGGCGGCAGGCTGATACCGCGACGGTTTGACTCAGCCCTGCCATCTCGCGCGGCACGGCCATATCGGCACGCGACAATCCGGTCGTGACGCCCAACGAAACCATTGCCGCCCTGACGGCGGCGCTCGCTGCAGAGCGAGAAGCCCGCCAACAGGCGCGCATCCGGTGCCGAAGCGATGATCGCGCACTACAAGCTGCTGATGGCCAAGCTGCGGCGCGAACAGTACGGCCAATCCTCCGAGCGCACCCGCAAGCTCCTCGACCAACTGGAACTGCAACTCGAGGAGGCGGTGGCGACCGCGGCGGCGGATGAAGCCATGGCGCCAGCCGGCAGCACGGTGCACCCTTTCACCCGCAGAAAGCCAGTCAGGGCACCGTTCCCCGCGCATCTGCCGCGCGAGCGGGTGGTGATCCCTGGAGCAACCGCGTGTCCGTGCTGCCGTGGCAGATTGCGCTCCGCTGCGGTCATTCCGCCCAGCCTTGCCGTTTCGAATGGGATGGCGAGCTGGCGTGGAGTTGCCGGTATCAGCGCCGATGGCGGCGGGGTCTT
>JAFAYW010000287.1 GCA_019240125.1 Alphaproteobacteria bacterium
GGATATGGCCTGCTTCCCGGCCAGGTATCATCCGCCTGGTTTGCGCGGCAGCAGGTGACAGCATGACGGTATTCGCCGCGGCGGTGGCCGCGCTGCTCGCCTTGGGCGCCGGGCTGAGCTTTGTGCTGCAGCAGGCGGTGAACGCCGTGCTGCGCGGCGATCAGGATGCGAAGACAGCGTCAATCTGGATGAGAAAGTGTCGCCGGGTTCGTGACGGCAGGAGGGCGTAGCCCGATTGACGTTGCGAATCCGGCGATCGGCATGCCCCCGAAGGGGGCGTGTTGGCTGGCGGTCGCGGCCGGCCGGATAGGAGGAAGGTTCTTCATCTGATGAGGAACCTCGCCTTGCCCGGCCGCCACATCACCGATTGCCAGCTGAGGCTATTCATGAGTTTCCGTCAGACCGACACCCCAGTCATTGCCGCCGCCAAGGCCGGGTTCAGTACCGCCACCGCCTATCGCATCGAGCAGGACCCGCGACTGCCGTCACACAAGCAAGCACCGCGAAGCCGGCGACGACAAGATCCGCTGGCTTCGGTATGGGACAGCGAGATCGTACCGCTCTTGAAGAGCAGTCCAGGGCTGCGGCCAGTCGCCATTTTCGACGAGGTCCTTCGCCGTCATCCCGAGATCGGCGCCGGCATCCGCCGCACGCTGGAGCGGCGCATCCGAACCTGGCGAGCGCTTCATGGTGTCGAGCAAGAGGTGATCTTCCGGCAGGAGCATCCGCCCGGACGGCTCGGCTTGTCCGACTTCACCGGGATGGCCGACCGTGGTGTAAGCATCGCCGGCGTGCCCCTCGATCACCGGCTGTACCACTTTTGCCTGGCCTTCTCCGGCTGGGAGCATGCCGTGGTGGTGCTCGGTGGCGAGAGCTTCGTCGCCCTCGCCGAGGGATTGCAGAACGCACTGTGGGCGCTCGGCAGCACGCCGTTGCAGCATCGCAGCGACAGTTTGTCGGCTGCTTTCCGCAATCTCGATGACGATACGAGGCAGGATCAGACGCGTCGCTACGAGGGGTTGTGCGCCCATTACCGCATGGAGCCGACCCGCAACAATCGTGGCGTGGCGCATGAGAACGGCTCGATCGAAAGCTCGCACGGTCACCTCAAGCAAGCCGTGGAGGATGCGTTGCTGCTGCGCGGGTCACGCGACTTCGACGCGCTCGATGCCTATCGTCGCTTCATCGACGAGATCGTCGGGCGCCGCAATGCACGCAACCGCAAGCGGCTCGATATCGAGCGCCCGGCGTTGCAACAGCTGCCGGAACGCCGGACGACGGATTACGAGGAGGCGATCGTCACCGTCACCTCGACCAGCGGGTTCGTGCTGCGCAAGGTCTTCTATTCGGTGCCGTCCCGGCTGATCGGTCACCGCCTGCGCGTCCGGCTTTATGATAATCGGCTCGAATGCTTTCTTGGCGCGACGCCGCTGATGACATTGCAGCGGGGTCGGCCATCCCCCAGCGGCAAACACGGCCACATCGTCGATTACCGGCACGTCATCCACGCCCTGCGTCGCAAGCCGATGGCGCTGCTCAACCTCGTCTATCGCGAGCAGCTCTTCCCGCGCCGTGCCTATCAGCGGGCGTTCGAGGCGCTGCTGGCCGGCGCCAGCGAGAAGCCGGCGTGCCGCACCATGGTCGGATTGCTGGCGCTGGCGCATGAGCGTGCCTGCGAGGCCGAACTCGCCGAGGCCATCGACGCCGAACTCGATGCCGGCAGGTTGCCCGACCTCGATGCCCTCGCGCGACGCTTCGCTCCCGATCCTGCCGATGTGCCCGACGTCATTGTCGAATTGGTACCGCTTCATCTTTATGACGAGCTCGGCACCGTCCGGGCGGGTGGTGTCGCATGAAGAGCGCCACCGCCGTCGATGCCGCCCGCGTCGAATTGCTGCTCGCCGAATTACGCCTGCCCGCGATCAAGCTGGTTTGGTCCGATCTCGCCGCTCAGGCGGACAAGGAGGGTTGGCCGGCGGCGCGGTTCCTGGCCGCCTTGGCCGAGCATGAGATGGCCGAGCGCGGTCGTCGCCGCATCGAGCGCCATCTCGCCGAAGCCCGGTTGCCGCCCGGAAAGACCCTCGACGCGTTCGACTTCGAAGCCGTTCCGATGGTCAGCAAGGCGCAGATCATGGCGTGGGCTGCCGGCGACAGCTGGCTCGAAAAAGGTGCCAACCTGATCATGTTCGGACCGCCGGGCGCCGGAAAGAGCCACTTGGCGGCAGCGCTCGGCTTTGCTCTCGTCGAAAACGGCTGGCGCGTGCTGTTCGCACGAACCACCGATCTGGTGCAGCGGCTGCAAATCGCCCGACGCGAACTCGCACTTGAAACTGCCATCG
>JAFAYW010000290.1 GCA_019240125.1 Alphaproteobacteria bacterium
CGCGCAAGTCGGTCCTGCCGGTCTTCGAGGAGCTGAACGGCCTCCTCTTCTACCCCGTCCAATACGAGGGCGAGGAGAGTTCTAACAACGTGTTCTACACCGGCGCCGCGCCTAATCAGCAGGCAATTCCGGCGGTCGAGTACTTGATGAGCGGTGAGGGCGGCAACGTGAAGCGCTGGGTGCTTGAAGGCACCGATTACGTCTACCCGCGTACGACCAACAAGATCCTCGAAGCCTTTCTGAAGTCGAAGGGAGTCGCGCCGGAGGACATCAAGATCAACTACACGCCGTTTGGCTTCTCCGATTGGCAGACCGAAGTCGCCGATATCAAGAAATTCGCCTCGGGCGGCAAGAAGACGGCGGTGGTTTCCACGATCAATGGTGACGCCAATGTGCCGTTCTACAAGGAACTGGCGAATGCCGGCATCAAGGCGTCGGACATCCCGGTCGTCGCGTTCTCGGTTGGTGAGGAAGAGCTTGCGGGTATCGACACCAAGAACCTCGTCGGTCACCTGGCCGCGTGGAACTACTTCGAGTCGGTGAAGAATCCGACCAACGACGCCTTCATCAAGCAGTGGCACGACTTCATCAAAAACCCGAAGCGCACGACCAACGACCCGATGGAAGCGACCTATATCGGCTTCAAGATGTGGACGCAGGCGGTCGAGCAGGCCGGATCAACCGATGTCGACGCGGTGCGTCAGGCGATGTACGGCCAGAAGGTCAAGGCGCCGAGCGGCTTTACGGCTGTGATGAACACCAATCATCACCTGTCGAAGCCGGTGATGATCGGTGAAATCCGGCCTGACGCGCAGTTCGACGTGGTGTGGCAGACCAAGGAACCCATCAAGGCCGATGCCTGGAGCCCGTTCCTGCCCGAAGATAAGGGCAAGGTCGCCGATTGGACCTATCCCTGGGTGTGCGGCAACTGCACCACGCCGAAATACTCGTCTAACTGACCTGACACCCGCACCCCGCCCTCTCTCCACGCGGAGAGAGGGCGCCCGTCCCGCGATGGGGCGGAAAGCTACGCTCTTTACGAAAGCGCCCGCCGATGGTCAGTCTGCTTCGTCTCGCTTTCCTTACCGCCATGGTCGTGCTGTCGACATTGCCGACGCTGCCGGCCTGGGCGGATGAGTTTTCCGATGCGGTCAGCGGCTTGGCGGCCGACAGTTTTGCCGAAAAGGACAAAGCGATCGCGTCGCTGGGCAAAGGAGGCGACCCGCGTGCCGTGCCGATCCTGCAGGCGCTCGGCGACGATCGCCTGCGCAAAACCGGCAACGGCAAGGTGCTGGTGCTCGGCGGGAGCGGCGGCGCAAAAGTCACCGATGCGGCGACAGGCAAGGAAGTCACCGGCATCGATCCCAACAGCCTCGATCGCATCATCGCCAATAACCGTCTGCGCGGCTCGATCGAGGTCGCGCTGAGCGCGTTGACCCTGTTCAGCCCCGACCGCAACACCCGCCTGTCCGCTGCGCAGGACGTGTTGAAACATCCCTCTCCTGACGCCATCACCGCGCTCAACAAGGCGCTCGCCACCGAGAAGGACAGCGAGGTGCGCGACGTGATGCAGCGCAGCCTTTCCGCGGCCCAGCTGTTCTCGGGCAGCAAGGACGAGCAGCTCGCCGCCATTCACACGCTCGGTACGACGACCGATCCGCAGATCAAGAACCTGCTGGATGAACTGCGCAACAAACCCGACCTCGACCCCGAGCTTCGCAAGGCAACCGAAGGCGCGCTGGCCTCGATCAATAGCCGCCTGCGCCTGACCGGCCTCGCCGCCAACCTGTTCCAGGGCATCAGCCTCGGCAGCGTCCTGTTGCTCGCCGCTATCGGCCTCGCGATTACCTTCGGAGTGATGGGCGTCATCAACATGGCGCATGGCGAGATGATAATGATGGGCGCGTACACCGCCTATGTCGTGCAGGAGTTCTTTCGCGACTTCCTGCCGGCGAGCCTGTTCGACGGTTATCTGATCGTCGCGGTGCCGGTCGCCTTTCTGTTTGCCGGATTGCTCGGCGTCATCCTCGAACGCACCCTGATCCGCTTTCTCTATGGCCGCGCGCTAGAGACATTGCTGGCGACCTGGGGCGTCAGCCTGATCCTGCAGCAGGTGGTGCGCTCGATCTTTGGCTCGCCCAACAAGGAGGTGTCGAACCCCAGCTATATGACCGGCGGGTTCGATGTGGTCGGCGGGTTCATGATCACCTGGAACCGGCTCTACATCATAATCTTCTGCTTCGTCGTGCTCGGCGCGCTGGTACTGCTGCTCAACCGCAGCCGGTTTGGCCTCAACATGCGCGCGGTGACGCAGAACCGCGGCATGGCGGCGGCGATGGGCATTCGCACCGCCTGGGTCGATGCGCTGACCTTTGGTCTCGGCTCCGGCATCGCTGGAATGGCCGGCGTGGCGCTGAGCCAGATCGGCAATGTCAGCCCCAATCTCGGCACGATCTACATCGTCGACAGCTTTCTCGTCGTCGTGTTCGGCGGCGTCGGCAACCTGATGGGGACATTGGTCGGCGCGATGTCGCTCGGCATCGTCAACAAATTTCTTGAGCCGGTGGCGGGCGCGGTGCTCGGCAAGATCGTCGTGCTCGCCGCCATCATCCTGTTTATTCAGCGGCGACCGCGCGGCCTGTTCGCGCTCAAGGGCCGCATGGCGGAGGGCTGAGCCATGCCGGTCGGATCCAGTAGTTTTGGATATAACAGGCTGGGCGAGCGCAGCGCCTGGACGCCGCGTTTCTGGGTCGCCTTCGCGGTTTGCGGCGTGATCCTGGGGTTGGGCATACCGGCGCTGAACCTTTGGGTTGCACCGACCTCGCCGGTGGCGGTGCCCGATTATCTCGTGCCGTTGCTCGGCAAGTATCTGTGCTACGCCATTCTGGCGCTGAGCCTCGACCTCGTGTGGGGTTATGCCGGCATTCTGAGCCTTGGCCACGGCGCGTTTTTCGCGCTCGGCGGCTACGCGATGGGCATGTACCTGATGCGCCAGATCGGAACGCGGGGCGTCAACGGCAATCCGCTCCTGCCCGACTTCATGGTGTTCCTGAACTATAAGGAACTGCCCTGGTTCTGGTGGGGCTTTGACCATTTCTGGTTTGCCGCCCTGATGATCATGGCGGTGCCCGGGGTTTTCGCCTTTATCTTTGGCTGGCTGGCGTTCCGCTCGCGCGTAACCGGCGTGTATCTGTCGATCATCACCCAGGCGATGACCTACGCGCTATGGCTCGCCTTCTTCCGCAACGACATGGGGTTTGGCGGCAATAACGGGCTGACGGATTACAAGGACATCCTTGGCTGGGACGTACATCTGAGGGGCACGCGGCTCGGTCTCTACATCGCGACGGTGGTCGGCCTCGGCCTCACCTTCCTGATCTGCCGCTACATCACGACATCGAAGCTCGGGCGTGTGCTGCTGGCGCTGCGCGACGCCGAGAGCCGGGTGCGCTTCCTCGGCTACTCCGTGACCAATGCCAAATTGTTCGTGTTCACCGTGTCGGCCATATTGGCCGGGTTCGCGGGCGCTCTCTATGTGCCGCAAGTCGGCATCATCAACCCGAGCGAGTTTTCACCCGGCAACTCGATCGAGGTGGCCATCTGGGTCTCCATCGGCGGCCGAGGTACGCTGATCGGCGCGGTTCTCGGCGCCATCCTCGTCAATCTCGCCAAGACGTGGCTGACCAGCGCCTTTCCGGAAGTCTGGCTGTTCTTCCTGGGCGGCCTGTTCATCGTCTCGACCCTGCTGCTCCCTCGCGGCATTGTCGGTCTGCTCGACAAGCTGCACTGGATGCGGGCGCCGCCAGAGGCGCCGCCGGTCACGGTTCCCTCGATGTCGGTCGATGACGGCGCCGCCGTCGCCAATGCCGCGAAGGAGCAGGCATGAACGAGACAATCCCGGCCCGGCCGACCAGCGATGTCCTGCTCTATCTCAACGCCGTCACGGTGAGCTTCGACGGGTTCAAGGCGCTCAATGAGTTGTCGTTGGCTGTCGATGATGGCGAGTTGCGTACGATTATCGGCCCCAACGGTGCCGGCAAGACGACGATGATGGACGTCATCACCGGCAAGACGCGGCCGGACACGGGGCAGGTATTCTTCCGCGGCACGGAAGACCTGACACGTATGGACGAGACGCAGATCGCCAATCTCGGCATCGGCCGCAAATTTCAGCGACCAACCGTGTTCGAAAACCTGACCGTGTTCGAGAACCTTGAACTGGCGTTGGCCGAAACGCGCGGCACCTGGCACACGCTGATCGCGCATCTCAGGTCCGAGCAGCGCGATCGGATCGCCGTGACTCTGAAGCGCATCGGCCTCACCGAACATAGCGGCAAACGTGCCGGTGCCTTGAGCCACGGGCAGAAGCAATGGCTGGAGATCGGGATGCTGCTGATCCACGACCGTCAGCTCCTGTTGCTCGACGAGCCGGTCGCCGGCCTGACCGACCGCGAGACCGAGGAAACCGCCGAATTGATCCTCGGCCTCGCGCGCGACCGCACGATCGTGGTCGTCGAACATGACATGGCCTTCGTCCGCAGCCTTGGCGCCAAGGTCACGGTGTTGCACGAGGGCTCGGTATTGGCCGAAGGCTCGATCGACCACGTACAAAACCACCCCCGCGTCATCGAAGTCTATCTCGGCCGGTAATATGGGTAGCCCTCACCTCCAAATTGTCGTTCCCCGCGGAAGCGTTGCTTTCGCAGGGACTCACTTTTCCGCTGGCAGGTGCTCGCCCGGAACGCGTGGTCCCACCTTCATAGGGTCAGTTCGTGCCCAGCGGTGGGTCCCTGCCTTCGCAGAGACGACAATGTTTTGTATAAGAGGCGCGCGCGATGCTGACGGTTGAGGGCGTCGATCTGTATTACGGGGCCAGCCACACCTTGCGGCAGGTCACAATGAGCGCGCGCAAGGGCGAGGTGACCTGTGTGCTCGGGCGCAACGGTGTCGGCAAGACGAGCCTGCTGCGCGCGATCTTCGGGCTCAATCCGATCCGTTCCGGCACGATCCGCTGGGAAGACAAGGACATCTCGACCCTGGCGCCGCACGACCGCGCACGTGCCGGGCTGGCCTTGGTGCCGCAGGGCCGCGAGATTTTCCCGCGCCTCACGGTCCTGGAAAACCTGATGACCGCGTTCGCCATCCTGCCGCGCAGCCTGCGTCACATCCCCGACGACATCTGCGGTCTGTTCCCGGTGCTGAAGGATATGCTCGGCCGCCGCGGCGGCGATCTGTCCGGCGGTCAGCAGCAGCAGCTGGCGATCGCCCGTGCTCTGGTGATGCGCCCTCGCCTGTTGATCCTCGATGAGCCGACCGAGGGCATTCAGCCGTCGATCATCAAGGATATCGGCCGGGTCATCGAGAAGCTGGCCGAGCGCGGCGACATGGCGATCCTGCTGGTCGAACAATATTTCGAATTCGCCCGCGATCTGGCGTCATCCTACATCGTCATGCAGCGCGGCGAGGTCGTGCTGAGCGGGCGGCAAACCGACATGGATGAGGCCGCTGTCCGCACCTACCTGACGGTCTAAGCTACTGTTGATCCACATCAATGCCCCAGGGCTAGCCTCGCCATAGCCTCCTGCCATCACGTGGATGGAGGAGACGATGCCTATGAGCGATATTATCGTCGTGCTGCTGATTGTCTCGGCGTTCACCGTGTTTGCCGCGGTGCTTGCCTGGGTGTCCCGGCGCGAACCGGAGAAGCAGCTGACCACCAGCCCCGCCTCTGGTCGGTCACCCACTGGCGCGCGCCACGCATAAATCTACGCAACCCGCCTCGGTCGAGTATCGTTGATACGATAAGGCCAAGCGGGTTTAGCGAATGCCGGAGCACCAGCAGTCTGAGCCGATCGACGCCAGTTTGCAGCAGGAGGTCATCGACTTTCTGCGCGACCCGGCCTCATATGAGGACAAGAAAAGCGCGGTTGAGGTCATCGAGACCCACGCCTCACTGGTGTTTCTGGTCGGCGACCGCAGCTACAAGCTGAAGCGCGCCGTAAAATACTCGTATCTCGATTTCTCGACATTGGAGCAGCGGCAGGTTGCCTGTGCGGCGGAACTGCGCCTCAACCGCCGCACCGCACCGCAGCTCTATCTCGACGTTCGGCCGATCAGCCGGCGTCCCGATGGGAGGTTGGCCTGGGGCCGGGTCGGCGAGGTGCTGGATGTCGTTGTCGTCATGCAACGGTTCGCCGCCGACGCCGTGCTGGACCGCGTGGCCGATCGCGGCGGCCTCACGCCTGCCATCACCTACGCGCTGGCGGCGCATATCGCCGAATTTCACCGGATGGCCGAGCCCTGCTCGGAGGGTGGCGGCAGCGCGGCGATGCGCGAGCTGGCGCAGACCAATCTGGCGATCGCCGCCGGGATTTCCGGCGCGGGCTTTGGCGCGGCGCGAGCTGCCCAAGTCGAAGCAGCGCTGTCGCGATCGCTGAATGGCATCGCATCTCTGCTCGACGAGCGCCGCGCCGCCGGCAAGGTACGCCGCGGCCATGGCGATCTGCACCTGCGCAACATCTGCCTGATCAACGGCAAACCGACCCTGTTCGACGCCATCGAGTTCTCCGAGGCGATCGCCTGCATCGACGTGCTGTACGATCTCGCCTTCCTGCTGATGGATCTGGAGCATCGCGGCGCCCGGTCCATCGCCAATCGCGTTTTCAATCGCTACCTTGACCTGACCGATGATGATGCCGGGATTGTCGCGATGCCGGCCTTTATCGCGCTGCGGGCCATTATTCGCGCACACGTGACCGCGACGATGGCGGAACACGGCTGGGGTGGCAGCGATAAAGTGGCGGCCCTGGCCGAGGCGCGAGGCTATCTCGGCGATGCCGCCACCGCCTTGCAGCCTGCACCAGTCAGGCTGATCGCGGTGGGCGGGGTCAGCGGTACCGGTAAATCGACGCTGGCGGCGGCATTAGCCGCCGAGCTGGGGGTACGGCCAGGGGCTCGCCACTTGCGAAGCGATGTGCTGCGCAAGCTGATGCTTGGTACCGAGCCGGAAAGCCCCCTCCCCGCCGAAGCTTATACGCCGGAGGTCACGGCGCGCGTCTATCGCGCGCTGGGGCAGCGGGCGCGCACCGCCTTGAGTGCCGGATACCCGGCGGTGATCGATGCCGTGTCGTTGCGCGTCGACGAGCGCGAGGCGTTCCTCGCAATCGCCCGCGATGCCGGAGTGCCGTTCACCGGCCTGTGGCTGGAGGCCTCCCCCGAAGCGCTGGCGGCGCGGCTGCGGGCACGCAGCGCCGATGCGTCGGACGCGTCGCCCGAAATCCTGGCGCAGCAGCTGAAGCTCGATCCCGGCCCGCTCGATTGGACCCGCATCGATGCCGGCGCGAGCGGCGACGCAACGCTGGCCGCCGCTCGCCTCGCCCTGCGCTAGAAGAGGCTCACTCGAGATTTTGCGCCAGACGGGACAGATGGTGACCAGTGTCGCCGAAACTGTGCTCGATAACCAGGACGCGGCGGAAGTAGTGACCCACCGCATATTCTTCGGTCATGCCGATGCCGCCATGCAGTTGCACGGCGTTCTGTGACACAAAGCGTGCCGCCTGCCCTACCCCGACCTTGACCGTCGACATGTTGCGGGCGCGTTCGGCGGCGTCCGTATCGTCAAGCGTCATCGCCGCGAGGATCGCGAGGCTGCGCGCCTGCTCCAGCGCCACGAACATCTCCGTCGCGCGATGCTGCAACGCCTGGTTTTCGCCGATCGGCTTGCCGAATTGCTGGCGCGTCTTGAGATATTCGAGGGTCATCGCCTGCATAGCGTCCATCGCGCCGACGGCCTCTGCCGCCGTCGCCGCGATACCCGCCTCGGCGACCCGCTCGATCACCGGGAACGCCCCGCCGACCGGCCCGAGCACCGCGTCGTCACCGACCTCGACGCCGCTCAAGGTCAGTTCCGCCGCCCGTGTCCCATCGCGCAATGTGTAGGAGCGCCGCGCCACTCCGCCCGCGTTGCCACCTACCAGGAACAGTGTGATTCCGCTGCTGTCGTTGCGCTCACCGCTGGTGCGGGCGCTGATGATCAGCGTGTCGGCATTGTCGCCGTGTGAGACGACGCTTTTCGAGCCGTCGATGACCCAGCCGGTGCCTTTGCGTATCGCGGTGGTCGTCACATCGGTCAGGTCGTAACGCGCCTGCCGCTCGCCATGCGCGAAGGATAGCACCCGCTCGCCCTCGGCGATTTGCGGCAACAACTCGGCTTGCTGCGCTGCACTGGCGGCGATGCGCAACGCCGTGCCGGCCAGCACAACGGTAGCGAGGTAGGGTTCCAGCGCCAGATTGCGGCCGAGCGCTTCCATGACCAGCATCGTCTCGATGCCGCCACCGCCGAAGCCGCCATGTTCCTCGGCAAACGGCACGCCGAGCATGCCCAGCTCGGCATATTGCGCCCACAGCGTCCGGCTCCAGCCATCGGGTTCAGCGAGGTACGTCTTGCGCTTCTCGAAGGCGTAATGATCCGCCAAGAGCCGCTCGATGCTATCGCGCAGCAGCCGCTGCTCTTCGGTGAAGTCGAAATCCATTTGGAAGTGCCTTGAAAGTCTTGTCGATCCCACGAACGCGGGAACGATGGAGAGGAGTTAGAGCCCCAGCACGCCCTTGCTGACGATGTTTTTCATGATCTCGTTGGTGCCGCCATAGATCGAGGCGGCGCGCAAGAAGAGGTAATTGCGGGTTGCCTCGGTGGCCCAGACCGGGCCGATGTCCGGCTCGTTGCTCAGCGCCTCCAGTTCGTCAGCCCAATCCGGCATCGATAGCGGACCGCCGACATCCATCGCCAGCTCGGTCGTCGCCTGCAGCAATTCGGTGCCCTTGAGCTTTAGAACAGCGGTCAATGGGTCCTGTTTATCCTCGCCCGATTTTTGCGCCGACAACACGCGCAACTGGGTGATCTCCAGCGATTTCAGCTCAATTTCGAGCGTCGCGATGCGGCGGCGGAATTCATGGTCCTCTATCAGCGGCCGACCGTTCGCACGCATCTCCTTCGCCATGCGCTTGGCGAACTGTACCCGCTCCTTGGATTTGCCGAGCCGCGCGATGCCGGTGCGCTCGTTGCCGAGGAGGAATTTGGCGACATCCCAGCCCTTGTTCTCCTCGTGCACCCGCAATGAGACGGGCACGCGGACATCATCGAAGAACACCTCGTTCAGATGATGCGAGCCGTCGATCGAGATGATCGGGCGCACCGTAATCCCTGGTGTCTTCATATCGACCAGGAGGAAGCTGATCCCCATCTGCCGCTTGGGCGCATTTGGGTCGGTGCGGACCAGGACAAAGCACCAATCGGCGATATGCGCGGTCGAGGTCCAGATTTTCTGACCGTTGACGATATACTCGTCGCCCTCGCGCCGCGCCGCCGTTTTCAACGCCGCAAGGTCGGAGCCGGCACCGGGTTCGGAAAAGCCCTGGCACCACCAATCATCGATATTGGCGATGCGTGGCAGAAACCGCTTTTTCTGATCCTCGGTGCCAAACTGGATCAGCACCGGGCCGAGCATCTGGATATTGAACGGGTTGACCTCGGGCGCCGGGAAGGTCTGCAACTCCTCGAGAAAAATCATCCGCTGCACCGCCGACCAGCCCGGCCCGCCCCATTGCTTTGGCCAGGTATAGGCGGCCCAGCCCTTGGTATTCAGGATGCGCTGCCAGGCGACGGTGTCCTGCTTGCGCGGCGAGTGTCCCTCGCCGAGCCGCTCGCGGATATCATCCGGCAGGTTGTCGTTGATAAATCCACGCACCTCGGCGCGGAACGCGACCTCCTCCGGCGTGAAGCGCAGATCCATGTCCCAGAAACTCCGGCTCTTGTTGCGCGTCCTTTAACATGCGAGGACACGGCCCGCCCATCGCAAAGCAGAAAGTCAGCGCATTGTGACCGCGCCAAGCCCCAGCCGCGCCACTCTGGCCGAGCAAAGCGTCCGGCGGTTCCGTGCTTGGCGGCCGCGCGGCGCGATGGCGTGGATTTTAACGTGTATCGCCGTCTCGATCGACGCCGCACTACTCGTCTTTGCCTTCGCGGTGTTGTGGGTCGGCGCGCCGGTCGCCTTCGATACGGTGCTCGGTCTCGCCGGCGCCGTCCTCTTGTTTTTCCCCTTGCACCTGCTGGTCGTCACGATTTTGGCCGGCGCCTTCGCGGCGGTTGCGAAGGCGCGGCACGCCAGGCTTGCGCTCGTCGCGTCGGTCGTTGGCGCGATGGTGAGCGCGATCTTGGCGGTGGCCCCGGCGGTGGCAACCTGGCGGTATGCCCAGCGCCACGGGGTCGATGTGTCGCTGGGCGATTACTTGGCCAATGCCAGCCACATGAATCTCGGGCCGCCGCAGCCGGCGCGCAGCGTCGTCTACTGGACAGCGCCGGGCGGCGACCAGCTCAGCCTCGATGTCTGGCCCGCCGCCAATGATGCCGCCCGCACGCCGCACCCCGCGCTGTTGCGATTGCATGGCGGCGCCTTTGTTGGCGGCAATCGCAGCGACATGCCGGATTGGGATCGCTGGTTCAACCAGCTCGGCTACACGGTGTTCGACGCCGACTACCGTCTGTCGCCGCCGCCGCGTTGGCAAGAGGTGACTGGCGACGTCAAATGCGCGCTCGGCTGGGTCGCGGCGCATGCCGCCGCCTATGACATCGACCCAAGCCGGATCAGCATCACCGGGTTTTCCGCCGGCGCCAACCTCGCGATGCTGGCGGCGTACAGCGCCGGCGACCCACGCCTGCCGTCGTCTTGCGGCGGCGTGGTGCCAAAGCTGCGCTCGGTCATCAATCTCTACGGCAACACCGACTCGATCGCGATCTACGATACCAGCGCCAGCCTGACGCTGGTGCGTGACGCGGCGCAGCAATATGTCGGCGGCAGCCCAACCGAATATCGCGAGCGCCATATCACCGCGTCACCGGTTACCTATGTCGGCGCCGCCTCGCCGCCGACGCTATCCTTCCTCGGCACCAGCGACCGCATCATCCCGACCGACCAGCTGACCCGGCTCGACCAAGCCTTGCGGGCGGCGGGCGTGGTCAGCGATGCCTACCTGATCCCCGCCACCGATCACGGTTTCGACGTCAACTGGGGCGGCTTCGCGACGCAATTCGCACGCGCCAAGATCGCCACTTTCCTGCAGCAGCACGGCTGAGCCAGCGCCCAGGCTTGGACCGGCGCCGCCAAGGGTGCTAGCCTCTTTGTCGCAGTCCAAAGACGCGGAGGCGGGCATGGCGCGGCAATACAAGCTGATGTCGAGCGACGGGCATCTCGAAGTGCCGCCGGAACGCTGGATGCACCGGGTGCCGGAAAAGCATCGAGACCGCGCCCCGCATACGGTGCACCTGCCCGATGGCGGCGACGCGCTGATGATTGAAGGGCAGCCGCTGCTCGAGGCCAATTTCCTCGATCTGCGCGCCGGTCGCGCCGCCGGCACCTGGCAGCCCTTCGGCCTCAAGGTCGCCGACGCCGCCGGCACCGGCAGCCCCGAACAGCGCGTCAAGGAGCAGGACGAGGACGGGCTCGACGGCGAAGTCCTGTTCGCCGCGATGGTCGCCGGCCCCGTGTTCTGGCGCAATATCGCGCATGACGAGGTCTATAAGGCCGTGATTCGCGGCTACAATGATTGGCTCGGCGAGGAATATTGCGCCGTCGCGCCCGACCGGTTGATCGGCATGGGCGTCATCCCGATCACCAATGTCGATGACGCGATCGCCGAGATGAAGCATTGCAAGAAGCTCGGCCTGCGCGGTGTATTGCTCGGTGCATTGCCCAACGGCAAGGGCTATCCGACCCCGGAAGACGACCGGTTCTGGGCCGCCGCGCTCGATCTCGACATGGCGGTGACGGTGCATGTGCAGCTCTATCGCACCGGCGCCCGCGCCAATCAGCCGACGATGAAATACCCCAACGAAAACCCCGAGATGATGGCGCGATTGCGCCGGCCGTTTCTCGAATGGCTGGTGAATTTCGGGTTGCCGCCCTCGGTCGGCATAGCGCAGTTGGTGTTGTCCGGCGTGTTCGAGCGCTTCCCCAAATTGAAGGTGTTTTTCGCCGAAACGCGGCTCGGCTGGGTGCCGTTCTGGCTCGAACACATGGACCTTTGGTACAAGCGGCATCTCGGCTGGGCCGAGGAATATCTCGGCTTCAAGCCGCTGAAAGAACTGCCCGCCACCTATGTCCGCGAGAACATCTATTTCAGCGTGCAATACGAGCGCGTCGCG
>JAFAYW010000010.1 GCA_019240125.1 Alphaproteobacteria bacterium
CAGACCCAGGTGCGGTGGATCTGGGAGACTTATCTCGAAGACCCCGGGCAGATGAAGGATTGGCGGGCCGCTCCGATCCTTGCCGATTTGAAGGGGTTGGCGCCCGCGCATCTCATCGTCGGCAGCCTCGACCCACTGCAGGACGACAGCAGCAACATGGCGGCGGCGCTCAAGGCGGCCGGGATACCCTGCTCGCTGACCGTCTATCAAGGCATCAACCACGGCTTTATCCGCTACGGGCGGCTGATCGGCACCGCGCGGCGCGCCATCGCCGATTGCGCCGCCGCCCTGAAGGCCGCCTTCGCGCGTTAGACGCGGCGGGCGCGTGCCCGAGAACAGGAAATGCCCCTCGGCCGGCCAGCCGAGGGGCATTTTTATGTCAGCAGCAGCGCCTACTCGGCCGGCGCCAGCTCCCCCGAGCGCACCGACGAGGGAATGCGCAGAGTGAACAACGACACCAGCGCCGAGATCAGCGCGCACGCCGCCAGTGCATAGAGCCCGCCAGCGAAGCTGCCGGTCATGTCCTTGGCCCAGCCGACGATGGTCGGGCCAAAAAACCCGCCGAGATTGCCGAACGAGTTGATCCAGGCGATCCCGGAGGCGGCCGCCGCGCCGGTCAGGAACATCGTCGGCATCGACCAGAACGGCCCCTTGGTGCCGTAGAAGCCGGCCGCCGCGATCGACATGCCAACCACCGACCACCACGTGCCAATGGTCAGGCCGGCAATGATGAGGCCGATGGTCGACAAGACGCAGGTCGCGAACAGCAGCCAGCGCCGGTCGCCGAGCCGGTCGGAAAGCCAGCCGCACAGCACC
The DNA here is from genome assembly GCA_019240125.1 of Alphaproteobacteria bacterium. GTDB lineage: Bacteria > Pseudomonadota > Alphaproteobacteria > ATCC43930 > CGMCC-115725 > DATARH01. Next base: position 817 of record JAFAYW010000010.1, read on the forward strand.
ATCGATATCGCACCGATCGTGTACGGGATCATCGTCACCCAGCCGACCTCCATGTTCGAGACGCCGAGCTGCTTGATGATGGTTGGCAGGAACAGCAGCATACCAAGGCTCGCAGTCACGATGCCGGCGTAGTTGATGCACAGCCAGATGACCTTCGGGTCGAGGAAGGAGCTCAGCAGGCTCATCCGGTGTTGCGACTCGATCTGCCGCCGCTCGCCGCGCATCCGTGTCGTCAGCCAGTTGCGCTCTTCCGACTGCAGCCAAGTGGCCTTCTCCGGGCTGTCCGTCATGATGAACAGTACGGCGAGCCCGATCAGCACGGTCGGGATCGCCTCGAAGACGTACATGCACTGCCAGCCCTTGAGGCCGAGGAAGCCGTCCAGGCTCAGCAGGCTCGTCGAGATCGGCGCCCCAAGCGCGACGGCGATCGGCAAGGCCAGCGTGAAGCCCGAATTGACGCGGGCACGGTGCTTATCCGGAAACCAGTACGTGAAGTAGAGCACAAAACCGGGAAACAGCCCGGCCTCGGCCAGCCCGAGCATAAAGCGGATGGCCAGGAAGCTGTAGGCGCCGGTTGCGAAAGCGGTGCATCCCGAGATGATGCCCCAGGTGATCATGATGCGCGCGATCCACAACCGCGCGCCTACCTTTTCGAGGATGATGTTGCTCGGCACCTCGACCAGGACATAACCCCAGAAGAAGCAGCCCGCGGCCATCCCGTAGGTTGCCGCGTCAAGGCCGATGTCTTTGTTCATCGTCAGCGCCGCAAAGCCGACGTTGATCCGGTCGAGGTAGCACATGAAGTAAGTCAGTGCCGCGAACGGCAGGATGCGCAGATACACCTTGCGCATCGTCATTTGTTCTAGCGAACGGACCATCATCGCTCCCTTAGGCTTTTATCTTTTTAGATTCACATAGAAAAAGGCTCGCCAGGATAGCGAGCCTTTTTCCCTGTTCAATGCCAACTCTGGATAAGTCGATTACCCGTCCGCGTGGCGAAACGCCGCACGATTACCAATTAGGCAGCTACCGAATAGCGGCCGTCACCGCGTCGCCAAGCTCCCTGGTGCCGGCATTGCCGCCGAGATCGGGGGTACGGGTGCCGCCATCGGCCAATACCTCGGCGATCGCACGTTCGACCGCCTGCGCCGCGGCCGTCTCGCCGAAATGCTCGAGCATCATCGCGCCGGACGAGATCTGGCCGATTGGGTTGCAGATGCCCCGCCCGGCGATATCCGGCGCCGAGCCGTGCACCGGCTCGAACATCGACGGGTATTCGCGCTCCGGGTTGATATTGCCCGATGGCGCGATACCGATCGAGCCCACCACCGCCGGCCCCAGATCGGACAGGATATCGCCGAACAGGTTGGAGCCGACGACCACATCAAACCAATCGGGATGTCGCACGAAATGCGCTGTCAGAATATCGATGTGGTACTGGTCGGTGGTAAAACCGGGGTATTCCTTGGCGATCGCGGCAAAGCGCTCATCCCAGTACGGCATGCTGTAGATGATGCCGTTCGACTTGGTGGCCGACGTGACGTGCTTTTTGCGCCCCTTCGCCAGCTCGAAGGCATAGCGCATCACGCGGTCGCAGCCGCGGCGGGTGAACACCGCCTGCTGCATCGCCATTTCGTATTCGGTGCCCTCATACATGCGGCCGCCGATCGACGAGTATTCGCCTTCGTTGTTCTCGCGCACGACATAGAAATCGATCTCGCCGGGCTCGCGGTTTTTCAGCGGTGTATCGACCCCGGCGAGCAACCGGATCGGGCGCAGATTGACGTATTGCTGAAACTCTCGGCGGAACGGGATCAGCAAGCCCCACAAGGAGATGTGGTCGGGCACGCCGGGATAGCCGACAGCGCCGAGAAAGATCGAATCATAGGGGCGGACCTGCTGCAGCCCGTCTTCCGGCATCATGCGGCCGGTCTTGGCATAGGTCTCGCAGCTCCAGTCGAATTCCTTCCATTCGAGATTGAAGCCGTAGCGGCGCGCCGCCGCCTCCATCGCCTTGATGCCCTCGGGCACCACCTCCCTGCCGATCCCGTCGCCGGGTATCACCGCGACCTTGTACGTCTTCGCCATCCATCTCCTCCGATATGCGTGTCCGGCACCTTAGCGCCGAATGCGCAGAGATGCGCGTGTTCTGCCGGCGCGCTGAGCACATTCGGCACCGCTGTCTGCCCCTCACCCCGGCCCTCTCCCCGCCTGCGGGGAGAGGGAGAAAAGCGGCAGCCTCACGCCAGTATCCCATCGCACGACGTTGCCACAGCGTACCCTCTCCCCCGCGAGCGGGGAGAGGGACAGGGTGAGGGGCAGCTCCCGCAATGCCAGTTAACGGCGTACGTAGGGCCGGCCGTCAAAGCGGAAGCGGTCGGTGAAATGCGGCCGCAATTTCAGGGTCCAGGGGGTGTCGGCGGCTTTGCGCCAGGCGTCGGAGCGCACCACATCGGGCGAATTGAGATGGTAGATCGCGACGTATTTCTGCGTCGCGCCTGTGCCCTGAAAGCGCCGCGCGCACAGCACGCCCGGCACCGCGCCGAGCCCTGGCAGGTGCTCGGTATTGTACCATTCGTGGAATTCGTGCTCGTGCTCCGGCGCGATGTTCATCCCGATCACGAGGATCGCTGCGGCGCTATCCGGCGCCACCTTCTCGCCCGGTACAAGCTGCTCGCCCTCATAGCGCATCAGGCTCTTGCGGAAGCGCTGGGTGCGCTTGGTCCAGGGCGACGAGTTCTCGCGACCGATCGCATTGTAGCCAGAACTGTGCAGCACGCCGACGCTGTCGAGATCATAGGTCGCCAGCGAATGCTTCGGGT
>JAFAYW010000049.1 GCA_019240125.1 Alphaproteobacteria bacterium
AGGCATTCGGCGGCGCCTGCAATTTCGGCTTTTCCGTCCCTTCGGACCATTTCACCGCCTGCGCCCACGCTGGGTGCGAGCCCGCACCGAGGATGGCGGCGATCGAACCCGCCGCTACCAACACGTCGCGACGGCGCCACAGATCACCGGCCATCGTCTCCTCCCGAAATTGTTATTGGCGGCAGCATGACGCGGAACTGTGCCGCGGCCTATGGCCCAATCCGCCGAGGCCGCTATTATCCGGCCCAGCCCCCGCGCCCGCTTAGGACGCCCCTCAGGAGGAGACTAGAGATGGCCAACGTACCCGGTCTCGTCACAGACCCCAGCCGCATCAAGGGCGGCATTGTCCATATTCCGAGCGGCGGCACAAAAATCCCCGGCTACCTGGCGCAGCCCAACACCCCGGGCAACTACCCCGGCATCGTAGTGATCCACGAGGCGTTCGGCCTTGCCGATCATATCTGCGACCTGGCGCGGCGCTTCGCCAATATCGGCTACAACGCGCTCGCGCCCGACCTGTACTGGCGCGACGGCGCGCCAAAGGATCCTGGCGACATGAGCGGCGTCATGCCGGTCATGTTCGGGCTGAAGGACAGCCAGGCGGTCGGCGATCTCGAAGCCGCGGCCGATTACCTGCGCGGCCTCGCCGGCGCCACCGGCAAAATCGGCGCCATCGGCTTCTGCTCGGGCGGGCGGCAGACGCTGCTCTTCGCATGCAGCACCGGCAAGGTCGATGCCGCGATCGATTGCTGGGGCGGCTTTATCAATCGCGCCAACCCTGACAACGAAACCACCCCGTCGCGCCCGAAGCCGATCCTCGACATGGTGCCGCAGATGCACTGCCCGGTGTTTGGCGTGTTCGGCGAGGAAGACCAGAACCCGCCGGTCGCGCTCGAAGCAGAGTTGAAAAAGCGCGCCCAGGCCGCCGGCAAGGACGTGACGACCAAAATCTACAAGGGCGCCGGCCACGCTTTCCTGGCTGATTACCGGCCGAGCTATCGCGAGGCCCCCGCCCATGAATTGTGGAGCGACGTCACCGCCTATTTCGGCAAGCACCTGAAATAGCGGCGCGTGTAGCATTTAGTTTGTCGTCCCTGCGAAGGCAGGGACCCACGGTCGGGCAGAGGAGCTGTGGCACCGTGGGTCCCTGCCTACGCAGGGACGACAACGTATTGTCGTTCTGTCTTTTCTGCGCAGCGAGTTTCCATGGCCCAGTCCGCGTCAAATCGTAAAGTTCTCGTTCTCCCCGGCGACGGCATCGGGCCGGAAATCATGGGCGAGGTCATGCGCGTCGTCGAATTCTTCGACAAGCGCCGCATCGCCAGCTTCGACATCAAGCAGGGGCTGGTCGGCGGCAGCGCCTACGACGCCTCCGGCACGCCCCTGACCGACGCCACCCTGGCCGAAGCGATGAGCAGCGATGCGGTGTTGTTCGGCTCGGTGGGCGGCCCGAAATGGGAAACCCTGCCCTTTGAGTTACAGCCGGAACGCGGCCTCTTGCGCCTGCGCAAGGAGATGGACCTGTTCGCCAATCTCCGCCCGGCCGTGGTGTTCGAGGCGCTGGCCGATGCCTCGGCCTTGAAGCGGGATCTCGTCGCCGGTCTCGACCTGATGATCGTGCGCGAGTTGACCGGCGGCATCTATTTCGGTGACCCGCGCGGCGTCGAAACCCTGCCCGACGGCACCAAGCGCGGCATCAACACCGAAGTCTATACCGAGGCCGAGATCGAGCGGGTGCTGCGCGCCGGCTTTGAACTGGCGCGCAAACGCCAGCACCGCCTGACCGAAGTCGACAAGGCCAACGTCATGGAGTCCGGCCTGCTGTGGCGCGAAGTCGCGCGCCGGGTCGCCGCCGATTACCCCGATGTCGAATTGTCGTTCATGTACGCCGACAATTGCGCGATGCAATTGGTGCGAGCGCCGAAGCAGTTCGACGTGATCGTCACCAGCAACCTGTTCGGCGACATCCTGTCGGACTGCGCGGCGATGCTGACGGGGTCGCTCGGCATGCTGCCCTCAGCCTCGCTCGGGGCTGCCGATGCCAGCGGCCGCCGCCGTGCGCTCTATGAACCGGTGCATGGCAGCGCGCCCGACATTGCCGGCAAGGGGGTCGCCAACCCGCTCGCCTGCATCCTCTCCTTCGCGATGATGCTGCGGTATTCCTTCGACCTCGCCGAGGAGGCCGATCTGGTCGAGAACGCGGTGCGCCAGACGCTCGCCGCCGGGATCCGCACCGGCGACATCGCCGGCACGAGCGACACCCGCGCCACGACGAAGCAGATGGGCGACGTGGTGCTCAAGGAGCTCGAAAAGGCGGCGTAACCACTCACCTCGTCATTGCGAGGAGCCGCAGGCGACGCGGCAATCTCGATGGCGGAGTCTCAACCGTTGCGAGATTGCTTCGCTGCGCTCGCAATTGTCTCTTGCGGCTGGTGTAAGGTGAGGTTGTCTCGTGTTGAGCGGGATGCCGTGGCCCGGATGGCCGTCCGGGCCACGGCGCGGGCAGATTGACCGTCTCGCAATAGGGCTGTGAGGCCCGTCGTCATCATGGTC
>JAFAYW010000301.1 GCA_019240125.1 Alphaproteobacteria bacterium
CGCCGTATACACCTGTTTCTGTTCGTCAAGGTGCGTGACAACTGGGTCGATGACCCCGAACGCTATGCCGCTCTCGGCCTCGACTTCAACGTCTAGGATCCCGCGCCACGGCCGTCCTTCCGGCAGACAAAAGCCCTGGCGCTTCCCGGCTGGGGCTTGGTGCGATGCGCGACTTTACGATGTCGGTGCGCTCAGTTCGGCCAGCAACGCCGGCCTTCGCGGCCGATGTGGTATCCTGGCGGGCACCGGCGCGACTTTTCGAAGGGATGGCAGCGGTCGCCCGGCCCGCGCCAGAACCCCAGACCGCATCTCTCGGCGACTTTGACGATCGGCGTGCTCGAAAACGAGAGCCCGCTCAGGACGGTGGTCGGCGCGGTGGCGCTTGCCACCACCAGCCCCGCGGTAAACGCGCAAGTTAGAAACCTGCGTGCCTGAGCATTCCTTGATCTCCTCCCTGAAAGTTTGAGCCAGGACGTAAGCTCCGATATCCGGGTGCTCGATCAGCGCCCCGAGTATGGGCTACCCAGCATCGATTGCACAGCGCTCGGCCATGTGATCGCACGCATGGGCATGCTCGATGTCGGGTGTGTGACGGCATGTCTCCTCAAACCCGTGCGCGGCGAGTAGAGTGGCGTCTGGCGCTGGCCGGGGACTTGCGGTCGGGCGGAAAGAGGTGCGGCGATGGCCGAAGGGACGATGCTACAGAAGACGGGTGGTACACCGCCGGATTTCGCTGAGCTGGTGGAGCGGGCCGAGGCGCTGGTCCCGGTGTTGCGGGAGCGGGCGAGCCGCACCGAGGAACTGCGCCGGGTGCCCGACGAAACAATCTCTGATCTGCATCGCGCGGGGTTGTTCCGCATCCTGCAGCCGAAGCGGGTCGGCGGCAGCGAGTTGCCCTTCCGCTCGATTGTCGAGCTGGTTTCGATCATTGGGCGAGGCTGTGCCTCGACCGGCTGGGTACTGGCCAATCTGGCGGCACATCACTGGCTGCTGGGCATGTGGCACAAGGAGGCACAGGACGAGATCTGGGGCCAATCGCCGGATAATCTTATCGGCTCGGCTCTGATCTTTCCGCGCGGCCGCGCAACCAAGGTCGATGGCGGCTATCGCCTGACCGGCCGCTGGCCATTCTCGAGCGGGGTCGATGCGGCGTCGTGGAACATGGTTGGGGCGATCGTACAGGATGAGGAAAGCGGCACCAGCGCGCCGCGCATCTTCCTGCTGCCGAAAAGCGATTACCAGGTCATCGACACCTGGCAGGTCATCGGTCTGGCCGGCACCGGCAGCAAGGATGTCGTGGCCGAGGATGTGTTCGTCCCGGCTTATCGTTCGGTCGCGAGCACGCGCATCGCCGGCGGTCCCAACCCGGGCAGCGCCGTCAACCCGGCGGTGCTGTATCAGCTTCCGGCGATCAGCCTGTTTGCCTTTTGCATCGCCGGGGTTTCCCTCGGCATCGCACAGGGCGCCATCGAGCATTTCTCGGAGAACACCCGCACCCGGCTCAGCAACTATACCGGCCGCAACCTTGCGGATTTCAACACGTTGCAGGTGCACCTGGCAGAGGCGGCGGCGATCGCCGACGCTGCCCGCGCGGTCATGCTGATGGATTGCGACGAGGCGACGCGTGTGGTTGCCGCGGGCCAGGTACCAACCCTCGAGCAGCGTGCCCGCTATCGCCGCGATGGAGCCTATGCGGCGACAATGTGTACGAAGGCGGTCGACGTATTGTTCACCGCGACCGGCGGCGGCGCGATTTATGCGAGAAACCCGCTGCAACGCGCCTTTCGCGACGTGCATGCCGCCAATGCGCATTACGTGCTGAATTGGGACATCAACGGTGCGATGTATGGACGGGTGGCGCTCGGCCTGTCGCCCGATGCGACCTTGTGAGCGGCGCGCCGCTATAGACGTGATGTTGAGGTAAGAATCGTGTCCAATGACATTCCCGGCAGTCATCAGGCAGAGGTGCACAGCACCTCGGCGGAGGGGTTCAACGCTCGCGAGCTGCGCAACGCGCTGGGCTCATTCGCGACCGGGGTGACGATCATCACGACCCGTGATCGGGCCGGTAAACTGCACGGCATGACTGCCAATTCCTTCAGCTCGGTGTCGCTGACCCCGCCTCTGGTGCTGTGGAGCAGCTCGCTCTACGCACAGAGCCTGCCGGCTTTTCAGGAGGGGTCGCATTTCGTCGTCAACATCCTGGCGCACGACCAGATCCCGCTATCGAACAAATTCGCCAAGCAGAGCGACGACAAGTTCATCGATGTCGACCACATCATTCCGGAATCGGGCGCGCCGGTGTTGATCGGCTCAGCGGCCCATTTCGAGTGCCGCAACGAATTCCGCCATTACGGCGGCGATCACATCATCTTCATCGGCCATGTCGAGCGCTTTGCCTACACCGACAAGCCGACTCTGATGTTCTGTCGTGGCGGCTACATCCGCGGTGAACCGATCATGCAGAGCTGATCGGCACGGCAAAGCGCAAAGTCCCACGCCACCTCAAATCCGGTCTGTGCGACGACCCTGCGGCGGTTTTTCGTGCGCTCTTGGCATCTGTTACCGGCGAGGCGCTGGCCCGGTCGCGATCGGCGGGCCGTCGGGCAAGCCCCACTCCGACCAGGATCCGTCATAAACCGCCGCACCGGGATGGCCCAGAAGATGCGCAGCAAAGGCGACCGCGCAGGCGGTGACGCCCGAGCCGCAACTCGTCACGATTGGTCGATCGAGGTTGATGCCGGCCTCGTCGAACAGCCGCTTCAGCTCCTCGGCACTGTGCAGCTGCTTGGTGCGCGGATCTGTCACCAGGTCGAATGGCAGGTTAAGGCTGCCCGGAATATGACCGCGCCGCCGCCCCGGCCAGGTTTCTTCCGCGGTGCCCTCGAAGCGGCCGGCGGAGCGCGCATCCACTACCTGCTCGCGCCGCCCATCGATATTCGCGAGCACCGCCGCCTTATCGCGGACCATGGCCGGGTTGAACTGCGCGACAAACTGGCGCCGCGGAATATCGGGCGGCGCGTTTTCGAGCGGCCGAGCTTCGGCGCGCCATTTTGGCAATCCGCCATCGAGCAGCGCGACATCGTGATGACCGAACAGGCGCAGCAGCCACCATGCGCGCCCGGCCGAGGACAGACCATTGGCGTCATAGACGATCACCCGGTCGCCGTTGCCGATACCGCGCTCGGCCATCTTGGCAGCGAAGCGCTCTGCGGAGGGGATCATGTGCGGTAGGCTGGTGCCAGGTTCGGCGACATCATCGATGTCGAAGAACACCGCCCCCGGGATATGCCCGGCATCGTAATCGGCGCGTGCGGTCGGCATTACGCCGGGCTGCTTGAACGAGCTGTCGAGCACTCGAACACTCGGGTCCGATAGATGCTGCGCCAGCCAGTCGGTGCTGACCAGCGCCTCGGGATGCGCATAGGGCATGGATGGCCTCGTTTATTCCGCGAAAGCGACGATGATGCGCCGGTTCTGCCGGCCTTTGTTCTCGATCTTGGTAATCGTGACCGGCCCGATCTCGGCGGTGTTGCGAATGTGGGTGCCGCCGCACGGCTGCAGGTCGATACCGGCGATCTCCATCAGCCGCACGCGTCCCGAGCCGACCGGCGGTTTGACCGACATCGTGCGCACCAGTTCGGGGTGCGCCGCCAGTTCGTCATCGCTGATCCAGCGCGAGCGCGCGTCATGACCGCCGGCGATCAACTCGTTCAAGCGCGCTGTGATCTGCTCCTTGTCGAGGCTGGCCCCCGGCACATCGAAGTCGAGCCGGCCGCGTCCGTCCGAGACCTGACCGCCGGTGACCGCACCCGGCACCACGGCGCACAGCAGATGCAGACAGCTATGCATGCGCATCAGGCGGTGGCGCCGCTCCCAGTCGATCTCCGCCGTCACCTCGGTTCCCGGCGCCGGCAGCGGCGTCTCTGGTGCCGGCACGTGCACGACCTCGTCGGGTGACGCGCCTTTGACGGTGTCGACGAGGCGCAGTGTCTCGCCGCCGGGTAGCCGCAGAACGCCGGTATCGCCAGGCTGGCCGCCGCCGCTTGGGTAGAAAACCGTGCGATCGAGGCGGATGCCGCGCTCATCGGCGGCGACGACCCGAGCCGCGCACGACCGGGCATACCCATCATCGCGGAACACCAATTCCGTCATTTTCCACCCGATATCACTCGATCTAGCTTACTCCCGGCATTGTGCGGCAGGCAAAGCCGGCAGCGCTTCAGCCGGTTTCCAATGGCAATGCGACGAAGCGGGTTGCGCCTTCGCGCTCAATGCGGACCAGCGCGCGTTTCTGGCCGGCCTTGCGTGCCGAGGCGGCAAAGTTCGGCACGTCTTCTGGCGACGCGATGGCGGCGTGTCCGACGCCAACGATCAGGTCGCCCGGCCGCAAACCCTGGTTCGCTCCGGCGCTGTTCTGCTGTACCTCGGTGATGAGAGCGCCTTGAGCGCTCTCGGACAGCGAGAACTGCTTGCGCAGCTCCGGTGTGATCCGCGCCAGTTTGAGGCCAAACGCCTCAACGGTCGGCGGCGGTTTCGGCTTTTCCGGCGCTGGCGGCTGCGGCGCGGGACGGTTGGGGTCGAGCGCCGCCGCCTTCAGTTCGACCGCATATTCCTTCCCGTCGCGCCAGATCGACAATTTGACCTGCTTATCGGGCGGTGTATCGGCGACCAGACGGGGCAATTGACGGCTGCGCTCGATCGGCTTGCCGTCATAGCTGAGGATCACATCGCCAGGCTGCAACTTGGCGTTCGCCGCGGGGCTGCCGGCATCGATCGTCGCAATCATAGCGCCGCGGCCCTTGTCGAGCCCGACGCTTTCCGCCAGATCGTCGGTCATTGGCTGTATCCGGGCACCGATCCAACCGCGCTCGACCTTACCGGTTGCCTTGAGCTGCTCGATGATCGGCTGCGCCAATGCCGCTGGAATGGCGAACCCGATCCCGATCGACCCACCGGAGGGGGAATAGATCGCGGTCGCGATGCCGATCACCGACCCCGACAGGTCGAACATCGGGCCGCCCGAGTTTCCGCGATTGATCGAGGCATCGGTCTGCAGATAGTCGTCGTAGGGGCCGGAATGAATGTCGCGCGCGGTAGCCGAGATGATGCCGGCCGTTACTGTGCCGCCGAGGCCGAACGGGTTGCCAATCGCAAGGATCCAGTCCCCGACCCGCGCCTTGCCTGAGTCACCCCAGGTGGCGGCTGGCAGAGGGCCTTTCGGCTCGACCTTGAGAAGCGCCAGATCGGTCACCGAGTCGCGGCCGATGACCTTGGCCTGCAATGACGTGTTGTCCGACAGGGTTACGGTTATCTGATCCGCGTTGGCAATGACGTGGTTGTTCGTGACGATCAAGCCGGCCGGATCGATGATGAAGCCCGAGCCTAAGGACGCCACTCGCGGCCCTGGACCTCCACCCGGCATCGAGCGGTCGCCGAAAAAGTCTCGGAACATCTCGTCGAGCGTGGTGCCGGGGGTGTTCTGCGGCGGCTCTCCGGATGGCTTGGGCGGCGGCGCAGCGGTTTCGGTCGAGATATTGACGACCACACCGACCAATTTGCCGGCCAGTTGCGCAAAGAGATCGGCAAACGGAACATCCTGTCTGGCGATCACGGCAGGTGCGGTTGCCCCGGGCGCGGCAGGAGCTGGCGGGGTAGCTGCGGCTGGCGGCGCGCCGGGCTGCTGGGTGGCTGCCGGTGGCGTCTCCGCCGCCGGAGGAGCGGCCGATGTCGGCGCGGCGGGAGCCGCAGTCGTCGGCGATGGTACCGGCTGATCGGGCGGTTTGGCCGGAGCGGCTTGCGTAGCCGGAGCGGGCTTCGCCGGGGCAGGCGGGTTTGGTCCCTGTGCCAGGCCTGTGTTCACCGACAGCAGTACCGTCGCAGCGGCCGCGATCACACCTCGCCGGCCCAATCCCCTCACAGGAGCTCTCCCATGCAACTCATCCGCTCGCAGCAGCCATGCGAGGCTGGCCTTTCTGATGCGCTCGATATGAAATGGCGCCTGGAATAGCAAGGTCCAATCGAGCCGCACCTGGCGGCTAAAGGAATGCCACGGTGGTGAACGCGAGCGACCCCGCCTCGATCCGCGATTTTCTCGTCTCCCTGTTCGATGCCGCCCTGGCGGCTGCCGATCCGGGGCATGCGATCGCCGCCAACCTGCCGCCCGAGGTTCCAGGCCGCACCGTCGTGGTCGGCGCTGGCAAGGCGTCGGCCGCGATGGCGCGTGCTTTTGACGAGGCCTGGCCCGGCAAACTGGAAGGGCTGGTGGTCACACGGCATGGCCATGCCGCCCCCTGCCGCCGCATTGAGATCGTCGAGGCGAGCCATCCCGTGCCGGACCCCGCCGGGCAGGATGCCGCCCGACGGATCCTGGCTCTGGCGCAGCAGCTCGGCCCGGACGATCAGCTGGTGTGCCTGATCTCCGGCGGCGGTTCAGCCTTGCTGGCCTCTCCGAGCAACGGTCTCACCCTGACCGACAAGCAGGACGTGACGCGCTCGTTATTGCGCTCCGGCGCGACAATCGGCGAGATCAACACCGTGCGAAAGCACCTGTCGGCGATCAAGGGGGGGCGCCTGGCCGCCGCGGCCGCACCAGCGCGCGTCTTCACGCTGGCGATCTCCGACGTGCCGGGCGATGACCCGGCGGTGATTGCCTCGGGCCCCACGGTACCGGACCCGACGACATTCGCCGATGCCCTGGGGGTGCTCGCAAAGTACCACATAACCGAACCGCAACCCGTGATCGACCATCTTACGGCCGCGGCCGCGGAGACCCCGAAGGCGGGAGACCCCCTCTTCGCGCGGGCGGAATACCGAATGATCGCCAGCCCGCAGCTCGCGCTGACGCAGGCCGCCGACGCGGCCTTGGCGCAAGGCGTGACACCCATCGTGCTCAGTGACCGGATCGAGGGCGAGTCGCGCGACGCGGCGCTGATGCATGCGGCGATCGCCTTGCAGATCAGCGCTGGCCACTTCCGGGTCGGTCGTGAAACGGTCACCGGGCCTGTCGTATTGTTGTCCGGTGGCGAGACCACCGTGACGGTACGCGGTGGTGGGCGCGGCGGGCGCAATAGCGAATTCCTGATCGCGCTGGCGAGTGCGCTGGATGGCGCGCCCGGCATCGCGGCGCTGGCCTGCGATACCGATGGCATCGACGGAACCGAGGACAATGCCGGGGCGATCGTTTATTCGGATACGATTGCGCGTGCGGCATCGCGTGGGATCGCGATCAAGCAGGCACAGGCGCAGAATGACGCATACGGCTTTTTTGCCGCGCTGGACGACCTCGTCGTAACCGGACCGACCCTGACCAATGTCAATGATTTCCGCGCCATCCTTGTCCTCCCGAGCACCCTCCGCGGCTGAGCGGGAGCGTGGTCACAACAAGCTGAAAGCGCTGCGCCGCCGACGCAGCGCCAAGATTGTCGCCACGCTCGGCCCCGCCAGTTCGGGCCTTGAACGCATCCGCGCCCTGTTCGATGCCGGGGTCGATGTCTTTCGGCTGAATTTCAGCCATGGCACGCATGATCAGCATCGCGCCAGCTTTGCCGCTATTCGCCAGATCGAAGCCGATACCGGTAGGCCGATCGGCATCTTGACCGATCTGCAGGGTCCGAAACTGCGGGTCGGCAACTTCGCCGGGGGCCGGGTACAGCTGGCGAATGGCGCGCATTTCCGCCTCGACCTCGATCCTGAACTGGGTGACGAACAACGGGCTTGCCTGCCGCATCCGGAAATCTTCGAAGCCTTGCGGACCGACACCGATCTGCTGCTCGACGACGGCAAGCTGCGGCTGCGCGTCCTGGATTGCGGCGCCAGTTTCGCTGAAACCCAGGTCATGGTCGGCGGCGCCCTGTCGGACCACAAAGGCGTTAATGTCCCGCAGGCGGTACTGCCGATCTCCGCGCTTACCGAGAAGGACCGCGCCGATCTGTCCTTTGCCTTGCAGCAGGGGACCGACTGGGTCGCATTGTCGTTCGTGCAGCGCCCGGAAGATGTTGCCGAGGGCCGCAAGCTGATCGGCAATGCGGCGGGATTGCTGGTAAAATTAGAGAAGCCGGCGGCGATCCGGCAGCTTGATGAAATCATCGAGCTGGCGGATGCGCTGATGGTGGCGCGCGGCGATCTCGGCGTCGAGATGCCGCCGGAAGACGTGCCGAGCGTGCAGAAGCAGGTGATCCACGCCTGCCGCGTCGCCGGCAAGCCCGTGGTGGTCGCGACCCAGATGCTGGAGTCGATGATCACCTCGCCCACCCCGACCCGGGCCGAGGCATCGGATGTGGCGACGGCTGTCTATGAGGGCGCCGATGGGGTCATGCTGTCGGCGGAGACCGCTGCCGGGCAGTTCCCGGTCGAGGCGGTGACGATGATGGACCGCATTGCGCGCCGCGTGCACGAAGACCCACTGTTCTTCGCGACACTAGACGCCAGCCGCATGCCGCCGGAGCATACCAATTCCGACGCGATCAGCGCCGCCGCCTGTCAGGTCGCGGAAACCATCGGTGCCGCCGCGATCGTCACCTTCACCAGCTCCGGCGCCACCGCATTGCGTGCGGCGCGCGAGCGCCCCGCCGCGCCGATCCTCACCATAACGCCAAACCTCGGGACGGCACGTCGGCTCGCGTTGCTATGGGGCGCCCACTGCGTGCATCTCGCCGACATCACGAATTTTACGGATATGGTTCACAAGGCGGTGCGTACCGCGCACCGCGAGGAAGTCGCCGGCTCGGGTCAGCGGGTGGTGATTACCGCCGGAGTGCCGTTCGGCACGCCCGGCTCGACCAATGTGCTACGGATCGCCTGGATCGACCGATAATCCGATCGTTATGGCCGCTACTCGGCCATCGCGTCGGCATAGACATGCGGTACGTGATTACCATGCCGGTGCACCGAGGTGATGTGCGCGCGAAGATCTAGGCCTGACGCATGGCAAGCAATATCCTGGTAGGGCGCCACCTCGGGTCCGTCGCACTCTACCCCCACAACACCGAAATTGCGGTGCTCATCGCCGGGATTAAGACGCAGGTGAAGATCCACTTTAGCGAGCATGTGTCTATCTCCTCAATTCATCAACGAAGACGGAGCTCGCTGAGTTTCGAAACCACTTGGTTTCAATTTGCAAACAGCCTTGGTATTCCGAGTTACCTCAGTCCCGATGATAAGGGTGGCCGGCAAGGATTTGCTGAGCGCGATACAGCTGTTCGAGAAGCAGGCCGCGCACCAGCAGGTGTGGCCAGGTCATCGCCCCCAACGACAATACCGCATCGGCGCGGCGCATCACCGCGGAGTCGAGACCATCGGCACTGCCAATCGCAAACGCCAGCGTCGTCGTGCCGGCGTCGCGCCACGCCGTAAGGCGGTCGGCAAACTCGCGGCTGGACCATTGCTTGCCTCGTTCGTCGAGCGCCACAAGCCGGGACCCGCCGGGCATTGCGGCAAGGATCAATTCCGCCTCGCGAGCCTTAAGCTGCGGGGACGGCAAGGCGCGCTTCTCTTCCAGTTCGACAACCGCAACCGGCGGCACGATCCGCCCGGCATAGAGCGCCTGTAGATCGGCGAGCGGGCCGCGCCGCATCCGCCCAATCGCCAGGATCAGCAGGTGGATGGCAGGCTCCTACTGAACGGCTGTAAACGGCTCGTCCGCGGGCTCGGTCTCCGGCTCGGCAAACTCGACACCCCACATCTTTTCGAGATTGTAGTAGGTGCGGATTTCCGGCCGGAACAGGTGCACGATCACATCGCCAGCATCGATCAGCACCCAGTCGCCCTGGGTGCGTCCCTCTACCGACAGATGCCCGGGCAAGGCCTGCTCAAGATGGTCGGTCAAGGCATGCACCTGTCGCGCCGAGCGACCGGTGGCGATCACCATGTAATCGGCGATGGTCGTCTTGCCGGCGAGGTCGATCGTGACGATGCCCTCAGCCTTGCCGTCTTCCAGCACCTCGATGATCTGACGCACCAGTTCGGCAGGGGGCGGCCCTTTGGCCTTGCGTTTGTGTGAACGCGGGGTTGCGGTCAATGGGCCTGAAATTTCGATCTCTGGAGTCACGTCGGTTGAGGCCTCGCTATCGGTAAGTCGGGCAAGATCTTCGGCCTTCTGCCGGGTCCGCGCGGCCCGGATCGCGGTAGCCGAGCGCGGGTCCAAGCGGGTCGGGAAAAACGCCCAGGCAGGCGGCTCCATCGTGGCCAATCCCCGGGCCACTGATGTCGCCACCCGTTCGCGCCCAAAGCGTTGCGCCGCTGCGCCAGCCAGCGCCGTGCGGGCGGTGCTGGGGCGGTCGAACACAGCGATCGGTATGGTACGGAAGATGCTCTGCCACCGCTTCCAATGTGGGAACTGCCGCAGGTTGTCGCCACCCATCAGCCAGACGAATCGCGCCCGCGAGAAATGCCGGCACAGCGCCGCCAGCGTGTCGGCCGTGTAACTTGTGCCGAGCCGGGTTTCGATATCGCTGACACGAATGCGCCGATCGGTGGCCGCGACGACAGCCGCCTGCATCAGGCGCTCGGCAAAGGGGGCCATGCCTTTCGCCGGCTTCAGCGGGTTCTGTGGCGACACGAGCCACCACACCTCATCAAGATCGAGGCAGGTCAGCGCCATACGGCTGATATGCAGATGCCCGCCATGCGCCGGGTTGAACGAACCGCCGAGCAGGCCGATCCGCCGTCCCGTGATCGCCCCTAACGCGCCCCCTCGCCCCCATCGGGGGAGAGGGCTGGGGTGAGGGGGAGCCGCTCGTGAATTGTCTGACATTCGACCCTCACCCACCGCCTGCTGATGCAAGTGGTCCCCTCTCTCCCGCTGTGCGGGAGATGGCATAGACACAGATGCGTGGCATCGTCAGGGGCGCACCTGGCCGGTGCCGCGCACCAGGTATTTATAGGTGGTGAGCTCGGCGGCGCCGACGGGGCCGCGCGGCGGCAGGCGCTGGGTCGAGATGCCGATCTCGGCTCCCATGCCGAATTCGCCGCCATCGGCGAATTGGGTCGAGGCGTTGACCAAGACGATGGCGCTGTCGACCTCGCGCAAAAAGCGCTCGGCGGCGGCATTGTCCTCGGTAACGATCGCATCGGTATGGTGCGAGCCGTATTGCGCGATATGCTCGACGGCTTGCGCGATACCGTCGACCACCCGCACCGCGAGGATCGCGTCAAGGTATTCCGTGCGCCAATCCTGCTCGGTGGCCGCGACCGCGCCCGGGTAGAGGCGCTGCACCTCGGCATCGCCGCGAACTTCGCAACCAGCCGCGTGCAGATCAGCGAGGATCGGCGGCAGCAACCGCTCGGCCGCCGCGCGATCGACCAGCACCGTCTCGGTCGCGCCGCACACCGAGACCCGCCGCATCTTGGCATTGAGCACGATGGCGCGTGCCTTTTCCGGGTCGGCGGCGGCATGCAGGTAGGTGTGGCAGAGGCCTTCGAGATGAGCGATCACCGGGATGCGGCTCTCGCGCTGCACCCGCTCGATCAATGAGGCGCCGCCACGCGGCACGATGATGTCGATCGTGCCGCTCATCGTCAGCATCATGCCGACCGCCGCCCGATCGCGCGTCGGCACCAGCTGGATCGCATCCGGCGGCAGACCGGCTCCGCTCAGCCCGCTGCGCAATGCAGCAATCAGGGCGCGCGACGAATGAAAACTTTCGGAACCACCGCGCAGGATCGCGGCATTACCCGATTTCACGGCCAGCCCGCCGGCATCGGCGGTCACATTGGGCCGGCTCTCATAGATGATGCCGATGACCCCAAGCGGCACTGCGACGCGCGAAATGCGCAGCCCATTGGGCCTGACCCGCTCATCGAGCACGCGTCCGATCGGGTCGGGCAACTCGGCGATATCGTTGAGACCCTGCGCGATCGCCTCGATGCGCTTCGGGTCGAGCGCCAGGCGGTCAAGCAGCGCGGCGCCGGTGCCGTTGCGCTTGGCCGCGTCGAGATCATCAGCATTGGCGGCGAGAATCGCATCGACTTGGCTGCGGATCGCGGCGGCCCCAGCGCGCAGCGAGGCGGATCGCGCCTCCGGCGGCGCGAGGCCAAGCGCCGCGGAAGCTACGCGGGCACGCCGGCCCATAGCGGCCATCGTCTGCGCCAGATCGCCCGCGTCGGCGTCGGGCCGCATCAGTGTATCGATCGTCATCGTCGTTCGGTCACCACCAGATCGTCGCGGTGGATGATCACATCGCGGCCACGGTAGCCGAGAATGGCTGCAATTTCACCGCTCTTGTGCCCGGCGATCAGCCGGATATCGCCGCTGCCATAGGCCGACAGGCCGCGCCCGGCCTCGCCACCGGCGCGGTTGCGGATCACCACGCAATCGCCGCGTTCGAATTCGCCCTCAACCGCCACCACCCCGGCAGGCAATAGACTCTTGCCGCTGCGCAGGGCGCGCGCCGCGCCATCATCGACGATCAGCGCGCCGGCCGGATTGACCGCGCCGGCGATCCACGCCTTGCGCGCCGAGCTGGGTTCGCCATGCGGCAGGAACAGCGTCGCGCGTGCCCCCGCCTCCACCGCCGCGAGCGGCCCCATGCCCGCGTGGGCGCGCGGGTTGCCTTCGGCAATCAACATGCGGCAGCCAGCATTCATCGCAATCCGCGCCGCCGCCAGCTTGGTGATCATGCCGCCCGAGCTGTAGCCGACTGGCGCCGCCCCGGCCATCGCCATGATCTCCGGCGCGAGGTCGTGCACCAGCGGGATATGCCGCGCCTGCGGGTAGTTGCGCGGGTCTGCGGTGTAGAGCCCGTCAATGTCGGAGAGCAGCACCAGCATGTCGGCGCTGGTCATCTGCGCGACCCGCGCCGCCAGCCGGTCATTGTCGCCAAAGCGGATTTCCGCGGTGGCGATCGTGTCGTTTTCGTTGACCACCGGCACCGCGCCGAGCGCCAGCAATTGCGCAAAGGTGGCGCGCGCGTTCAGGTGCCGCCGCCGTTCTTCCGTGTCCTCCGGCGTTACCAGGATTTGCGCAACGGTAATGCCGTGCCGCGCCAGCGCCTCCTGATAGGCATGCGCCAGACGGATCTGTCCGGTCGCCGCCGCGGCCTGCTTTTCCTCCAGCCGCAGGGCGCGGCCGCGCAATCCAAGATGCCGCCGCCCGACCGCGATCGCGCCGGACGAGACGATGATCAATTCCTGCCCGCGCTTCCGGCAGCGCGCCGCATCCGCCACCAGCGCGTCGAGCCACGCCCGCCTGATTTCGCCGGCCTCATCGATGAGCAGCGCCGAGCCGATCTTCAGGATGATGCGACGCGCCTGCGTTAGCGCATCGGCCGGGGCCGGCTCGACCAACGGCTGAGCGCCCTCCGCCCTGATTCCCTCCCCCGCTTGCGGGGGAGGGTTAGGGTGGGGGTATGCGGTGGTCGGGCCCGCGAACCCGGTTTCGCTGTCGCGTGAGGTGAGCGGCGGATTACCCCCACCCCGACCCTCCCCCGCAAGCAGGGGAGGGGGCGATTTGGTGGGGTCGGAGATTGATTGGGCACCCGTCGTATCGATTTCGGGTGTTCGTGAAAAATGCTTTGCCCCGATTCCCTCCCCTCCTCGGGCTTGACCCGAGGATTGCGGGGGAGGGTTAGGGTGGGGGTATACAGCGGATGAGCTCACTCCGCCGGCTCCATGGCGGGCGCGATGGCGGGTGTCGCGTCGGCGCGCGCTTCCAGGATCGCGGTAAACACCGCGCCCAATACGGGCTGCAAGCCATCGCCGCTGACACCGGAGAGCGGCAGCACCGGCGTCCCCTTCGCCACCACGCGCTGCAACGTGCGCCGCTTTCGAGCCACCTCATCGCGGTCGAGCGCGTCGATCTTGTTGAGACCGACGATCTCCGGCTTATCGGAAAGACCCGCGCCGTAGCCGGCCAGTTCGCCGCGGATCGTGCGATAGGCCCCGACAACATCGTCCTGGGTTGCGTCGATCAGGTGCAGGATTACCGCGCAACGCTCGACATGCCCGAGGAAGCGCGTGCCGAGCCCGGCACCCTCGCTGGCGCCCTCGATCAGCCCCGGCAGATCGGCCAGGACAAACTCGCTTTCGTCATCGATGCGCACCACGCCGAGCTGCGGATGCAAGGTGGTGAACGGGTAGTCGGCGATCTTTGGCTTGGCGTGCGACAGGCGCGCCAGCAATGTCGATTTGCCGGCGTTGGGCAGGCCAACCAGCCCGGCATCGGCAATCAATTTGAGGCGCAGCCAGACCCATAATTCCTTGCCCGGCCAGCCCTCATCGGCGCGGCGCGGGGCCTGATTGGTCGAGGTCTTGTAGTGGATGTTGCCAAACCCGCCATCGCCGCCGCGCAACAGCACGACCCGCTGCCCCGGCTGGGTCATGTCGGCGAGTACCGTCTCGCGGTCGTCATCGAGCACCTGGGTGCCGACCGGCACGCGCAATACGAGGTCGCGGCCTTTGGCGCCGGTGCATTGCCGGCCGGCGCCGCCGCGGCCCTTCTGCGCGCGGAAATGCTGTTGGTAGCGGTAATCGATCAGCGTGTTGAGATTTGCCATCGCCTCAAAGACGATGTCGCCGCCTTTGCCGCCGTCACCGCCATCCGGGCCGCCGAACTCGATGAACTTCTCGCGGCGAAAGCTCGCCGCGCCGCGCCCGCCATCGCCGCTCTGCAGGTAGATCTTGCACTGATCGAGAAATTTCATCGGCTTGGCTCGGAAATGCAAAAAGGGGAGCGGCTGGACCGCTCCCCTTCCGTCGTTATGATGCAGGGAACGGCTATTCGGCGGCGTCTGCCACCGGGTGATTGGCTGCCGGCTCGTTGTCCTGCACGTCGATCGAGATGAATTTGCGGCCCCCGATGCCCTTGTGAAACTTCACGGCGCCGCCTTCGAGCGCGAACAGCGTGTGGTCGCGGCCCATCCCGACGCTGGCGCCCGGATGGAATTTGGTGCCGCGCTGGCGCACCAGGATGTTGCCCGGCACGACAATCTCGCCGCCGAACTTCTTCACCCCGAGCCGCTGACCCGGTGAATCACGCCCGTTGCGAGAGGAGCCGCCTGCTTTCTTGTGGGCCATACCAGTCTCTCCTGCGTCCCGCGATCAGACCGAGGCGCGAATTTCGTCGATACGCAGCACCGTCTGGTGCTGGCGATGACCGTTCTTGCGGCGGTAATTGTGCCGCCGCTTTTTCTTGAAGACGATTATCTTGTC
>JAFAYW010000203.1 GCA_019240125.1 Alphaproteobacteria bacterium
CGGGTCCCAGGTGACCTGCGCATCGTAATGGCAATGGTTGTCGATAAAGCCAGGGGCGATGACTTGGCCGCCGACATCGACGGTCTGCGATGCGGCACCCGACAATTTGCCGATTTCGGCGATCTTGCCGTCCTTGACAGCGACATCGCCGTGGAATGACGGCATGCCCGACCCGTCGATGATCCGCCCATTCTTGATCAATACATCGTAAGCCATTGTTTCCTCTCCTCTTCGTTTTAATTGGCCAATTCTGCACCGTTATTTTCAACTTAATATATCACATGAGACTGGCGGACACTCCCGCGTGTAGGCGATACGGCTTGCGCAGAACTGCGTAGCTCAGCGACCCTGATACCGCGGCCGCCGCTTTTCCTTGAAGGCCTGCACGCCTTCCGCGGCATCGGCGCTGTTGCGCACCGCGGCCAGTTCCGCGCCAAAGCCGGCGGCCAATTCTGCGGGTCCTTTCGCCAGCACGTGATTGTTGACGAACCGCTTCATCGTGGCGAGCGCCAGCGGCGCCAGATCGACCATCTTCTCGGCGAGCGCCAGTGCCTCCGCGACCTCCTGACCGTCCGGCACGACGCGGTTGGCGAGACCGACCTCATAGGCGCGCCTGGCGTCGATCGGTTCGCCGAGCAGCATCATCTCCATCGCGATCTTGTGCGGGATGCGGGCGGCCAGGCCGGCGATCATGCCGCCGGTGATACCGACCTTGCCCTCGGGATAGGAGAACCGGGCGTTCTCGGCCGCGACCAGCAAGTCGCACATCATTGCCATGACCAGCGCCCCGCCGATGCACCAGCCGGAGACCGCCGCGATGATCGGCTTCTCGGTCTTAATCCCGACCGTCGGTACACAGCGCCACAATTCTGGCAGATCGGTCACATCCGCACCCGACGAAAAGGCGCGACCGGCCTTCCCGGTCACAATCGCGATACGCTGAGGCGAGGCATCAAACACGGCAAAGGCCTGCTGCAATTCGATAGCGACCGCCTTGTTGATCGCGTTCAGCTTGGCCGGGCGATCGATCGCGATCACTGAAACCGGCCCATGTTCCTCGATGGTGACGACGCTCATAAGCCTGTTCCTCCCGGTGGGTTTCGCGTTACTCAACCCATCCTACGCCGGTCTGCCGCCTCGTAGGATGGGTTGACCAAAGCGAAACCCATCATTGTCCAGACCGACGGTCCTGACCCGCGCGCTTGCGCTATACTCGCGTCAGCACGAGCGGAGGGGGCGATGCATCTGTTCCAGGCGGAAGGCGTGAAGGATTACGCGGCGGCCGCGTCGCAAATCCCGGTTATCGATTTCTCTGACGTGTTTGCCGGCAAGGCGGGCGCCCTCGACGCGTTGGCGCCGCAGGTGCGCGACGCCTGCGAGAATGTCGGCTTCTTTTACGCCGCTGGCCACGGCGTGCCCGACGCGCTGATCGACCGTGCCTTTGCCGCCTCGCGCCGCTTCCACGCCTTGCCGATGGACGAAAAACTCAAGCTCCGACTGAACCAGAACAATATCGGCTACCTGCCGATGAATGCCTCGGTGCAGGGCGCCTCGACCGTGCACAAGGCGACCAAGCCGAATCAGAACGAGAGTTTCTTCATCAGCCACGATCGCGGCGCCGACCACCCCGATGTTGTCGCCGACCTGCCGTTGCGCGGCCGCAACCAATGGCCGGACGCGACATTGCCCGGTATCGCCGAGATGCGCCGCGACATGACCGAATATTTCCGGGCGCTGAGCGCGATGTGCGACCGCATCCTGCCGGTCTTCGCGGTGGCGCTCGACATGCCGGCGGATTTCTTCGCGCCGTTCTTCGCCGACGAAGGACACGCCAATCTGCGCTTTCTGCACTATCCGCCGCAGGAAACCGATGAGGACAACGTGTTCGGCCAGGCGCCGCACACCGATAACAGCTTTATGACCGCGCTCGCCCGCACCGATGTGCCGGGCTTGGCCGTACGCCTGCCGTCGGGCGAGTGGTTTCCGCCGCCGATCATTCCCGGCACCTTTCTGATCAATCTCGGCAACATCATGCGGCGCTGGTCGAACAATCGTTTCCTCTCGACGCCGCACGGCGTGCTCAACGAATCCGGCACCGACCGCTACTCGATCGCATACTTCCACAGCCCCAACCCCGCCGCGACGATCGAATGCCTGCCGAGCTGTGTGGGCGCCGACAACCCGGCGCAATACGAGCCGGCTGTGTATCGCGACCTCGTGCTGGCCTTCTATCGCGCCAACTATTTCCACCAAAAAGGCCACCAATCCTCGGCGGCCGAACTGGTGCACGCGGCGGAGTAACACGGAGGTAATGATGAGCGACGTTCTCGATGTCACGATCGCGAAATTGTCACCCCATACCGGTGCCGAGGTGCGCGGTGTCGATCTGCGGCAACCGGTCGATGCGGCG
>JAFAYW010000322.1 GCA_019240125.1 Alphaproteobacteria bacterium
CTGATCGTCAACGGCTTCTGCAAGGACGTGCTGAAGGAATTGCCGATGGAGTTCGCCGTCGAGGCGCAGAAGCTGCTCGCAGTAAGCCTGGAAGGCAGCGTGGGATAACCCTGTTTTTGTCGTCCCTGCGAAAGCAGGGACCCACAGTAGGGCAACTCACCGACACGACAGAGGACACTCGAACCGTGGTGCCACACACCAACCGCATCACTGGCGGAACGATGGGTCCCTGCTTTCGCAGGGACGACACTGGGAATAGTTGATGCTTGAAATCAAAAACCTGCATGCGCGTCTGGAAGATGGGCGGGAGATCCTGAAGGGGATCGATCTCACGATCGGCGATGGTGAGGTGCATGCGATCATGGGGCCGAACGGCTCCGGCAAATCGACGCTGGCGAGCGTGCTGGCGGGCCGCGACGGTTATGAAATCACCGAGGGCAGCGTCACCTATCGCGGCCATGATCTGCTGGCGATGCCGGCGGATGAACGGGCGCGGGAGGGCGTGTTTCTGGCCTTTCAGTATCCGGTCGAAATACCGGGGGTGAACAACACCTATTTCCTGCGCGCCGCGGTCAATGCCGGCCGCCGCCATCGGGGCGAACCCGAGCTCGATGCTGGCCAGTTCCTGCGCGTCGTACGCGCTAAGTTGAAGTTGCTCGACATCGGTGACGATCTGTTGCAGCGCTCGGTGAATGTCGGGTTTTCCGGCGGCGAGAAAAAGCGCAACGAGATCTTCCAGATGGCAATGCTGGAACCGCGCCTCGCGATCCTCGATGAAACCGATAGCGGTCTCGACATCGACGCGCTGCGCGTGGTGGCGAAAGGCGTCAACGGCCTGCGCGCCGCCGACCGCTCGATCATCATGATCACGCATTACCAGCGCCTGCTCGATTACATCGAGCCCGACCATGTGCACGTATTGCAAGGCGGCCGCATCATCGAAAGCGGCGACAAGAGCCTCGCCACAGAATTGGAAAAGCGCGGCTACGGCACGGTTGCCGAAACGGACGCGGCGTGAGTGCCATGGCAGTTCCCTATTGCAGCTCCTTCACCGTCATTCCCGCGAAAGCGGGAATCCAGGACCGGCGCTTCGACGCCCGCCCCTGGGCCCCCGCTTTAGCGGGGGTGACGAGATTGGGGGCGTGATGAGCGCCGTCATCGAATTCCCGGCAAAGCCTGAGACGCGCCCGTATCTTGGCGCCTTCACCGAGAACACCAATGAACCGCAATGGCTGCGCGACGCGCGACGCAGGGCCTTGAGCCGCTTTGCTGAGGCAGGTTTTCCCAATCGTCGTAGCGAAAGCTGGCGCTATCTCGATTTACGGTCGCTGCAGGAACAGCCGCTGCTGCCGAGCGAAAAACCGTTTACCGGGCCCTTGCCCGAAAGCCTTGACGATCTCCGCCTGCCGGGCGGCTCTGTCTACCGCATCGAGATCGATGGTCATGGTCTTGCGGGCCGCACGCGGCGGGAGGCATTGCCAGCGGGCCTGCAGCTAACGCGGTTCACTCCGGATGACCCAAAGCAACAGGAGATCGTCGAAGACCTCGTCGCCAAGTCAAATCCGGACCGTCCGTTCCTGGCGCTTGGCGCCGCGTTTTTCACCAGAAGCTATCGTCTGACGATCGAGCCCGGCACCGTCATCGACAAGCCTATCGAGATTATTCACCTGGCATCGGGCGAGGCTGAAGGGTCGTTTCATCGGCTGGGACTGATCGAGCTTGGCGCGGGCAGCCGCGCGACGGTGATCGAGACCTATGCCGGTGAGGGGCGTTATTGGCGCAATGATATCACGGCGGTCAATTTGGCTGAGGGTGCCGCGTTGTCACGCGCGGTTCTCGTGGAGGAAGCAGCCGAGGCGGTGCACACGGCACAACTCGATGTGACACTCGCGACCAACGCCTATTTCGATGGCTTTGCACTCCTCCTCAATGGCCGACGGGTGCGGCATGAGGTGGAAGTGACATTCGCCGGTGAGGGTGCGCGCTGCCGTTTCGACGGCGCCTATATCGTCGCCGCGAATGACGAAGCGAACATCGTCACCACGATCGATCACCAGATGCCCGGCGGCGAAACCCGCGAGCTGATCAAAGGTGTCGCCGCGGATCGCGGGCATGGTGCGTTTCAGGGCAAGATCATCGTGCGTGAGCAGGCACAGAAGACGGATGCGCAGCAGCAGAGCCGCAATCTGATGCTGGGCCGCCGCGCCGTCATCGACACCAAGCCCGAGCTCGAGATCTACGCCGACGATGTGAAATGCGCCCATGGGGCCACGGTCGGCGAGCTCGACGAAGCGTCGCTGTTTTACCTGCGGGCGCGCGGCATCCCTGATGCCGAGGCGCGCCGCATATTGATCGAAGGGTTTTTGTGCGAGGCGGTCGAGGAGGTCGCAGACCCGGCCGTGCGCGAATATCTGTTGCGCCGGCTGGCCGCGCGGCTGGCCCGGCTGGAGGAGTAGCATGTCGATTATTACAGCGGAAAAGCCGCGTCCCGCGCTCGATCTGAGCACGGTTAAGCGCGAATTCCCGATTTTTGAGCGCAATCCGGGGCTGGTGTTTCTCGACTCCG
>JAFAYW010000044.1 GCA_019240125.1 Alphaproteobacteria bacterium
AAGCGCATCCAGAAGACCTACGGCGCGCGCGCGATCGGCGGCATTACCTCGTCACGCTGCACCAATGAGGAAACGTTCCTTGTGCAGAAGCTGGTGCGCGCCGGCTTCGGCAACAACAACGTCGATACCTGCGCCCGGGTCTGTCACTCGCCCACCGGCTATGGACTCAGCAAGACCTTTGGCACCTCGGCCGGCACCCAGGATTTCGACTCGGTCGAAGACGCCGACGTGATCATGGTGATCGGCGCCAACCCGACCGACGCGCATCCGGTGTTTGCCTCGCGCATGAAGAAGCGGCTGCGCCAGGGCGCCAGGCTGATCGTCATCGATCCGCGCCGCACCGATCTGGTGCGCTCACCGCATATCGCGGCGCAGTACCACCTGCCGCTGCGTCCCGGCACCAATGTCGCGATGATGAACGCGCTGGCGCATGTCATCGTGACCGAACGGCTCATCAACGAGACGTTTGTGCGTGAGCGCTGCGACGCCGACGCCTATGCGGAATGGGCGGCGTTTGTCGCGCGGCCTGAGAACAGCCCGGAGACCGCCGAGCATTATACCGGCGTCCCGTCGGCCGATATCCGCGCCGCGGCCCGGCTGTATGCGACCGGTGGCAAGGCGGCCATCTATTATGGGCTCGGCGTCACCGAGCACAGCCAGGGCACAACGACTGTCATGGCCATGGCCAATCTGGCGATGGCGACCGGCAATATCGGGCGGCGGGGTGTCGGGGTGAACCCGCTGCGCGGCCAGAACAACGTGCAGGGCGCCTGCGACATGGGGTCGTTCCCGCATGAGCTGTCGGGGTATCGCCATATCTCCGACCCGACGACGCGCGCCCTGTTCGAGAAGGACTGGGGGGTGCATCTCGATGACGAGCCCGGGCTGCGCATCCCCAACATGCTCGACGCGGCGGCCGATGGTTCGTTCCGCGGGCTCTACGTGCAGGGTGAGGACATCCTGCAATCCGATCCCGACACTCACCATGTCGCGGCCGGCCTGGCGGCGATGGAATGCGTCGTGGTGCAGGACCTGTTCCTGAACGAGACCGCCAATTACGCGCATGTCTTCCTGCCCGGCTCGACCTTCCTCGAAAAGGACGGAACCTTCATCAACGCCGAGCGTCGTATCGGCCGGGTGCGCAAGGTTACCGCGCCCAAAAACGGCATGGCCGATTGGGAGATCACGGTGGCGATCGCGAAGGCGATGGGGATGGCGTGGCACTACAACCACCCCTCCGAGATCATGGACGAGATCGCGCGCCTGACGCCGACCTTTGCCGGTGTCTCCTACGCCAAGCTCGAGGAGATGTCGGTGCAATGGCCGTGCAACGACCGGGCGCCGGAGGGCACGCCGATCATGCATGTGCCCGGGTTTGTCCGCGGCAAGGGCAACTTCCTGGTCACCGAATATGTGCCGACGGATGAGAAGACCGGCCCGCGTTTCCCGCTCTTGCTGACCACCGGGCGCATCCTCAGCCAGTACAATGTCGGCGCGCAGACCCGCCGCACCGAAAACGTCGTCTGGCACCAGGAAGACCGGCTCGAAATCCACCCGCATGACGCCGAACAGCGCGGCATCCGCGATGGCGATTGGGTACGCCTCGCCAGCCGTGCCGGCGAGACCAGCCTGCGCGCGCTGATCGCCGAGCGGGTCGCGCCGGGTGTGGTCTACACGACGTTCCACCACCCCAACACCCAGGCCAACGTCATCACGACGGATTATTCCGACTGGGCCACAAATTGCCCGGAGTACAAGGTGACGGCGGTGCAGGTGTCACCGTCGAACGGCCCGACCGATTGGCAGGAGAAATACGAGGCGCAAGCACGACGATCGCGACGGATTCTGCACGCCGAGGCGGCCGAGTGACACCAGCAATACCGTCGCCAATATACCGCGCCGAGCGCATCGCCTGGCGCGACCGCGAGCCCGTTGCCGGGGACCGTTTGATCCCAGAGGAGACAGCTATTGCGCTGACCTACAACCGGGTCACGCATGCGGTAATGATGGCAACCCCAGCCGATCTAGAGGACTTCGCTTTTGGTTTCAGTGTGACCGAAGGGATCATCGAGCAGCTGGAAGATATCGAGGCACTCGACATCCAGGCCGCCGGGGCAGGCGTCGAATTGCGCATGTGGATCGCCGACACGCGTGGCGATGCGTTTTTTGACCGGCGCCGGCACCTGGCCGGGCCGACCGGGTGCGGCTTGTGCGGCATTGAAAGTCTCGATCAGGCGGTGCGCACTCCGCCGCGCGTCGAGAGCGAATTACGACTGCCGGCCGAGGCAATCCTGGCGGCTGTCCGCTGTCTGCCGAGCGCTCAGAACCTCAACCTGCAGACGCGCGCCGTACACGCCGCGGCGTTCTGGGAGCCGGGAAGGGGGCTCGTCGCGGTGCGGGAGGATGTCGGGCGGCATAACGCCCTCGACAAGCTGGCCGGCGCGCTGACGCGGTCCGGCATTCCCGCGGCGCGGGGTATCGTCCTGCTCACCAGCCGTGTCTCTGTCGAGATGGTGCAGAAAGCGGCAATGATCGGCGCACCCATCCTGGTCGCCGTGTCGGCACCCACAGGGCTGGCGCTACGAACGGCGCAGGCCGCCGGCATCACTCTCGCCGCGATCGCTCGCGACGACGGGTTCGAGCTGTTCAGCCACCCGCATCGCATCGAAATGAGGATTGCCGAGCATGTCGCCTGACAAGCTTGTCTACATGGCAAACCAGATCAGCAAATTCTTCGCCAGCCAGGGCGAAGATAAAGCTGTGCCACTGATCGCCGATCATCTGCTGAAGTTTTGGGATCCTCGCATGCGCAAGGCACTCATTGCCTATCAGCGCGATAACGGCGCAGGTCTCGATCCCCTGGCGCTTCAGGCTGTCGCCACGCTGACCGTTCGGAGCGAGCCCGCGCTGTGAAGAGGCCAAGCGATCAGCTTGGTTCGTGCCCACGACGATGACGCGTGCGAACTTACACCTCTAGCCTTAACACCCACCGGCGTAACCATCGCATCGTTTAATCAGCCCGCCTCGCCAGCCTTCGCGTGCCTTGGCCGAAATTTTGCTGGGACCTGTCCGCCGGGTCGTTTGTATCCGGCGGCCCCCAGACAAATTTCCAGGGCGGGTTTTAATGAACGAGCAAGCCCTGCGTAGCCTGATCGCGGCAGTCAAAACAGGCCGGCTCGACCGGCGCCAGTTCATACGGCGTCTCGCTGCTTTCGGCCTATCGGCACCCTTCGCCAATCTTCTGTTGATGCATGCAGGCGCGGCACAAACGCCGATGCCACCCGCCTACAAGCCGACCAAAGCCGGTGGCGGCGGCATCCTCAAGATACTGTCATGGCAAGGCCCGACGCTGCTTAATCCGCATTTCGCGGTCGGCACCAAGGATCAGGAGGGCTCGCGACTATTTTACGAGCCACTCGCCGCCTGGGACGCGGAAGGCAATATGGTGCCCATTCTCGCGGCGGAACTTCCCAGTACCGAGGATGGCGGCGTCGCGGCCGATGGTCGATCCGTTACCTGGAAGCTGAAGCGCGACGTGCAGTGGCATGACGGTCAACCCTTCACTGCTGACGACGTCGTGTTTAATTGGGAATACGCCGTCGATCCGGCGACCGCGGCCACGACACTCGGCACCTATCGCGACATCAAGGTCGAAAAACTCGACGATTTTACGGTCCGGGTAAATTTCGCGAAACCGACACCATACTGGGCTGACGCATTTGTCGGGCAGCGGGGGCTGATTATCCCAAAGCACCTCTTCTCACAATTTAAGGGCGCTACCTCGCGCGATGCGCCGACCAATCTGAAACCCGTCGGCACCGGCCCTTATAAGTTTGTCGATTTCGTGCCCGCCGATCTGGTGAAGGGCGCCCGCTTTGAGAAATACCACGAGCCGAATCGGCCCTACTTCGATGGTTTCGAGCTGAAAGGCGGTGGAGATGCCGTCTCGGCGGCGCGTGCGGTGGTCCAGACCGGCGAATACGATTTCGCGCAGAACATGCAGGTCGAAGATGAAATATTGCGCCGCCTGGAAAGCGGCCCGAATGCACAGGGCAAAATCGTCATTATCTCGAGTGGCGCCATCGAGCATATCCAGCTCAACGCTACCGACCCCTGGACTGACGTCGATGGCGAGAAATCGAGCATCAAGACAAAGAACCCGCTGCTGAGCGATCCGGCGGTGACGCAAGCATTGACCGTGCTTGTCGACCGCAAGGGCATTCAGGATTTCATTTATGGGCGCACCGGTATGGCGACCGGAAATGTGCTGAACAATCCACCCCGTTATGTGTCGAAGAACACGAAATGGGAGTTCAACATCGAGAGGGCGAACCAGGCGCTAGACGCGGGTGGGTGGAAGCGCGGCGGTGACGGTATCCGCATCAAGGATGGTAAGCGCCTGAAGTTGGTGTTTCACACCTCGATTAACGGTCCGCGCCAGAAGACGCAGGCGATCGTCAAACAGGCTTGCCAGAAGGCGGGGATTGAAATTGAGATCAAGGCCACGGTGGCGTCGGTCTATTTCGCCTCGGATGTCGCAAACCCCGATATCTCGCGCAAATTTCCCGCCGATCTGCAGATGTCGACGGTCAACATGCTATCGCCCGATCCGGAAGCTTTCATGCGGCAATGGCTGTCCTGGGAGGTCGCGCAGAAATCCAACAAATGGCAAGGCCTGAATACCACGCGGTGGCAGAACCCGGATTATGACGCGGCCTATCGCGAAGCCGAGGCTGAACTCGACCCGGTCAGGCGTGCCGCGTTGTTCATCAAGATGAACGACCTCATCGTAAACGCGACGATCGAGATTCCGGTCGTGTACCGGCCGAATGTGCATGCCGTCGCGAACAAGCTGGTGAGCTACCTTAGCGGCTGGGACTGCGTCTTCTATGCCTTCAAGGACTGGTATCGCGAGACGTGACCGCGCCGCGATATGCATAGAGCGCTCGCTCGCGGGTCACGATGAGCCGCTACATCATCCGCCGGTTGCTGATCGCGGTGCCGAGCCTGTTCGGGATCAGCCTTGTCTTGTTCACGATCCTGGCGCTGGCGCCCGGTGACCCGTTTCAGGATCTCGCCAGCAATCCGAATGTGCCGCCTGAAGTCGCGGCCGCATTGCGGGTTGAGTTTGGTCTCGACGACCCCGTCATGCTGCGCTACTGGCATTGGCTGGTGGCGATGCTGCACGGCAATTGGGGCTTTTCCTTTGTCAGCCGCGTCAATGTCGACACGCTGATCCTGCAGCGCCTGCCTGCAACTCTCTTCGTGATCGGTTCGGCGCAAATCCTGGCGCTACTCGTCGCGATGCCGGTGGGGGTATTGGCTGCGGCACGACCCTACTCGGCGTTCGATCAGATCGCCAACACGCTGGCCTTTGTCGGGTTTTCGCTGCCGACATTTTTTACCGGCATTCTGTTCATCCTGTTCTTCAGCATTCATCTCAACCTGCTGCCGTTTGTCTTTCGCAGCGATCTCAGTTCTACCGGAATTCGCTGGTACATCGAGGAGGCACGGCAGGCGGCGATGCCGGTCATGGTCCTGGGCCTGTTCCAGGGAGCGGTGTGGACGCGTTACGTGCGCGCCGCCGTGCTCGAGGTAATCCGCCTCGATTACGTCATGACGGCGCGTGCCAAGGGGTTGAGCGAAGCCACGGTCATCACCCGGCACGTCGTGCGCAACGCTCTGATCCCGGTGGTGACACTGGTGGCGTTGCAGATGCCGACTTTGTTCGGCGGTGCGATCGTCACCGAGCAGATTTTCAGAGTGCCCGGCATCGGCTCATTGCTGATCAGCGCGATCCTGGCGAACGACACGCCGGTGATCATGGCGGTGACCTTTGTCTTCGCGTGCCTCGTGATCCTGTTCAACCTGGTGGCCGATATCCTGTATGGCTGGCTCGACCCTCGAATCGCCTATCGTTAGCGGTGCGCCGGCGGCGCGCTCGCGGGCTGGACGCAGCTCGCTGCTCGGCGAGACGTGGCGGCGCTTTCGCCGCCACCCGATGGCTATGGCCGGGCTGGTGATCCTGGTGCTGATGAGCCTCGGTGTGGCGTTTGGGCCGTTGCTGTGGCACCTTCCGATCAACGAGATCGACTTTGGCGCGCGCCTCGCCCCGCCCTCCTGGCAGCATCCGTTTGGTACGGACGATCTCGGCCAGGATTTGCTGTCCCGCATGCTTTATGGCGGCCGCATCTCGCTGGCAGTCGGCATCTCCGCGATGCTGATGGCGGTGGGGGTCGGTTTGTTGATCGGCGTGATCGCCGGCATATCGCCCGGCTTTGTTGATCTCGGGCTGATGTGGCTGACCGATTTGTTTCTGTCTTTGCCGCAGCTCCCCTTGCTGCTGCTGATCATCTACATGTTCGGACAGAAACTGAAGGCTCTGGTCGGCGACGAACTCGGTGTCTTCATCCTGATCGTCGGCGTAATCGGCGCGTTCCGCTGGATGCCAGTGGCGCGTCTGGTACGGGCGCAGTTCCTTTCGTTTCGCGAGAAAGAATTTGTCGAGGCCGCGCGTTCGGTTGGCACCACTGAACTGCGCCTGGTGCTGCGGCATCTACTGCCCAACTCGCTGGGTCCGGTGATTGTCGCTGGCACGATTGATATCGCGGCGGCGATCATCGCCGAATCGACGCTGTCGTTTCTCGGGCTCGGTTTTCCACCGGACATTCCGACCTGGGGCAGGATCCTTTACGACGCTAAGGACTACCTCGACATCGCACCGCACTGGGCGATGTTTCCCGGCATCGCGATCCTCCTGACCGTGCTGTCCATCAACTTCATCGGCGACGGCCTGCGCGACGCCCTCGATTCGCGGACGATCATGTAGCCCGCTGAAGAGCGCTCGGCACGCTTCGTGCAACGTGTCGGCTGAATAATCTGAATCCCGGGGACGGAGGCGCCACACCATGAAGACGGTGAGCGATTGAGTGGTGCCGGGGGGTTAAAGAATGACGGGTGCCGTCTGGAACAGACGCGATTTTATGCGGGCCGCCGGCGTGCTTGCGGTGACGCCGCTTTCCGCCGGCTGGCTGCGTGAGGCCAAGGCCGACAGCAACGGCACATTGACCGTCGCGATCTCCGACAATCCGCTGACCTGCGATCCGATCAACATGGCGAGCCACGACACCGAGATCCTGTCGCAGGTGATCTACGAAAATCTGGTTGACGTCACGGTCGACGGTGACATGCGGCCACAACTCGCGAAGGCAATGCCGACGGTGTCCGATGACAAGCTGACCTACAGCTTCGAATTGCGGGACGACGTCTTTTTTCAGGATGGGCAGAAGCTGACTGCTGATGACGTCAAATACAGCTTCGAATACATGCTCGATCCGGCCCATAAAGCCGGAAGGCGCCCCGTCTTCAGCCGTCTGTCGCATGTCGAAATCGACAGCCCGACCAAATTGCGAGTGATCCTTAAGGAGCCGTTCTCGCCTTGGCTGTACTTTATGTACAAGCATATGGGCATCTACCCGAAAGGATCGCGCGAGAAATACGGCGAGGATTACTTCAAGCTAACTCCGAAGAATGTGGGCACCGGCGTCGGCATCTTCGAGGAATGGCGGCCGAACGATTACGTCAGCTTTGTCCGCAACCCCAACTACCGCGAGAAGGGCAAGCCAGCATGGGAGCGGTTGGTTGTGCGTATCGTGCCGGAAGATGCCTCCCGCGTTGCCTATCTGCTCGGCGGTCAGGCCGACATCATTGGCGCGCCGCCGCCACGCGACTTTGCCCGCTTGAAGACGCGCCCGCACATCAAAGGTGAGACGCTCGCCACCTTCGGCGGCTGGAGCGTCTTCATGATGAACAGCATCAAGCCCCCCTTTGACGACAAGAATTTTCGTCTCGCGATGGCACACGCGGTGGATCGGAAGACGATCTGCGAGAAGATTTACTACGGGCTGGTCGAGCGATCCGGCATCCCGGCGCCCGCGTCGAGTTGGTGGTACGACAAGGCGGCCGACGATCTCGTCCCCTACGATCCCGACAAGGCCAAGACCTATTTGAAGCAGTCGACATACGCCGACGCCGCAAAGTTTGACCTGCTCTATAGTTCGACACCGTACCTTCTCGATGTGAAGGATTGCGTCGTCTTCATCCAGTCGGAACTGGCTAAGATCGGTGTCACGGTGAACTTGACGACTGCCGACAATGCCGTCGTGCAGGACGCATTTGCGCGCGGCAATTTCACCGCGTTGTACCGCAACATCATGTCGCCGGGCGAAGCGACTTACTTCATCACCTCGTCCTTCACGCCCGACCAGTATATGACGAAATCAAGCAATTACACCAATCCAAAGATCGACGAGATGCTGAAGGTGATCTTCCGCCTCGACCCAAACGATCGCGAGAAACTTAAGCCGATCTATTCCGAGATGTGGAAATTGCTGGCTGAAGAGTCGCCGCATGTGTGGGTCGGGTATTTCAACGCGACCAATCTGTGGCGCGACCGTGTCCAGAATTTCAAGCCGAGCCGCGGTCTCACCATCAACGTCAACGACATCAAACTGGGCGCCTGATCGGTGGCGACCTGCACCACCCACCTCCGTGTCGTCCCTGCGAAAGTAGGGACCCACCGTGTTAACGCACCCACGCTATCCGGCATCGCGCCGCTCTTTGGGCTCGGTGCAATTCCTACAGCATCTTGCCAGTGGAACTGTGGGTCCCTGCTTTCGCAGGGACGACAACAGGGAGTGCCGCAAGGGGGCGTATGTAAAGCGCGGGGCGCGCCATGCTGACGCTGATACTCCGCCGCACCGCGTTTTCGCTGTTTTCGCTGCTGGTCGTGAGCCTGGTGTTGTTCATGCTGACGCGGTCGATCCCGGACTCGCCGGCGCGCATCGTGCTTGGCGATCAGGCGACCGAGCAGCAGATCGCCGAGTTCGATCATGATCACGGACTCGACCGGCCGATCGTCGTGCAATACGGCAGTTGGTTGCGTCGTTTGGTGTTTGGCGGCGATCTCGGCCGCTCGTTTACGAGCGGCCTCGACATGAACAAGCAGATCGCCGAGACGCTGCCGGTGACGATGGAGATCGTCGTGGTCGCCTTCGCCGCGGCGACGCTTGTCTCGCTCATGCTCGGCACACTATCGGCACTTTACCGAGATGGACCGATCGACTACCTCGCGCGATCTCTGGCCGTGCTTGGCGTCTCAGTGCCGGGGTTCTGGCTAGCGCTCGTGCTGATACTGTTCTTCGCGGTGGATCGCGACTGGTTTCCGCCAGGCGGCATCACCCCGTTTCGTCAGGACCCGCTCGGGCACCTCCTGTCGATCGCGCTGCCGTGTTTCTGTCTCGGCTGCTTCTACCTTGCCGTGCTGACGCGCATGACGCGGTCAAGCCTGCTGGAGGTACTGGGTCTCGATTACATGCGCACCGCACGCGCTGCCGGATTGCACCCGGCTAGGGTGCTGCTCTATGCGCTGCGTAACGCGATGGTTCCGGTGGTGACGATCGCTGGGGTGTCATTCGGCCATATGTTCGGTTGGGCGCTGATCATCGAGCAGATCTTCAACATCGACGGTATGTCACGCGCGCTGCTCACCGCGATCCAGCAGCGCGATTACTCGATGGTGCAGGCCGTGGTAATGATGTTCACGGTGGTCTTTGTCGGCGCCAATCTAGTCGCCGACCTTGCCAACGGCTGGCTCAATCCGCGTCTGGCGGCTGCTTCATGAGACGGCTCCTTGATCGCTCGCGGCGGATGGTTGCCTATTGC
The DNA here is from genome assembly GCA_019240125.1 of Alphaproteobacteria bacterium. Taxonomy (GTDB): domain Bacteria; phylum Pseudomonadota; class Alphaproteobacteria; order ATCC43930; family CGMCC-115725; genus DATARH01. The sequence continues at coordinate 9,724 of JAFAYW010000044.1, forward strand.
GGCGGTCCGGCGGGTTTCTTCGGCGCCTGCATCGTTGTGTTGCTGTTGGTGATGACCCTCGGCGCGCCCCTCATCGCACCGCAGGACCCACTGGCCGTCAGCATTGTCGACCAGCTGCAGGATCCGGGTAACAGCCATTGGTTCGGTACCGACCAGAGCGGCCGCGATGTATTGAGCCGCGTGATCTGGGGCAGCCGTGCCTCCTTGATCGTCTCCGGCTGCGCTGTGGTGATCGGCGTGATCTGCGGCGTACCGATCGGACTTGTCGCCGGCTTTTTTCGGGGCGGCTGGCTGGAGCAGACGATCATGCGCGTGCTGGAGGCGGTCTCGGCCATCCCGATCCTGATCTGGGCCATCGCGCTGGTCGGCATTTTCGGGGTCAAGGACGCGCATATCGGCCCGGTCACGATCAGCAACGCCACCAAGTTGCTGATCATGTTGGGACTGCTTTACATCCCGACTCTCGCGCGCCTGACCTATACCAGCGCACTCGGTGAATCGCAGGCGAATTATGTCGCTGCGCGCCGCCTCCAAGGTGTCAGCGGCGTGCGGATCATGTTTTCCGATGTGCTGCCCAACTGCCTGTCGCCGGTCATCGTGCAGGCCACGCTGCTGCTGGCGATCGGCATCATCATTGAGGCGGCGATCAGCTTTGTCGGGCTCGGGGTGCAGCCGCCGACGCCGAGCTGGGGCAACATGCTGGCCAGCGCCCGTGACTACCTCCTGAGCGGTGAGTGGTGGCTGTCGGTGTTCCCCGGCGCGGCGATCTCGATCACCGTTGTCGCCTTCAACCTGCTCGGCGACGGTTTGCGCGACCGGCTCGACCCCCGACACGCCAGCGCGGAGATGACGCGATGAGCGATGTCGTCGCCGCCGTCGGCCCCATAGCGCCGCGGCCGGAACCGTTGTTGCGGGTGGATGGGCTATGGGTCACCTTCGGGGCACGGCCTGAGAATAAGCGCGATGCGGTGCGCAACGTCGATCTGCGGGTCGAAAGCGGCGAGGTGATCGGATTGGTTGGCGAGTCCGGTTCGGGCAAAAGCCTGACCGCGCTCGCCGTCATGCAATTGTTACCGCCCGGTGCACGCGCCACCAGCGGACGCATCATGTTCGACGGCATCGACCTGCTTGCTCTCAAGCGTCGCGCAATGAACGAGCGGCGTGGCCGCGACATCGCCATGATTTTCCAGGACCCGCTTACCGCGCTCAATCCGACGATCCCTATCGGCCGCCAGATCTACGACTGCATCCGCACGCACGATGATATCGGCCGGCAGGCGGGAATAGCGCGCGTCGAGGAATTGCTCGAACTGGTCGGCATCCCGCATCCTCATGAGCGTGCCCGCGCCTATGCGCACGAATTAAGCGGTGGCATGCGCCAGCGGGTGATGACGGCACTTGCTATCGCCTGCCGCCCCAAATTGCTCATCGCTGACGAGCCGACTACGGCGCTCGATGTCACCGTTCAGGCGCAAATCATGAAAATGCTCGACCGCATCCGGCGCGAGCTTGGGATCGCGGTGCTGTTTATCAGCCACAACCTCGACCTGGTCTCCGAGATCTGCGATCGAACTTACGTCATGTATGCCGGCAGCATTGTCGAAAGCGGTGCTGTCGAGACCCTGTTCGACGCGCCGCGCCACCCCTATACGCGGCAATTGTTGCGCTGTATACCCCGCCTCGATTGGACCGTGGGGCCGATGTCGACAATCCCGGGCCTGCCGCCGCGCCTCGGCACTTTGCCGCCGGGTTGCCCATTCGCGCCGCGCTGCGAGGCGGCCGAGCCGCGCTGTTCCGATGAAAAGCCGCCGATCTGGCGCGAACCGGCATCCGGCTCAGGCCACATGGCTGTTTGCTGGAGAGCAGCATGAATGCGATCGCGCCCGCTCTGGCGGCCATAAAGGCGCCGCCGCTTTGCGAGCTGCACGACATCCGGAAGGAATACGTGTTGCGGCGCGGGTTGCTGGAGCGCTTTACGCGGCCGGAACGTCGCGTTGCGGCCGTCGACGGCGTCTCGCTCGCCATTCCGCAGGGACGCATTTTCGGGCTGGTCGGCGAAAGCGGTTGTGGCAAATCCACCTTGGGCCAGATCATGGTTCGACTGATCGAGCCGACATCCGGCACGCTGCTTTATCGCGGCAACGATGTCAGCCGATTGCCACCGGAGGAGCGGCACAGCTTTCGGCACCGTGTGCAGATGGTGTTTCAGGATACCAGCTCGTCGCTTAACCCGCGCAAGCGCATTCGGCGTGCCCTGGGCGAAGCAATCCGCGCCCGCGAGGTGAGCAATGGCATCAAGACTCCAGTCGTGCAGGCGGAGATGACCGAGCTGATGCGCCAAGTCGGCCTCGACGTGGCGCTGCTCGGCCGCTTTCCGCACGAACTCTCCGGCGGTCAGCGCCAGCGCATCGGCATCGCGCGTGCGCTGGCGATGAAGCCCGAACTACTGATTGCCGACGAGCCGGTGTCGTCGCTCGACGTGTCGCTGCAGGGGCAGATCATCAATCTGCTGCAAGACCTCAACGACCGACTGAATCTGACGATCGTTCTCGTGAGCCACGACCTCGCCGTTGTTGCCCGCATCTGCGCCGAAATCGCGGTGATGAAGGAGGGGAAGATCGTTGAACAAGGGCCGCCGCGGACTGTCCTTGGCGCGCCTTCCCACGCCTACACGCGAACTCTATTAAGCTCGATCCCGCGCGGGCTTGTCGGCCGCTCGCGATATCGCTGAGAGCCGGCCGCCGTTGGGCTGTTAAAACATAATTGCTCAGCCGCTTTTGAACCGCGTCTGCGGTGATGGCGACCGGATCGGGTCGTGGGTGATCCAGCGGGTCGGCTGCCTTGGCGGCGCCCGGAGACGGCCCGTTACCGCGAAATAGGCCGCGCGCAGAAAAAACCAGGGCAAAGCAACGAGCAACGCCAGCGCGTCGATGATCTGAAGATCAAGCACGTGTAAGCCGCGACCATGCAAGTACGCGAGTAGGAGCGCGGTGCACCAAATGCAGCCGCCATAGACGAGTGCCAGCCAATCAACCCATAACATCGTCGAATCCTAACAACCACCCTATCAGGTGGGGGCCTTTTCCATACCCGCAGAGGCAGGGTTGGTCCAGACACCTTAAAGCGCCCTTCCACTGCGGGGGTGCACGACGAGCGCTATTGCCCTCGCACCGGATTTCTTCGCAACATCAAGAGCGCAATACTCGGTCGCTAGAACCGGAAGATCACGTGGGAGGAAATCGTGGCAGTCGAAACAACGGCGGGGGATGACGCGCTCGAGCGCGTGACGATGGCGCGAGTGTCGCGCCGCCTGCTGCCGATGCTGGTGCTGTGCTACTTCATCGCCTATCTCGACCGCGTCAATGTCGGCTTTGCCGGGTTGACGATGAATAAAGCGCTCGGCTTTTCCGCCGCAGTGTTCGGCTTTGGCGGCGGCATCTTTTTTCTCGGCTATTTCCTGTTCGAGGTGCCGAGCAATGTCATCATGGAGCGGGTCGGCGCGCGTACCTGGATCGCTCGGATCCTGGTGACCTGGGGCTTTATCTCGGGCCTCACGGCCGCGGTGGTCGGCGAGTACTCGTTCTTCTCCATCCGTTTCCTGCTGGGATTGGCGGAGGCCGGCTTTTTTCCCGGCATCATCCTCTATCTGACGTGGTGGTTTCCGTCCTATTACCGGTCGCGGATGACGGCGGTGTTCATGGCGGCGATCCCGATCTCGAACATTGTCGGCTCGCTGGTATCCGGCGTGCTGCTCACGCTCGACGGATTGCTCGGCCTCGCCGGGTGGCAGTGGCTCTTTATCATCGAGGCACTCCCGGCCGTCATCCTTGGGATCGTGTTCTATCTCTACATGACAGACCGGCCGGAGCAAGCCACCTGGCTTGAGCCGGAGCAACGTGATTGGCTGGTGCGGCGTCTCGCGGCGGAACGTGCCCAGCGTGAAGCCATCCGCCATTACTCCCTGAGCGAGGCATTGCGCGATAAGCGCGTCCTGCTGCTGAGCCTCGTCTACTTTGGCGGCACCTATGCCGGCTACGGCATCGTGCTGTTTCAGCCGCAGATTGTGCATCGGCTCGCCGCCGGGTTCGGGCTGGTCGGCGTGATCAATGCCATCCCCTACGTCTTTGCCGTGACCGCGATGCTGTTGTGGGGTCGCCATTCCGATCACACTGGCGAGCGCGTCGGGCACACCGCGATCGGCTATCTGGTCACGATGTTCGGGCTCACGACCTGCGCCTTCATGACCGATCCGTTCCTGACGATGACGATGCTGGTGATCGCTGCGATGGGGCAGTCATCGACCGGCCCGTGCTTCTGGTCGTTGCCGACGGCGATGCTGTCAGGCACCGCCGCCGCGGGCGGGATCGCCCTGATCAACGCACTCGGCAATCTCGGCGGGTTCTTCGGACCATATGTGTTTGGGCTGGTTCGCGATTATACAGGCAATTTTGCGTACGGGCTGCTGGCGATTGCCGTGGGTCCCATCATGTCCGCGGCTCTCGTCTGGTCCCTCGGCCATGACCGCCGGCTCGAGCACATTCCGCGGCGCGCCCCCGCTGTATGATTTGGACGCATAGCACTCGCTGAGAACCTTCCAGGCGAGGGTGGCGATCGCAGCGGGATGCTCAGGTGACGCGATATCGATCGATAGCAGCGCGGTCGAGCTCGATGCCGAGACCGGCGCGCTCCGGCAGCTTGACGGTGCTGTCATTTTCGAGACGCAGGGGCTCCGTCAGCAACTCCTCGCGCACCGCATTCGGGTTCTGGTCCCATTCAAGGACCATGGCGTTCGGTGTCGCCGCGGCAAAATGCAGTGAAGCCATGAGCAGGACCGCGCCGGCGAACGCGTGCGGCGCTATCATGCGGTGATGCGCCTGGGCATAGGCGGCGATGCGGCGGCCTTCGGAGAACCCACCTGACCAGGCGACGTCCACCTGCACGATATCGACCGCGCCGCGTCCGATCAGCTCGCGAAATCCGTAAAGGCCAAGTTCGGTCTCGTAGCCGGCGATCGGTGTGGTGAGCGCGTCGGCGACCTTGATGCTGCCTTCAATATCGTCCGTCGCCACCGGCTCCTCGATCCAATAGAGATTGAAGCGCTCCATCTCGCGGCCCATGCGAATCGCGAAATCCGAGCTCCAGGCGCAGTTGACATCGACCATCAGCTTGGCCTGCGGTCCGAGTGCGTCGCGAACCGCCGCGATGCGTGCCAGATCCTCGCTCGGATCAACTTCGCAAAAGGTGGAATTGCCCAGCAACTGGCGCAGATGCGTCTGGGTTGAGGGGTTGCGGCCAATCTTCATCTTCATACCCTTGAAGCCGCGAGCTCTGTAGTCCTCGGCTTCGGCCGCGAGTTCGGCGACAGACTTTCCCTCCTGGTAGAAGCCGCCGCTGGCATAGGCCTCAACCCGGTCGCGGCAGGCCCCCAGCAATTTGTATACGGGTAATCCGGCGACTTTGCCTGCGATGTCCCACAGCGCAATGTCGATGCCGCTGATCGCGTGCATTGCGATGCCGCGGCGCCCGTATTGGCGGGTGCGCGCGAACATTTTCTGCCACAGCCCCTCAATCAGCAGCGGGTCTTCGCCGATAAGCATTGGCGCCAGGGTCTTGGCGATGACTGTTGCGGTCGCGCCGCCGCCTAATCCTGCTTCGCCGATCCCGGTGATGCCGCTATCGGTCTCGATCTCGACCAACAGGGCGCCGCGCTGCGATTGTACGCCGGCCGCGCTGGCATACGGCGGATCCACCCGACAGGCGAGAGTTGTGGTGCGGATATCCTTGATCTTCATGGCGGGGTTTTCTCCTTGGCTAGGGCGGCGGGTGGGGTCATCACAGTGGGAAATCCAGCGGCGCGTATAGCCAGAACAGCCAGAATGCAGCCGCCAGATAAGGCCCGAAGGCGATACGGGTTGTCGCAGAGAGCGCGGTGCCGCGCCACGACCGCATCACCACGGCGCCACCCAGGGCCAGCAGTGCCGCCGCCAGGATAAGCTGCGGCAGGGCTTGCCAGGACAGCCATGCTCCCGCCGCGCCCAGCAGCTTAGCGTCGCCGAGGCCCAACCCGTCGCGCCCGCGCAGCGCTCGATACCCCCAGCCGATCGCCGCCAGTCCGCCATAACCGCAGACCGCGCCCGCCAGATGGTCACCTATCGTTTCTGGTGTGACGAGCCAGGTCACCGCCAGCCCGGCGAGCAGAAGCGGTAGGGTCAAGAAGTCGGGCAGGTGGTAGCAGCGCAGATCGATCAGTGCGAGCGCCAGCAGGGTCCAGCCCAGCCCGCAGGTAATCCAGGCGAACCATCCGGAGAATACCGTCGTAGCCCAAACGGCGACCGTGGCGCCGGCAAGCTCCGCCGCCGGATAGTGCCAACCGATTGTGGTGTTGCAGCCGCGACAGCGGCCCCGCAGAGCCAGCCAGCTCACCAACGGCACGAGATCACGCCTGGCGATTCGGCTGCCGCAAGAAGGGCAGGCCGAGCGGCCGAGGGCAAATCCATCCAGTTCGGGATAGCGCAATGCCAGCGCCAGCACGAAGCTCCCGATCGCCAGCCCGACCAGAAGCGGCAGCATTTCCTGCGCAAATAAAGCGATCGAGCCTGCCCCCTAATGCATTCGCGTCACATTAGACGTGCAGTATCACGTCAGCAATGTCGGCAGGCGCCACCGGCGCAGCCGGGGGAATTCGCGATAAGTAGATCGACCCGGCTGTTCCGCGGGCGTATGTGGTGTCTGGTCGGAACGGACGAGACGTACCCGGGAATGAGTGTGCAGACCATCGATCGGCTACCCGAACAGCGCGCCATCGCGCCTCGGTCCGAACGGCGACAGCAAGGCTTCACATTGCTTGAGTTGCTGATCGTTCTGGCGATTTTGGGGTTGCTGATCGGGTTGGTGGGGCCCGCACTGTTGCGCCAGCTCGGCTCCGCGAAGGACAAGATCGCGCATCAATCAATCGAGCGCCTTGGATCTGTTCTCGATATCTACAAGCTTGATGTCGGTACCTATCCAACGACCCAGCAAGGGTTGGAGGCGTTGCTCAAGCGGCCTTCCGATGTGCCGCGCTGGAACGGTCCCTATCTCAACGGCACCAAGATGCCCGAGGACCCGTGGGGGCACCCCTATGTCTACCGCAATCCCAGCGACCGGCCCGGCCACGAATACGATCTTTACTCGCTCGGGCCCTCCGGTCAGGCCGGCGGGAGCGGTGACAATGCGCCGATCTACAATGAATGAGCGGTATTAGCGGCCATATACGCGGCAATCCGCGCCGAGTTCACGGATCGACTCACACAGGTTTTCAGCCGGCCCTACCGAGGCCAATGCCGCTGGCGGGGCAGGTCTTGTGGCGACTGCCGGTCGCAGCACCGGGCGCGCCGCGGTGAAGGCTCGCGCAAGCGCCGAAGCGAGGCCGGGGAGTGCTAGGCGCTCGGGCGGCGTGGCCTTGACCTCGGCAAGCAATTGCAGGCAAGGCCGATCGTCCACGGGAAGAGCAGAGCTGGCGCCAAACGACCAATCCTCCACCGGTCGGCCGGTCACGGCCAACACATAACGGCGCGTTTCGGCCGGCAGCGCGCTCCTGGCCTGCCGCCAGTCCGTCACACGGCCTGAACCGGCGTTGTAGGCAGCGGCGGCGAGGCCAAAATTGCCGAACTTGGCGTTGAGGCTGGCGAGCATCCGAGCCGCTTCGCGGATCGCCGCGACCGGGTCCTGCGGATCGAGTCCTCGCTCCAACGCGGTGCCGGGCATGAACTGAGCGACACCCAGAGCGCCGGCGGGGCTGGTGACATGGCTGTGAAACCGGCTTTCTCGCCAAAGCACGCGGGCCAGGAAAGCTGGCGGCACGCGATAAGCCAGCGCCGCTGCGTCACTTACCGGACACAGTTCGGCGGCGGCCGGTTCACCGGCGACAATACCCTGTGCGTGCGCAGACGATGGCGCAAGGGCAAGTGCCACTGCCAGGAAGCATCCGATCACGGCCATGCGCCGGCCCGGCATGTGCGGCATGGGTGACTCTTCCGGGCGTGACGTCGTTTGGGGGCAGACGGCGTCCATTGGCTCCGCGGCTGAGCGCGCTGCGTTCACTGATCGAGAGTTTAAGCGAAAAACTGGTGAGCGGGGAAAGTCTGATTGCAACCGCCTTGCGTTTGCACGATTAGCCGTGCGGCAGCCACAGGCTGCTCTGCAGCCGTGGCATGTCTACGTTGATCCAGATCAACGCACTGGGTCCTCCCGCGCCGCCAAATTCTTCTTGTGGGAATACCCGCCGCAGTTGGGAGGACGCGTATGGATGCGCAGCCAGCCTTTGCCGGCCGAAAGGATGCTCAGGAAATCTATCACGCGTTGGAAGAGCGAATCCTGGCGCGCGATCAGATTGGTGCGAGCAGGGCGTTTTACGATCTGGTGCGTGCCGGCCGGCCGCTGAGCGAGATTGTTGGAGAGGCCGTTCGCATCCATGCCCCGTACACGCACGTGCCGTATCATGAGCGGATCGACGAGGGCTACCCCAATTTCGTCAATAATGACCATTGTCTGCTGAGCGCACGCGCCGCGCTGCATCTGGCGCGGATGATGCCGGCCAAGATGGAAATGCTGCCGCTGGCGCAGACCGTTTGGTACATCCCGACCGGGCTCGACATCTGGAACCAGAAGATGAACCGCGCTCCGGGCCATTATACCCGCGGCTTTAGCGGTACGATTTCCGATCCGCCCGCGCCGGTTGTCTATTGGCCGGATCAAGACCCGTTGCGCGAGAACGCACCGTTGCGCGAGCGCCTGGGGCATTGGCTGACCCTTGTGCAGCGCGGCGAAGTACTTCCGGCATATCGCACATTCCTCGGGTTGATGGAGGAACCGGAACACCGCGAGGAGGTACTGGCCGAATTGGTCTTCGCCGGCCTCATCGATGTCCAGGACCGGATGCTCTACAACCGCTCCTACACAACCGGGCACAAGGCCTACCGTGCGCGCGCCACGGTCGAGCTTGGCGATCTGCTTGGTTGGAACAACGCGCATAGCGTGCTTTACGCTGGGGTTGTCGACATGGCGGTGGGGCCGCGCTGGTACTCGACCTACGAGATGGCGTGCAATGTCATAAAGGCGGATATCGAGGGTGAGCCCCTGCATGCGGTGCCATATGGCGGCGTGTCAGAGGCGGAGGCAGCTATGCTGCGCAATGGCGCACCTCTGAGCGCGGCCGAGGAAGCCGCCCTTATCGAGGTCCTGCTGCACCACGAGGAGCCGGCCTATATCCAGCGCATCACCGAGCTCCTCAAGATTGGCAAGGACCCGCGTCGAATAATCGATGCGATTCGGGTTGCGGCGGCGGAGATCGAGACTGCGACACACGGCGCGAACAACTTCTCGATGCCGATGCATTGCTACGAGTACTGCAACACCGTCGGGTGGTTTTTCGATCGCTTCCAGCATCCGCGTCGGCTCCGCTTCCTCTATGTCGCGGGCTCCTTCGTCAATCGCACCGCATGGCATCAGAACCTTACTGGGGAGATGCGGCCGGTGCGGCAGACGCCGATCGGGACGGCCGGTCTCGAGCCGTCGCAATTGTTGCGCTGTCTTGAAGACGCCATTTGCGCGCGAGACACGGCGGAAGCGGCCAGCCTGCTGAAGGGGTACCTCGCAAGTGCGGCGCCGCATGGGCGGCTGGTGCAGACGCTGGCAGTCGCGGCGACTCGGCTTGGCAACGATCCGCACAATCAGGAGATCGCTCAGTGCATGCTCGAGGATTACGTCAAGAGCGCCAGCCCGCTGCGCGATCGGCTGCTTTACGCCTGCGTGCAGCAGACAGCCGGGCACCGCAAGTACGGTGATCCGCTCGAGGCGAGCCGCCGTTTCGGCGAGGCGATGGGCATCACTCGGCTACAGTAGGCGCCTGCTGCATCCGTTAGATTGCGGGCATCTCATCGGCAAATCGAGCAACCAGCGCTGCGTGGCATCTTGGAGGAAAGACATATGGAATTCGGCATGTTCCACGAGTTTCCGTGTACGCCGGGGCTTAGTCAAAGGGAGGCATTCGATCGGTCATTCGAGCAGATCGATGCGGCTGAGCGTTGGGGCCTCGACGTCATGTGGCTGGCCGAATTGCACGCGACGCCAACACGTTCGGTCTTGGCAGCGCCACTGACAATAGCTGCGGCGATCGCGGCGCGGACCCGTCGTATGAAAATCGGCACGGCGGTGCAGGTATTGCCGCTCTGCCATCCGCTGCGCCTCGCGGAAGAAGCCGCTACGGTTGACCAGATAAGCCATGGACGACTGATTTTTGGAGTCGGACGCAGCGGTTTCCCGCGCACCTACGAGGCATACGGCGTTCCTTATGCTGAAAGCCAGGAGCGTTTTGTCGAGACCCTCGACATCATCAAGCAGGCCTGGGCGGAGCCACGCTTCTCCTACGCCGGCAAGTATTACAATTTTCAAGACATACCGCTGATGCCGAAGCCCTTTCGGCAGCCGGGGCCGGAAATCCGCATCGCGATCAACAGCCCCGACAGTTTCCCCTCGGCCGGCGCGCAGGGTTATCCGATCTTCGCCGCGGTCCGGCTCGGGACACTATCCGAGCTCGCCCCCAATCTCCGCGCCTATCGCGCGGCATGGCGTGCCGCGGGGCATCCGGGGCGGGCGAAAGTTTACCTGCGCCTGCCGCTGTACATCGCCGAGACCCGCGAGCAAGCGCATGACGAGCCGCAGGACAGCATTATGCATTTCTACCGCTGGCTCGGAGAGCAGCTGGAGGCATCGGCGACGCGTTCCGGAGCGCGCGCCATCGAACAGCGCGCCGAGCGCGGCCAGCGTCTGCAGACCATCACCTATGAAGAAGCGCTGCGCGATAAGGTGGTGGTCGGAACGCCTGACATGGTCATCGACCGATTGAGCGAATTGGACGAAGAGTTGGAGCTCGACGGAATCCTCGCCGAGATGAACTGCGGCAGTCTCATTCCGCATGAGCAAGTCATGAACTCGCTGCGACTGCTCTGCGAGAAGGTGATGCCGCGCTTTGTCTCTCGCGATGTGGGATGACCGTTGAGGAGTGTTCCAACGGTGGTCGCAAAGCGTTGATAGAACAGTTGGAGCAGAGGATCGCTGTTTACCGCCGGTACTTAAGCGAGGGAGTTGATGTGGCTCTGGCGGTAATTTATCTGCACGACCTTGCCGGTGCCGAGGCGGCGCTCGCGACGCTGCTCGATGATGATGCGGGATCGTGTTGAGATTTGCGGCACCGCGGTACGTTTTGATCTGAATCAACGCGATAACAAGCTTCGGGCGTTATCAGGCAGTCAATGCATATTCACCCGCTCGCTGACGGCCCTGCCATTTCAGCCGTCGTTGGTTGGTGCGGGGCGCCGGGCTCGATCCCGGCGCTTCTTTTTTTCATGGGCCTGGTCGGCGGATTTGCCCATTGCGGCCCGATGTGCGGGCCATTTGTTCTGGCGCAGCTATCCCACACCCGCGATGCAGTGCCGATGCTGCGCCGACTGTCCGGGGGTATGCTGCTGCCGTACCATCTCGGCCGCCTCACGACCTACTGCGTGCTCGGAGCCATTGCCGCCGGCGGCGGTTCGGTTTTTTCGGCTCTCACTCCCCTGCGGTTTGGCCTGGTGCTGTTGTTGCTCGGCGCCGCGATGTTTGTCTTAGCCCAAGCGGTTGCCCAGTGGGGTGGACAATCGGCACGCACCTCCACCTTGTCCGTCGCGGCGCTTCTCGGTGTTCGAGTGGCGCGGCTCGCCAAACCACTTCTGTTGCAACCCGGCGTCAGGGCCCGCTTTTTCTTGGGATTGGTCCTTGGACTATTGCCCTGTGGCTTTCTCTACACGGCGCTCGCAGCGGCGACCGCCACCCAAATTCCAATCCTGGGCGCCGCTGCCATGGGGGCTTTCGGGTTGGGAACCCTGCCTAGCCTGCTGCTCGTTGGATGCGGCGGAGCGGTCGTGGCGGCCCGCTGGCGCGTCTCGGCGCAGCGCTTCGTCGCGCCACTGCTGCTCTTCAATGCAGCGATGCTTACCACTATGGCGATTACGACAGCGCTCTCTTGATCTCAATCAATGAGTCTTGACGGCGGACATGGCTTTGTCCTGCCGCCTGATCCGGGCTGAGTTGAGGGAGCATAATGACCGACATCGTTTTGCCGTTACGTCGGGAGCCGTCTTCCTACAATGAAGCGGTCGTCCGCGCGTTTGTCATCGCGGCGATGTTCTGGGGCGTGGTCGCCTTCCTTGTCGGCCTTTACCTCGCGCTGGAACTGACCTATCCGGCGCTCAACCTCGACCTCGAATGGATCAGCTTTGGACGGTTGCGGCCGGTCCACACCTCCGCGGCGATCTTCGCCTTCGGCGGCAATGCGCTGCTCGGTACGTCCTTCTTTGTCGTACAGCGCACCTGCCGGGCGCGTCTCTGGGGCGGTGACGCCGCGGCGTGGTTCGTCTTCTGGGGCTACCAGTTCTTCATCTGCATGGCCGCCTGGGGATACGTCACCGGTGTCACGCAGAGCCGCGAATATGCCGAGCCGGAATGGTATCTCGACATCTGGCTGACGCTTGTGTGGGTCGTGTATCTCGTCCTGTTTCTCGGCACAATCATGAAGCGCGAGGAGCCGCATATCTACGTCGCTAACTGGTTCTATCTCGCGTTTATCGTCACAGTGGCGCTATTGCACGTGGTCAACAACCTGGCGATGCCGGTGTCGATCTACAGCAGCAAGAGCTACTCACTGTTTTCTGGCGTGCAGGATGCGCTGACGCAGTGGTGGTACGGGCATAACGCAGTCGGCTTCTTCCTGACCGCCGGGTTTCTCGGGATGATGTACTACTTCGTCCCGAAACAGGCGAACCGGCCGATCTATTCGTACCGCCTGTCGATCGTGCATTTCTGGGCCCTGATCTTTCTCTACATCTGGGCCGGACCGCATCACCTGCATTACACCGCCCTGCCCGACTGGGCGCAGACGCTCGGCATGGTGTTTTCGCTGATGCTGTGGATGCCGTCCTGGGGCGGCATGATCAATGGCCTGATGACATTGTCGGGCGCCTGGGAAAAGCTGCGCACCGACCCGGCGCTGCGGTTTTCGGTCACCGCGGTCGGGTTCTACGGCATGTCGACCTTTGAAGGGCCGGTCATGTCGATCCGCCAGGTCAACGCGCTCAGCCACTACACCAATTGGACCATCGGCCACGTGCATTCCGGGGCGTTGGGCTGGGTCGGGTTTATTTCGTTCGGTGCGATCTATTACCTGGTACCGGTTCTGTGGCGGCGCGAGCGGCTGTACTCGCAGCGGCTGGTCGAGTGGCACTACTGGATCGCGACGATCGGGATCGTGCTTTACATCGTCGCGATGTGGGTTGGCGGCATCATGCAGGGTCTGATGTGGCGCGCCTACGACCAGCTCGGTTTCCTGCAATACTCGTTTGTCGAATCGGTGGCCGCGCTGCACCCGTTCTACTTGGTTCGCGCGATCGGCGGCGCCTGCTTCCTGGTCGGCGCGCTGCTGATGGTCTTCAATCTGTGGATGACGGCGCGGCGCGAAACCGCTGCCGCGGCGCCAGCACTTCCTCTCCTTCAGGCCGCGGAGTGAGGACGGCGCCATGATGATCCGACACGCCGTTATCGAACGCAGCGTCTTCCTGCTGCTGATCCTCACCCTGATCACGGTCGCAATCGGCGGCCTGGTCGAAATCGTGCCGCTCTTCACGATCGAAACCACAATTGAGCGGGTTGGCGGCGTGCGTCCGTACTCGCCCCTCGAACTGGCCGGCCGCGACATCTACACCCGCGAAGGCTGCTATCTCTGTCATAGCCAGCAGATCCGGCCATTTCGCGACGAGGTCGAACGCTACGGGCACTACAGTCTAGCTGCTGAGAGCATGTACGACCACCCGTTCCAGTGGGGATCGGAGCGGACCGGGCCTGACCTTGCGCGGGTTGGCGGCAAGTACTCGAACGAGTGGCATATCGCGCACATGGAAAACCCGCGTGACGTGGTGCCGGAATCGATCATGCCGGGCTATTCCTTCCTCGCGACACGCGAGCTGGACCCGAACGCGATTACACCGCATCTGCGTGCCAATCGTGTTGTCGGGGTGCCTTATACCGATGCGATGATCGCTGCCGGACCCGCCGATTTCCGCACACAGGCCGATCCAAATGCCGATAACACTGGCCTGTTGAAGCGCTATCCCGGCGCCATGGCTGTCGGTAGTGGCGCCGGCGTGACAGAACTCGATGCCCTGATTGCCTATCTGCAGGTACTCGGAACTGAGGTTAAGTTCCGCGATGTCGCGCCAGAAGCCTTGCGGCAGTAGGAGGCGGACGTGAACTTGTTCGACCTCGCGATGACGGTGCGGCCGCTGTTCCTCGTCTGGATGTTCGCGATTTTTCTTTATATTGCGTGGCGAGCCTGGTCACCGGCACGCCGCCAACTTCACCATGAGCACGGGATGATCCCGCTGCGCGACGACACGCCCTCGCCGGCAAATACGACACAACCTGCCGTCGGCTAGGAGAGAAGCGAAATGACCGATATTCCCGATCGCGATCCCGTGACGGGCCGGACCACGACCGGCCACGAATGGGATGGTATTCGCGAGCTCAACAACCCGCTGCCGAAATGGTGGGTCTACACCTTCATCGTGACCATTCTCGTCGCGGTTGGCTACTGCGTGCTGTTCCCTGCCATCCCTTGGTTGCACGGCCACACGACCGGCACTCTCGGCTACACCGCGCGGGGACGGTTGGACCAGGACCTCTCGGCCGCCAATGAAGCACAGGCTGGCATGCGGGCGCGGATCGCGGCCGCCTCGCTCGAGGATATCCGGCGAAATCCCGACCTGCTGGCGTTCGCGCAGACCGGGGGCAAGGCTGCCTTCGCCGAGAATTGCGCTGCCTGCCACCGGGCGGGCGGCGCCGGTGCTAAAGGCTTCCCCAACCTCGCCGACGACGACTGGCTGTGGGGTGGCAAGCTGAGCGACATTCAGCAAACGGTCATCCATGGAATTCGCAACACCGACCCGGATTCGCGGCAGTCCGCGATGCCGCGCTTCGGGCTCGACGGTATGCTGACGTCGGGCCAGATCAGCGCGGTGGCTGACTACGTTCTGTCACTATCGACCGGCAAGCCGCTGCCGGGTGAAGGTGCCAAAATCTTTGCCGATAACTGCGTTACATGTCACGGCGATAAGGGCCAGGGCAGTCGCGACGTCGGTGCGCCGCGGCTCAGTGACAATATCTGGCTGTATGGTGGCGATCGGACCACAGTGGTCGATGTGATCACGCGAGCGCGCAACAGCTCAATGCCTGCCTGGAGCACACGGCTCGACCCGGTAACGATCAAGATGCTGACGGTGTACGTCCATGCACTCGGCGGCGGCGAATAGCGGCGTGCCGGCGCAATCGCCGGCGGAGGCCCTCACTCCCCTCTATGCTGACCGGGTCCGGGTATACCCGCGTGCGGTGCGGGGGCCGGTGCGGCGGGCCAAGTGGATGATTTTAACGCTTTGCCTGGCGGTATATTACCTTGCTCCTTGGCTTCGATGGGACCGCGGCCCCGGCGAACCGCACCAGGCGTTGCTGCTCGACATGGCGAACCGTCGCGGCTATTTCTTCGCCGTCGAGATCTGGCCGCAGGAGGTGTACTACCTCGCTGGCTTGATGATCCTGGCAGCAATCGCGCTGTTCTTCGTCACCAGCCTGTTCGGCCGCCTGTGGTGCGGTTACGCCTGCCCACAAACAGTGTGGACCGATCTTTTCCTGTGGGCCGAGCGGCTGCTCGAGGGCGACCGCGCCGTCCGGATGCAACGCGACCGGAGCGCCTGGACCCTCGGTAAATTAGCGCGCAAGGTCACGAAACACGCGATCTGGCTTGTCATCGCCGCGCTGACCGGCGGCGCCTGGGTCATGTATTTCTATGATGCGCCGACGCTGGTGTACGATCTAATCACGCTGAATCCGACACCGGGGGCGCTATTCTTCATTGGTCTCTTCACCGCGACGACTTACCTGCTGGCGGGCTGGGCGCGAGAGCAGGTCTGCACTTACATGTGTCCGTGGCCCCGCTTTCAATCGGCGATGGTAGACCGCAATACGTTGACTGTCATGTACCGCGAATGGCGCGGTGAGCCGCGCGGCAAGATCGGCAAGGGCAAACTCCTTGAACCGCGCGGCGACTGCATCGATTGTCGTTCTTGTGTCGCGGTGTGCCCGACCGGCATCGATATCCGCGACGGACTGCAATTGCCGTGTATCGGCTGCGGCTTGTGCATCGATGCCTGCAACCAGGTGATGCACCGCATCGGTCGACCGACCGACCTGATCGCCTTCACCAGCCAGGCGATGCGCGAAAGTAAAGGCACGACTGTTCGCGACTTCACGGGCGCTGTGCGCACCGCGCTCCTGCGGCCGCGCACCATCGTCTATTCAGCGATCCTGCTGCTGGGCGCGGTTGGCATGCTATGGACGCTTCTGTCACGCAGCACATACGATCTGACCGTGCTTGCCGATCGAGCCCCGCTTTTTGTGCGCTTGTCGGACGGGTCGTTGCGCAACGCTTATACAGTGAAGATCTTAAACAAATCGGCGCATGAGCGTGATTTTGCGCTGAGCGTCACCGGCATGCCGGGTACAACCATGACAATTGTCGAACAGGAAGGCCGGTCGGTGGACGCACGGGACGGTGTGACATTACCGGTAAAGCCAGACAGCGTCGGCACCTTCCGCATGCTGCTGCATGCGCCGGGCGGCGCGGTGCGCGGCGGGGTGCCGCTTGAGGTGGTGGCGCATCCGCTCGATGGCGGAGAGCGCGCGGTGACACATGCGACCGAATTCCACGGACCGGCGGGTTGACCATGACAACGCAACGGCGCTCGCTGATCCCATTCGTGTTTCCGCTGGCCATGCTGCCGGTCTTCGCGGCTAACGGCACGCTGATCTACCTCGCCCTGCATTCCAAGCCGGCACTGGTGTCGGAACATCCATACGAAGACGGCCGCGCCTATAATCATGAGTTGGAGGCCGCTGACGCGCAAGCGGCGCTCGGCTGGACGGCAACCCTCAACGCGCCGCTCCGCCCTGGCACCCCCGGCCCGATCGCCCTCGACATGTCCGACAAGACTGGCGCGCCGGTACAGGGACTGCAGGTCGCACTCCGCATCTGGCGGCCTGTAGGCAGGCTTGGCGATATTCGAGTGCTCCTCACCGAAACGGCACCGGGCCGCTATACCGGCTTGGTGACATTGCCGGCGGCCGGGCAGTGGCAGTTCGACTTCATGGCGCGGCGAGGCGAACGGGAATTTGCCTACGCGCGGCGCCTTAGCGTGCCGTGACCGGGCATGATACCGGCGCCCTCGCCCGACCCTGGGCAAGCCACTGCCGCGGGTGCTGAGTGTGTGCATTGCGGCGCGCGGATTTCGGGTAGCGGACGCTTCTGCTGCTCGGGCTGTGCTGCCGCGTATGAGCTGGTGAACCGGCTTGGCCTTGCGCGCTACTACGATAGCCGCGCCGCCGCGGTCGTGCCGCCGCGAACCGATCCAGAAACGGCCCCTCAAGACCTCACCCCCTATATCCGGCAGGAAGCCGATGGCAGCCTGTCGCTCGCCGCTGTGGTCGAGGGCGTGCGCTGTGCCGCCTGTCTGTGGCTGATCGAGAGCGCGCTGGCGGCGCAGGATGATGTTATTTCGGGGCGCCTTGCCGTGTCGACAGGGCGGCTGAGTCTGAAATGGCGCGGCTCGCGCGAACGCGGCGGCGCGTTGCTGGCGCTTGTTTGTCGCCTCGGTTATCGCGTGCAGCCCTGCGATCCCGCGCGTTTCGCAATGGCCGGAGACGGCGAAGAGCGGCGATTGCTGCGCGCGATGGCGGTGGCAGGGTTTGCCGCCGCTAATATCATGCTGTTGTCGGTCGCGGTGTGGTCGGGTAGCGCCGGCGGCGAGATGGGTAACGCTACTCGCGATCTGTTGCACTGGGTGTCGGCGCTGATCGCGCTGCCCGCTGTGGCGTATGCCGGGCAGCCTTTCTTCGCCTCGGCCTTTGCCGCGCTCCGGGCCGGGCGCAGCAACATGGATGTGCCAATCTCGGTCGGGATCGTGCTCGCCACCGGGATGAGCGTGCTCGCGACGTTGCATTCCGACGTGCATGCTTATTTTGATTCGGCGGCGACTTTGCTGTTTCTGTTGCTGATCGGGCGTTACCTCGAACGCCGCGCCCGTGGACGGGCGCGTAGTGCGGCGGCGACACTGCTGGCCATCGATGTCGCGCCGGTTACCCGCGTGACAGAGGCTGGCATGACCGCCCGCGTGATGCCGGCGAGCCTTGCAATTGGGGACGAGATCCTGGTCGCCGCAGGTGAGCGCATCGGCGCCGATGGCGCTATCGTATCCGGCAGTTCGACCGTCGATCGCAGTTTGATCGACGGCGAAACCATGCCGGCACCCGTCAGCGCCGGGACAGCCGTCAATGCGGGCATGACAAATATTGCGGCGCCGCTGCGCATCCGTGTAACCGCGACTGGCACCGGCACCTATCTTGGCGAGATCGTCCGGTTGATGGAGGCCGCCGAGCACGGCCGCAGCGGCTATACCGTGCTCGCGGATC
The DNA here is from genome assembly GCA_019240125.1 of Alphaproteobacteria bacterium. Lineage (GTDB taxonomy): Bacteria > Pseudomonadota > Alphaproteobacteria > ATCC43930 > CGMCC-115725 > DATARH01. The sequence continues at coordinate 28,309 of JAFAYW010000044.1, forward strand.
GTGTCGCGCGGTTTTACGCGCCGGCGGGGCATTTGCTGGCCCTGATCACCTTCGTTTCCTGGCTGGCGCTTGGCCGCGGCTGGCAGGCATCGCTGGCAAGCGCGGTTGCGGTGCTGATTATCACTTGTCCCTGCGCGTTGGGCCTGGCGGTACCAGCGGTGCAGGTGATCGCGGCCGGGCGGCTGATGCGGCGCGGCATTCTTCTCAAAACCGCGACCGCGTTGGAGCGGCTGGCGGCGGTTGACACCGTGGCGTTCGACAAGACCGGCACGCTGACGCTCGGCCATCCCACCTTGATCGGGCCAGTCGATAACGACGCGCTGGAGCTGGCGTCGGCCCTCGCGGCGGCGTCACGACATCCACTCAGCCGGGCATTGCGAGCAAGACGCCCCGATGTCCCGGTGGCCGAGGGTGTCGCCGAACACCCCGGCGAAGGGCTGTCGTGGAACGGTCCGTATGGCGAGGTTCGGCTCGGCAGCCGCCATTTCTGCGCCGTCCCGGGCGAGGAACACGACGACCACCTCGAATTGTGGCTGACGCGGCCTGACGCCGCGCCGCTGCGGTTTCATTTTGCCGATGAGTTGCGACCCGACGCCGGCGCGGTGGTGAGGACGCTGCGCCGCGCCGGCAAGCGCGTGCTCATGCTGTCGGGCGATCGCAGCGCGGCGGTGCAGCACGTCGCGGACAATATTGGAATCGCGGAATGGTCGGCGCGGCTCACGCCGGTCGATAAGACCAGGCGCCTGGCGTTGCAGGCGGCTGCGGGGAGGCGCGTGCTGATGGTCGGCGACGGGCTTAACGATGCGCCCGCGCTTGCCGCCGCGAGCGTCTCGATGTCGCCGTCGAGCGGCTCCGATATCAGCCAGAATGCTGCCGATATCGTGTTCCGCGGCGACTCCCTCACGCCGGTGACCGAGACGCTGGCGGTGGCCCGCCACAGCCGCATGCTGGTGCACGAGAACCTGATTTTCGCGGTCGCCTACAACGCGGTCGCCGTGCCGCTGGCGATGGCCGGTTGCGTGACGCCGCTGATTGCCGCCGTGGCGATGTCGTCGTCGTCACTGATCGTGATCCTCAACGCCTTGCGTCTGCGATTGCTGCCAATCGAGGCACGGTTATGACCGCTTTGCTTTATCTGATCCCGGCGGCGCTGTTCCTCGGACTCCTCGGCCTTGCCGCCTTTGCCTGGGCCTTGCGCTCCGGCCAATACGACGATCTGGACGGCGCCGCTGCGCGCATCCTGTTCGACGACCCCGCCATCCCCCCGCAACGCAATCAACGGAGAGCCCGATGAGTGCCGTGATTATCGCCACCTTGTTATCGATCCTCGGCCTGTTTGGCCTCTTCCTGGCGAGTGGCGCAATCGATAATGGCATGTTCCATTTCGGCTTGCGCTGTTTGGCTTTGCGTGCTTTTTCGACGTCTGGATAGTCAAGACCCATTTTGACGCTATCGAACGCCGCGCTCGGCAGCCGGTCTAGCCGACCAGCCTTATCGCCTCACAACAGGTCCGCGACGGCGTTCCAGTAGCGCCTGATCGCAGCGAGGTGGTCGGCCGGCGTGCGCCCCTCGATACGCCTCAGATGGCCGCGCCCGGAATACGTCACCAGCGTGATGTGGCTGACACCGCAGGATTTCCAGAACCGCGCGGTCTCACGCCACTCCGCCTCCGCGCCGATGCCTGCGGTCACCCGTGTATCGATGCCGATTGTCGCCGGGTCGCGTCCGGCGGCCTCGGCCATATGGCGCAATCGATCGATCGCGGCCCGCGCTTCATCCCCCGGCCCATAGGCCATCGGAAACCAGCCGTCGCCCATCTCGACGACACGGCGCATCGTCACCTCGGCGTGGCCGCCAAACCAGACCGGGATCATGCGACGCGGCGGCAGCGGGTTGATGCCGGCATCGTCAATCGTATGCCATCTGCCCTTGAAAGTGACGTGCGGCTCGGCCCACAAGGCCTGCATCACCTTGACCTGCTCTTCCGAGCGGCGGCCGCGATCGTGGAAATTCTCGTTGAGGCCGGTGAACTCGACCTCGTTCCAGCCGACCCCGACACCCAGCCGCAACCGGCCGCCGCACAGCACATCGACCGACGCCGCCTGCTTCGCCACCAGTACCGCCTGGCGCTGCGCCAGGATCAGCACCTGCGTCGAAAACTCGACCGCTTTGGTGCAGCCGGCGAGAAAGCTGAACAGCGCGAAGGGGTCGTGGAACAGATCGGCCGAGGTGTTGCGGTCGCCCCAATCCGGACGGCTCGCGACATTCACCCCGAGCACGTGATCGGGCACCGACAAATCCTGGTAGCCGATCTCCTCGGCCGCCTGGGCAAAGTCGCGGAGGGCGACGGGATCACCTCCGAGAGCCGCATCAATCTCCGGTATCGCGACGCCTAGTTTCACATCCGTCTCCTTTGCCGCTCACTTGGGAACCCGCGGTCAGAGGCTCTGCCAGAACTCCGCGGCGAGGCGGGCGCAGCGTTCCGGCTGCAACAGGTTGACGCCGTGCCCGACACCGGCGATCGAGGCGACGCGACCATCGGGCAACGAGTTGGCAAAAGTCTGCTGCTGCGCCGAGGCGATTGGGCTCTTGTCGCCGCTCAGCAAGAGCACCGGCACCTTGATCTTCGGCAGCAACGGCTCGGTGTTCACTTCCTCGAAGCAATCATGCATCGCCGCGGCGTAATCCGGCTTGGTACGGTCCATCTCGCGCACCACCCAGTCGCACAATTCCGGCGTCGCGTGGTTCATGTCGAGGCGGTAGCCGAGCGTCCGGCGGCACCATTCGCCGACCCCGTGCTTGCGCATCGCGTCGGACGCGGTCGCCTGGTCGAGTGCATAGGTGCGTTTGATCTGGTCGAGGATGCGGGTAGGCGTATTGCACAGCACCAGGCTGGCGATGCGCTCCGGATGGGCGGCGGCGAGCAATAGCCCGATAATGCCGCCCGAGGACTCGCCGACCCAATGCACCCGCTCCAATTTCAGCGCATCAAGCACCGCCATGATCTGCGCGCCGATCGTCTCGGGGGTATAGCGGTAGCCGGCGGGCGGCGCGTCCGACAAGCCGCAACCCAACAGGTCGGGGCGGTACACCCGCCGCGTCTCGGCAGCGGTCGGCACCCAGCGGTTCCAGAACAGCGCGTTGCGGGCAAAGCCGTGCATCATGAGCACCGGCGTCGAGGCGTCCCACGGCCAAAGAAAATCATCGACAAAGCAATGCACCGAGGCGCCTTGGCCAACCGGAATTCGCGGCATGCGGTCCTCCCTTCCGATACAACTCCCGATTGATGCTGTTCAGATCACCACCTGATAGACCAGGTGAAGATCAGGTAGATTTCGCCTTTAACGCGATTTAGCCGAACCATTCACCATGTCGTCCCTGCGCAGGCAGGGACCCACCGTCGGGCTGATGAGTTGTTGCGCAGTGGGTCCCTGCCTGCGCAGGGACGACGATGAGTTTTTCAGCGCACACCGAACACCTCGCATTACGTGTCGCATCCGCTCAGATGCAACCTCGCTTGAGGTTAGCTGAAAGAGAACAAAGAGGCAACTAAATGAGTGCCGCCGGCCAGTACTTCACGCCGCTTTTACGACACCTGTGTCGTCCTCAATCGGCAGCGGGAACCAGTTGCGCGACACGACCCAATCCGGCCGCGGGTGTTCGCCGAGCACCGGCCGATTGGCGACCGCGTTGCACGACACGTAGATGTGCCAGCGGTCTTCGCTCGACAGGTTGTGCCCCGAGGCGTGCGGCACGTTGCAGTGGAACAGCACGCCGGTGCCCGCCTTGCCGGTCACCGCGACGGGCGGCGGTGACGAGCGCAGCACCTCGATCATCTTTTCCTTGGGGATCGTCCAGAGTTTGTAGCCGGTGGAGGCGTCGTACACAGATTCCAGCAGGCCGAGCTTGTGGCTGCCGGGGATGATGTAGAGGCCACCGCTGAACTCTGACGTGTCGTTCAGCATCACGTTGAAGGTCGCCATGTTCGGTGTCGGGCAGCCATCCTTGCTCCAGGAATTATAGTCCTGGTGCCACATCCAGATGGTGCCCTCGATCGCCGGCTTGGCATTGATCTTGGTGTGATAGACATAGGCGTCGCCGCCCAGCACCTGCTGCACCGGCCGCAACACGCGCGGGGTGCGCACCAGCGCACGGAACGGCGCCGAGCGCGTTGCGCCATCTTCCTCATGCACCCGGAAGATGCTTTTGACGCCGCCAGTGTGCTCGCGGAACACCTCCTCCGCCTCAAGCTGCGCCAGCCGCCCGACCTCCTGCCGCAACACCGCAACCTCGGCCGGGCTGAACAGATCAGGGAAGATCAGGAACCCGTCCCGATCGAATTGCGCCATCTGCGCCGCCGTCAATTCCATCGCACCCTCGATTAAGCTACGAGATGGCATCATTGCTCCGCGGCTTAAGGCTGTCGAATGTTTCGATAGCTCGATGGCGCGGTTGCGCCCCCGCGGTGGCCATTATCGAGTGCAATGAGGACGGTGCCGGAAACCAAAATCAACACGACAAATCCTATCCACCCAACATTTACCCGAGTAAATTTCATGTTATAGGAATAATTGTGAACTCTCCTCAAATTTACGTTAAGAGCAACCCTATTGGCGATGGCTACAATCGCGATACCGATCATCGAGAACGCTATAAACGCGATGGTCGCGGCGGCATCTTCTTCGCGAGATGCCCGACCTATCGAAACCGCAATTTCATCAAGTATTAACAGCGCGGCAAGGAATTGCAGTAACCCGCGTCGAACCGCGATGCCGCACGCTTTGGCTTCGGTCGCGATTTGGGAGAATAAAGGGTATATCCAAAATATGTTGAAAACCGTTCTCCATAGGGGTGATATGGATCGGCTGCTTCTCAGGGAAATGAAATGCCAGTTCTGATAAAACCAATACAGCACGTACCAACCTAACGTAAACAGAGACATGATAACTAGTTTGGTTGATGACGCTGTAAAGAAATAACCTATTTCAACATCATCCTGATCGCTCATTTTGGCTCCATGGAGTTTCTAGGTTTCCCGGCCGCAGCCTGTAATCTCGTTCTCGACCACAATGCAGCGTCGCACTTCCAACCGCCATCGTCGGGCCTGAGGGTCAGTGTTTGTCAAACGCACGCTTGGTGTCCATTTCGAAGCCGGCCGCTTAAGCTGATTGATCGTGGCGGACCTCGCGGAGCGGAGACGTCAGTGCGCACCCGACGGAAATTGCTGCTTATGGTGTCCCAACGACCCCCGATTGCTATATAATGTAGCGCATGACCAATCTCGCTTATGACACGCCTGCGTCGCCGCATCTGGCGGCGCTGAATGATGCGCAGATGCAGGCGGTGGAGGCGGTGGATGGGGCGGTGCTGGTGTTGGCGGGGGCGGGCACCGGCAAGACGCGGGTGCTGACCTCGCGGCTGGCGCATATCCTGGCGATGCGGCGGGCCTATC
>JAFAYW010000048.1 GCA_019240125.1 Alphaproteobacteria bacterium
GATCGACGCAGCGCAAGGTGCCGCGCGGGGCGGATGACGAAGAGGCGCTGACCGAGGACATCATCGCCTTGGCCAAGCAATATGGGCGATATGGCTATCGTCGTGTGACGGCGTTGCTGCACGCGGCGGGCTGGTCGGTGAACCACATGGCGTAATCGGGAGCGGTACTTCCGGGATAGCCTGTCGTCCCCTTGAGAGGAGGACGAAGATGACCTGCTATGTTGGGCTGGATGTATCGACGAAGGAGACCGCGATCTGCGTCGTGGACGAGGCAGGGGCCCGCGTCTGGGAAGGCAAGTCGCGAACGGACCCGGACGTCATCGCCGACGTGCTGGCGCGGAAGGCAGCTGGCGCCGTGAAGGTCGGCATCGAGACGGGGCCGATGACGGTGTGGCTGTGGCATGCGCTGGCGGGGCATGGGCTGCCGGTCGTATGCCTTCACGCCAGGCATGCCGCCGCCGCCTTGAAGCTGCAGATGAACAAAACCGACCGCAACGATGCCTTCGGTCTGGCGCGGCTGGTCCGTTCGGGCTGGTACCGCCCGGTGGCGGTGCGTTCCATGGCGACGCATCGGCTGCGCGCCCTGCTGATCACGCGTGACCAGCTCGTCGGCATGAGCACCGCGCTCATCAACAAGATACGCGGGTTGGCGAAGACCTTCGGCATCCTGGTCGGCCCCGGCAAGGGCGGCACGTTCGAGCGCCGGGTCCGCTCGACGCTGCCGGACGATCCAGTCGTCGCCGCCCTGTTCGAGAGCCTGCTGACGATGCTGGGGACGCTGCGCGAACGCCAGCGTGACATCGCCAGGCAACTTGGCCGGGTCGCGCGGCAAAGCGGCGTCTGCCGTTTGCTGATGACGATGCCCGGGGTCGGTCCGCTGACCGCCGTCAGCTTCATGACCACCATCGAGGATCCTCATCGCTTCCGACGCTCGCAGGATGTCGGCGCCTATCTCGGCTTGACCCCGCGCCGCTACCAGTCGGGCGAGGTCGACATCAACGGCCGGATCTCGAAATGCGGGGATCGCCTCACCCGCAAGCTCTTGTTCGAAGCGGCCAACGTCATGCTGTCGCGGACCTCGCAGCCGCTAGCGCTGAAGGACTGGGGTGCGGCGGTCGGCCGGAGATCGGGCTTCTGGAAGGCGCGCGTTGCTCTCGCCCGCAAACTGGCGGTCATCCTGCACCGGATGTGGCTCGATGGGCGCAGCTTCGAGCGGGAGGCGAACACCATGGCCTGACACCCTGTCTTCAAGAGCTGCCGCCCCGCCAGGGTGCGGCCACGGTCATCTCGTGACCCGCTTCGTGACCATCTGGAACACGGGAATCACATCGAGAGGCCGGCGATCTGGCGCCATGCTGAGGCTGCACGCTCGTGCCGACCTCGAAGACGACAACGATGCGCAAAGCAGATCGAGTATGAGCATCCTGGCAAACGGCTTGACCGATTAGACGACAGCGCTACCAGCAGCTTGCGGGCAAGCGCGACAATGGTCGTCTTCTTGAGCCGCCCGTTGTTCTGCGCAACCCGGGTCTTGAACCAAAGGGTTAACGCCGAGTCCGGCTGGTGCCGCGCCCACAGCCACGCCAGCTGAATAAGCGCGGTGCGCAGTCGTGGATTGCCAGCTTTTGACACGCCCTGGTCGTGGTCGATCTTGCCGCTTTGCCAATGCGAAGGCGCGAGGCCGGCATAGGCTGCGACTTGCCGGCGATTGGCAAAGGGGCGGGATAATCCCTCGAGCCAGAGCACTGAGGCGGTTTCCGCGCCAATGCCTTTCAGCCCGAGCAGCATGGCCGGAACCGATGGTGGCGCTTGGTGTGCTGAGGCCGAAGCGGCGGATGGCGCTGATGCCAGCGCGGCATCCCGCGTCTCCTCGCAGGCCTTGATCTGCACCATCACCAGTTCGAGGCGATCAAGCTCTCGGTTGATCTCCGCCTTCAGCTGGGCCGGCAGCGGCCGCCCGTCTCCGGTCCTCAGCGATCCCAGCCGGTCGCGCCGATCGCGTCGGCAAGGTTCATAGTCAGTGATGCCTTGTCCGAAGAGCAGTCCTTTGATCCTATTGTTGTGCCGTGTCCGCTCGGTCGTCAACGCTCTGCGCTCGCGCGCAATGCGACGACGGTCTTCTTCCTGCCACGTCGGCGCGCGCACCATCGCGCAGACTCGTGGTTCGCCACGCTTATAGGCAAGCAAGGTCCGGACCAACATCTCTCCATCGACCCGATCTGTCTTGACTCGGCGCCGGCGACGCGAGACCGCGATTGAAGCGGGGTCGACGACAAGGCTTTCAATGCCCTCGTTATCAAGCGCACGGTGGATCCAAAAGCTGTCGAGCCCCGCCTCCTGGATGACCACTAGCGGGAACTGCCGACCGGTGCGTGCCTCCGCCTTGCGCTTAAGCTCGGCGAAACGCGCAAGCAAAGCCGCGACGTCGCCACCGGGGATCGTGAACTTCGACAGCCTCTCGCCGCGTCCCGGAGATAGTGTGGTCACAAGCCACTTCGAGCGGCTCAATTCCAACGACACAAAAATGGCGCTGAGCTCGACGTGAACAGCGGACGGCGCTTCAGAACGATGGGCTGCTACGGACCTTGGGCTTCCCGATCGGGATGGTCTGGAGCTTGTTCAGCTCATAAGGCAACGGACCCGGGGTTCGATCCTCATACTATCAGCGCGAAACGCCAGCGACATGAAAATTGCGGCGCTGGATCTTGGCGCAAGCGACTATATCGTCAAGCCGTTCGACGTGACCGAGGTTCTCGCACGCGTCAGGGCGGCGTTGCGTCATCGCCATGCCGAGACCAGCAAAGATACGACCATCAAAGTCGGAGACGTAGATATTGACCTGGCAAGGCGCCACGTTCGGCGGCACGGTCGGCTCATATCATTAACACGCAAAGAGTTCGAAATACTCTCTTTATTGGCATCCGCCCGCGGCCGCGTGGTTACGCATTACACAATCATGGGTCGGGTATGGCCGCTGCAGAATAAACCAAATGTCAGATATCTGCACACGTCTGTCCACCACCTTCGCCTTAAGCTGGAGCGCAGACCAAAAGCACCAGGTCTCGTTATGAACAAGCTAGGAGTTGGTTACTGGCTAAACTTTAAGCTTTGAGAGGATCGACAGTATCTGCTTAAGAGCAGTATACATGATCATCTTTTTTATTGTCGCCAATTAGCCATCGCGAGAAACCGTGTCCGTGACTCCTAGCGATCCTTTCATTGTGGCCGAGCGCCCTGCGGGACCCGTGCTCGACAAGGCGGGCGCCGTTCGCCGGATACAGAGCGAGACCAGCGCATCACCGTTGGAGGTGATGCTGGATCTCATCAGACTCGCTCGAGGTCCTGGCCGCATCCAGCTTACCGACTACATCAGACTGCGGCTCTTTGACCGAGATTTGTGGCAGGAAAAGGATCGAAACGAGGTCGTCGGCGAAAAGCAAAACCGCCTCATCGCAGATCTTTTGAACGATGATCGCGAGTGGGTGGCCGTCCTCCGTAACAAAGTGGCTGCTGCAGCTTACCTAGGAGCCTACGGCCTGCCTGTCGTGCCGACGATCGCGCTCTGGCAACGCGGCGCCGCTGCCCGGCTTTCAGGCCACGTTTTAGCCGATGAGGCAGACCTCGTTTCCTTTCTTCGCAATGAAGCCCGTTATCCGCTGTTCGGAAAACCGATCGATGGGCTGCAAAGCCTGGGCGCCGTGGCGCTCGAAAAGCTCTCCGGAGACAAGCAAAGCATCGCCATCTCGACCGGCGGCCGAATTTCCGTCGAGACCCTCGCAAATCAGATAGCAAAAGAATTCGAAGAGTTTATCTTCCAGCCAAGACTCTCTCCGCACCCCGATATCGCGCCGCTTTCGGCGGGACACCTTGCGACCGTACGATTGCTTACGCTTAATATGGGTGACGGCGCGCGCGTTTTGCGGGCCTGCATGAAGCTTAACGCCGCGGAGAACGCGGCGGACAATTATTGGTGCCCCGGCAATCTTCTGGCGCAAATCGATATGGCAAGCGGCGCGCTCGTTGCTGCAACCACCGGTTTGGGCTTCGATCTGCAGACAACCGAATATCATCCCGATACGGGGGTTCCCATTCCGGGCGTTCGCATCCCCCTATGGACGGATATCGTGAACCTCGGTGTCGCTGGTGCTGAGGTGATGCGCCACGTTCCGCTTATCGGGTGGGATATCGGTATCAGCGCGCAAGGCGCCGTGATCGTAGAGATGAACGAAACGCCCGATTTCTTGCTGCCCCAGCTCGCTGATCGCGCCGGCCTCCTCGAGCCGGATCTCATAGACGCCTTGCGACACCGCAAAGGTGTCGTCGAAGTCGTGGGCAAGCGGCGCCTTGCGCGTTTGCTCGCGAAATAGGGCGTGTTGTAATATGTCGCCCTGGCGAACCGGCGTCATGCCGATCACCATCACTCTCGCGGTCGCCCTTGGCGGTTGCTCGTTCGGCCATAGCCCGCCTCCGCCAGCCAAGGTGGCGCTGCCGCCGGGTGAATTTCAGCCCGCGGCCGAACAATGGACTAATCTACAGTTCACGAAAGCGCGGCAGGCGCCTTTTGGTCCGGCCATCATCACCGACGGTCAAATAGCGACTGACGATGATCATACGACGCAGCTTTTCTCGCCCTTTACCGGGCGCATTTCCAGGATTTTTGTAAGCCCAGGCGATGTGGTGCGTAAAGGACAGCCTATCTACGCTGTCGCCGCATCCGAAGTCGTGCAAGGGCGGAGTGACATCGATAGCGCCGAAGCCAATCTCGCCAGTGCCCGCAAGGCTTTGGCCGTTGCACAAGCAAACGCCGATCGTCAGCAGAAGCTCTTCGCCATCCAGGGTTCGGCGGCCCGCGATGTCGAGCAGGCGCAATCAGATCTCGCGGCTGCTCGCTCCAACGCAACCGGCGCCGAGGCACAGGTCACGGCGGCGCAGGGCCGGGTTGCCCTCCTCGGTCTCGACGCGGGCAAAGTCGCCGCCGGCCGCCGCAACGAGGCCATCGTCCGAAGCCCAATCGATGGCACCGTTACAGCCCGGCAAGCCGGGGTCGGTCAATATGTCGAGAGCGCAGCCTCAGGCGCGAACAGCCCGCTTTTTACGATCAGTGATCTCTCGCATGTTTGGCTGGTGGCAAATGTGCGGGAGGCCGACGCCGGAGCGCTCAAAAGGGGTGTTATGCTCAGGATTGAGGTGCCGGCTTATCCGGACCGGAGCTTCGACGGCCGTGTGTTCTTTGTCTCCCCATCGGTCGATCCCAACACCCGCCGCATCGCAGTACGCGCGCGGATTGCCAATCGAGATGGCGCGTTACGCCCCAATATGTTCGCCTCGGCGCAGCTATCGAACGGAGAGCTGCTCGAGGTGATCGAGGTCCCTACGCAAGCGGTGTTGTTCGAAGGCGACGACGCCCATGTTTGGATCGCGCACCCCGAGCGTCGCAGCCTGTCGTTGCGGCCAATCCGCGTGAGCAATAGCCAGCGCGGCTCGGCAATCGTGACGCAGGGTTTATCGGCTGGCGAGACGGTGGTGACGTCCGGTTCGGTCTTTATCGACCGTGCCAATGACGCGAGCTAACGATGGGAGCGATCGTCCGATTTGCGCTCTTGCGGCGCTGGATCATCGTGCTGTTGCTTGCGCTCGTGTTCATTACGGGTATCGCTGCCTTCCTGCGTCTTAACATCGAGGCATACCCAGATCCCGTCCCTCCGCTGGTCGATGTCATAACCCAGTATCCCGGACAGTCGGCAGAGGAAATAGAGCGGAATATAACGATCCCGATCGAGATTCAGCTAGCCGGCATCCCGCACGTTAAGGCCGTCCGAACGATATCTCTATTTGGGCTTTCAGATGTCAAGGTGCAGTTTACCTATGATTTCAGCTACGACGAGGCCGAGCAGCGGGTTATAAATCGCCTAAGTCAGCTATCACCGCTTCCGGGCGGTGCACAGCCGCAATTGTCGCCTGAAAGCCCAATAGGCGAGATCTATCGCTATCGTATTATTGGCCCCCCTGGATATTCGGTCACTGACCTCAAGACAATAGAAGACTGGATGCTGGAGCGCCGCTTCAAGGCGGTGCCGGGCGTTATCGATGTCTCAGGATGGGGTGGCAAAACCAAGACCTACGACGTAGCGGTCGACAAGCAAGCGTTGATCGCGAACGGCCTCACATTGGCCCAGGTTCTACAGGCACTGGGCAACGCGAACATCAATGTCGGTGGCCAGACCGTTGATCTTGGTCCCAAGGCTGCCATCGTACGCGGCGTCGGCCTGATCCAATCACCAGACCAAATCCGCGACACGTTCCTCAAAACGGTGAACGGGTCTCCGGTGTTCATCAGAGACGTTGCAACGGTTGAGGTCGGCCACATGCCGCGGCTGGGCATCGCCGGCCAGGATGGCGATGATGATGTCGTCGAGGGCATCGTTCTCATGCACCGCGGCGAAAAAAGCTCCCCAACGATCGCCGCGGTCGAGGCGGAGGTTCAAAGGATCAACGGCTCCGGACTGCTTCCGCCCGGCGTAAGCATTGAGCGCATCTATGACCGCAGCGAGCTGATCTCGATCACGACCCACACCGTGCTTCACAATCTCCTTTTCGGCGTCGCACTGATATTCCTCATCCAGTGGGTTTTTCTGGGTAATCTGAGAAGTGCGATCATCGTCTCGGCGACGATTCCATTCGCCTTATTCACCGCCGTCATAATTCTGGTCGCCCGCGGAGAGTCCGCGAACCTGCTATCGGTCGGAGCGATCGATTTCGGCTTAATCGTTGATGCGACCGTTATCATGGTCGAAAACATCTTCAGACACATGTCAGAATCGCCGCGCTCGCAGCTGGGCGGTGAAAAGCTGGTTGCGCGCAAGATTGCGATTATTTCCGAGGCAAGCGCGGAGGTTAATCAGGCGATCTTCTTCTCGGCAGCGATCATCATCCTGTCGTTTCTACCACTTTTCACATTGACGGGAATCGAAGGCCATATCTTCGGGCCCATGGCGAGAACCTACGCATACGCAATCACCGGAGGCCTCATTGCGACGTTCACGGTCTCCCCCGCCCTCTCGGCGATCCTCCTCGGGCTGGACATTGAAGAGCGCGAAACTGCCATCGTACGCTGGATCCGGAGCATCTACTCGCCGATGCTCGAGCGCGCGCTTCGCTTTCGCAATGTCACACTTGGTCTGGCGATCATTCTATTTCTGATTTCCGCTCTCGTCGCGCGCGGGCTTGGTCTTGAGTTCCTCCCCCATCTCGAGGAAGGCAATTTGTGGATTCGCGCGACGATGCCACAGGCCGTGTCGCTCGAAGCCGGCGACGCCTACGTCAACAAAATTCGGCGTATCCTGGCAAGCTATCCCGAGGTCGCCACCGTCATTTCGCAGCACGGCCGCCCCGATGACGGCACCGACGCGACTGGCTTCTTCAACACCGAGTTTTTCGTGCCCTTGAAGCCGCGCGGCCAATGGCCAAGCGGCGTGACGAAGGAGCAACTCACCGATGACATGAACCGGCGCCTCACCGACAATTTCGCGGGAACGGACTTCAATTTCTCGCAATATATCGAGGATAATGTCGAGGAGGCCGCGTCTGGCGTAAAGGGGGAGAACTCGGTCAAGCTTTACGGCGATGATCTCGTCTCGCTGCAGAAAAGCGCTGAGGCGATCAAACATGCGATGGCGACAGTCCCCGGCATCGCGGATCTGTCGATCTTCAACTCGCTCGGTCAGCCGACTGTTCGCATCGACGTCGATCGCGAAAAAGCCGCCCGTTATGGTTTGGCTCCAGGCGACGTGAATAATGTCGTGCAAGCCGCCATCGGCGGCCAACCCGCGGGGAATCTCTATGAGGTTGGCAGCGATCGCAACTTCCCAATCATGGTTCGCCTGCTCGCAGGCCAACGTTCTACGCTCGAGGATATTCGGTCCATACCGGTGGGTGTCCAAAACCCCGCCGGCGGTACGACGCAAGTTCCGCTCTCCGATCTCGCCAATGTGCGTCTCGTCACCGGGGCGTCGTTCATCTACCGCGAGCAGCAAAGCCGCTATATCCCCATCAAGTTCAGCGTTCGCGGGCGCGACCTTGGTGGCGCCGTTGCCGACGCACAGCGCGCCGTCGCCCAAAAGGTTAAGTTAGCGAGCGGGCAACATTTGGAATGGGTGGGCGAGTTCGGTGATCTGAAGGACGCGCTTGATCGCTTGAAGGTGATTGTCCCCGTCACGCTGGCCTTGATCGGGCTCCTTCTTTTCCTCCATTTCTCTTCGATTACCGAGACGCTGCTGGTTGCCAGCGTGTTGCCGATGACGATGATCGGCGGCGTATTTGCGCTGGCGATCACTGGCACTCCGTTCAGCGTCTCGGCCGCGATCGGCTTCATCGCTCTGTTCGGTATTGCCGCAATGGAAGGCGTGATCGTCCTTTCCTATTTTCATGAGCTGGTATCTCACGGCATCCCTCGCGCCGAGGCGCTCGTGAAGGCGGCCGAGATTCGACTGAGGCCAGTCTTGATGACCTGCCTCGCGGCGTGCCTAGGATTGCTTCCCGCTGCGATGTCGACTGCGATCGGAGCGCAGGTGCAGCGACCGCTCGCGCTCGTTGTGGTTGGCGGGATCCTCCTGGCGCCGGCCCTGATCCTCCTGGTGTTGCCGGTTTTGATCCAACGCTTCTCCCCGGCCGGGAAAGACGGAATTCGGCAAGACCCGGCGCCTAGCGGGGAGCCGGCTTGATGCGACGGGCTCCAATCTCGATGCTATGCCTCACACTATCAGGCTGTGCTCTCGGACCCAATTTCCATAAACCCGAACCGCCGCAGATCGCGAGCTATACTCCACAACCTTTACCCGACGCCACGTCGAGCAGCCCCGTCGCCATCGGCGTCAGCCAAAAACTCGAGCTCGGCGCCACGGTTTCGAAGCATTGGTGGACCTCTTTCGGATCTCCGGAACTCGATGCGCTCGAAGACGAGGCGCTGCGTCACAATCCCGACGTCGAAAGCGCGTCGGCTGCTTTGCGCGCCGCTCGTGCGACCTATCTCGCCCAGCGGGGTTCTCTGTTTCCAACGGTTACGGCCAATTTTCAGGCCCAGCGCCAGAAAAGCTCGGATGTTCTAGCCCCGCCGCTCAACGATAATGCCACGACCTTCAACCTTTTTACCGCCAGTGCGACGCTCGATTATACGCTCGACATATTCGGCGGGGTTCGGCGCGGCGTCGAAGGAGCTCGGGCGCAGGCTGAAGCCCAGCGCTTCCAAACGGAGGCCGTCTATTTGACGGTCACTACCAATGTGGCCAGCACGGCGATTACGCTCGCAAGTTTGGGCCAACAGATTGCGGTCACCGAACGAGTCGTAGACGCCGCTCGAAAATTTCTGACGATCGTGCGGCAGCAGCAGCAGCTCGGGTCTGCCAGCGGTGCCGACGTCGCGGCAGCACAGCTTGCCTATTCGCAAGCCGAGGCGACCCTGCCGACTTTGAATAAGCAGCGTGCGCAAGCCATCGATTTTCTCGCGGTCTTGGTCGGTCGGTATCCCGCCGAGCAATTTGCCGCGCCAGCTCTGGCTTCGCTGCAACTGCCCGCCGCGTTGCCGATATCGCTTCCTTCCCAATTGGTTGGGCAGCGCCCTGATATCCGTATGGCCGAGGCCAATCTTCACTACGCCTATGCGCAGGTGGGCGTAGCAATCGCCGCGCGGCTGCCGAATTTCTCCATAAACGGAGCTGCTGGGGGCACCTCCACTGTGCTGGGCACAGTTTTCAGTAACGGCAACATATTCTGGTCGGTAGCCGGCAATGTCTTGCAGCCAATCTTTGATGGTGGAACCCTACTAGAGAAACAGCGCGCCGCCCAGGCCGCACTTGATCAAGCCAAGGCGCAATATCGTTCGACAGTCTTGGCAGCTATGCAAAACGTAGCCGACACACTGCAGGCGGTTACGGCCGATGCGGATGGTCTGCGGAGCGCTGCCGCGGCGCAGGCGGCTGCGGCGCAAGCGTTGCGTGTTGCGCGTGAGCAGGCCCGTCTGGGTCAGATTAGCGGCGGATCGACGCTTGCGCTTGAGGCCGCATCGCTTCAGGCGGAGGCGAGCCTCATTCAGGCCCAAGCGTCCCGGTTAACTGACAGCGTCCTTCTCTATCAGGCAATCGGAGGCGGTTGGTGGGACAGCGATCCCGCATTTCCGACGATGTCAATCCGCTCGGGAAGATGACCGACGGCGACAACGAGCACTTTTGTGAATAAGTCTAGTACTAACACAGTAGTCACTCCTGGACGCCTAGTTAGCCATTCGGACGCCTCGAAAAACCGATGGCGCTGAGCGTGCCGAGGTGATTCATGTGTGGACGGCGCCCCTCCTGCGTCGGTCGTGAAGTATTCTCAAACGATTGAGAAGAGGCGATAATTCTCCCCATTGAAAGTATTCGCGATTGCCGGTTTTGCGACTGCGACGAGCGGTTTTCTTGCAAATTGCGTTTGCCGTGGAGGCGTGATTCATTCCGATTGCTGGGCATTCGGGGATCTGCTGATGAAGCCGAGAGAGCGCCGCCCGACCGGGCAGAAGGACATGTTCCGACCGCGCATCGAAGAGATGATCGCGATGGATCATCCGCTGAGGCGGCCAGCTACTAACGCGAGCTCGAAGCTCATTGTGTGCATCGGCCTGCCCGCACTTTCGTGCTCCCGGTGCCTCTGTCCCGGATCCGCTCGTCACGCTGCCTGCCATAGCCGCGTGATCGATCCCGCCATAGCCGACGATCGCAGTGGCAACGCCGCTGAAGCTACACCACGCGGTGGGACACGATCCGCTGGTTCCCGCTGTCCGAACCAAGTCTGCCACTGCAACCGCCTTTCCGAGGATCATTGGGGCGGCAGGCAATGTGGTTCGCGAGCTTCCTAGATGTTTGGTCCCGGAATTTGGTGGGTTGGATCTGAGGTGAATCGGAGTGGCTCTTTGAGCCACGCTTTGCATATGGCTTCGCAAGGTGTGAGTAAGCGGCGACGGAATACGGCGTTGACAGGATCAGTTAAGCCGCGCCGCAGCAGCGTTTGAATTTGGCGCCCGAAGGGATCGAGCGCGAAAATGTTGCGCACCTGCGCGGAGAGCCCGTCAAAGCCCTTGCGCATGTCGCACGGCGCCAGCGACAAATAGATCCTTGCCGATCGCGGCAAGCCAAGGATCATGGCCGAAGCTCAATAACGACTGCGGCCGGCATGCGCTGCGCAACGCGCTCCGCGCTCTTCTCGCCATAGCCGGCGTTGGTCAGGCCGCCGACCTCGAGCTCCATCAGCCGCTGGGCGGCAAAGCCGATCATCTCGCGCAGAAAATCGCCGTCGGCGCTCTTCCCGAGCAGCGCTTGATCGTTCATCCTATCATCGGTCATCGGGGTCTCCGTTGGTTGAGCTTCGCAACCCAACCCTGGCCACCCGCAAAGCTGACCGGCCGCTACAGCGCTTGTAGGTGAGCGCGCGTCCGATCAGCTCCGCTACCGTCGAGCTACACCATCACTAGGGACACGACCGAAGCGCGCAAACTCACTCCGCGTATCGCTAATCTCCCCGTCGGCTCGCACCCCCCGCAAAAGAGGATTACGCGACGATCGAGATCAGCCTCACAGACGTTGTCAAGGTGGGCGCCATCTATCTTGGAACGGTGGGCACGACGGCATTATGTCGGAATGACGTGCACGATCACGCTTGATCCGCAAAGCGATTGCAACGCGCCGCCCTCTCTCGACAAATCGCGAAATATGACGACAATTGGCGAATGTCGAAACGCACCTGGTTTGCTGCGGCATGCGCTGCTTCCGTGCTCATCTGGTTCGTTATCGCTGCCTTGATGCTTACAGGGCATACTAAACTAATTTGGGGGGCGCAAAGGATCGGGCATGGCATGAATGTCGCTGGTCGAAGAGCTCGTGAGGCCGTTCATCGTGCTGAAGGGGATCAGGACATGACCCATCATCCGTGAGCATTTCTGCTTCCGTTAGAATTGGGCCTCTGGGCCGCTGTTGAAAGCCGGTTCAGTGGGATCGCTCCCTGTGCATTTGCCGCTGGCGGAGGCCGGAACGCCAGATAAGACATGTGCCATGGTCTCGGGACGTTAGAGGCCGTTTGAGAAAGGCTTGAGCCAGCTTCGGCGCCGTGATTCAAGCTCGGGATGTGGACCCGAGCGAGCCG
>JAFAYW010000065.1 GCA_019240125.1 Alphaproteobacteria bacterium
CGGTTCTGACCCGCGCATCAGAGTATGATCAACCGTCGCTTCGACGACCGTGTCTCCTGCCCTGCCCGGAAGAGCCCAAAACAGGCGCTTGCTCGCAAGCCACGAATTCTCTCGCCTGCACCTAGAAACAGCGGACATGAGAGTGGAGTGGCGCTGAGGAATGATTCCAGTGGGCTCGCGGATGTGCGACTCTGGGGGGATGAGGAAGGGCGTTGAAGTCCGGCTGAGTGCGGACGACCGCGAGCGTGTCAAACGGCGCGGAATGGGGACCCCGGATCGGCATCCAATTGGGGCTCTGACGCACTTTTGGTGCAGGTTGGCTATCCGGGTAAAACGACACGAGCTTGCAGCAGGTCAAGCTTGCCGCGTCCGTACATCTGTCGTTTAACGAGTTTCAGCTTGGTGATCTGGCCTTCGGCTTGGCCATTTGACCATCTTGAGGAGATCGCTGCGGCGACGGCGGCCTGATCTTTCATGATTCCGTTCGCGAACGAAGCAACCAGGCTTTCCTGAGCCCGCTCCAACCACGGCGGCAGATCGGCAAGTGACTTCTGACGGATCATGGTGTGGAAGGCGCCAATGATGTCGCGCGCCTCGATGAGAAGCGGCACGCCGCTCTCAATCGTCGCCACGGTGATGGTCTCGGCCTTGGAGAGCCGGTCGCGGGCTACGGTCATGAGCCGTGCGATCGTCCGTGATGATGGCGTACGAGTCAGCCCGCTTTCCGCCTGCTCGGCACGGCGACGGCGCGTCGCCCATTCAATGACCACACGCAGGCTGCCGCGGAACCCCTGGGTCTTGAGTTGCCGCCATAGCGCCGCGCCGTTCCGCTCACCGGTCGACCACTGCTCCTCCAGCCATGGCAGATGCAGTTCAAGTGAGCTCTCCCGCACGCGGAAAACATCAGAACGTTGTCCGCGCAATATCCGGCGTACCAGCCCGCGGCTGTGACCCGTCTGGCGGACGATATCCTTGATGGGGATATTCCTGCTGGCCAGCGTCAGGATGGTGGCGTTGATCTCTTCGCGCCGCAAATAACCTTCGTACTGGAGCCGCTCAGCGGCGGTGAGCAGCTCGGGATTGATCGTTGCCGCTCCGATCGCACCACGGATCTGGCGCATGGACTTGCGCACGGCATCGACAAAGGCACTGCTGGCGTTTTCCATCAGGTGCCAACGATCCGCCACCTGGATCGCCTGCGGTAGCGCTCTCGCAACTGCCAAGCCGTATCCGCCACCGCGATCACGGGCAACGATTTCGATCTGCTGCTGGCCGTGAAGCCACGCTTCAGCTGTCGCTGCCTCACGGTCCGGCAGCAACGCGATTGTCTTGCGCCGTTCGAGGTCGCACAGGATCGTCCCGTATCGCTGATTACGTCGCCACGCCCAATCGTCGATGCCAATAACCGTGGGCGGTACGGGACGCGGGGTGCCACGGCGCCGCACGGTTCGTAGCAAGGTGTCATTGCTCACGGGTAAGAGCAGGCGCTGCGTCAGGTTCTGGCCGGGCCGACCGCCAAGGATGAGCGCGACGTAGTGCACGATCTCCTGTAATCGAGCACTGCGCCGAGCCCAGGGCTGAGCGACACCTTCATCGAAGCGCTCAGCAAAAATTTTGCACGAACAGCCCTCACCATCACACCGGAACGCCGCACCTGAAGCCGAATACGAACCCGCCGCCCATGAGCCGGGAGATCATCCAGCTGCCGCTCGTACCGGCTATGGACCCGCGCTGATGGTCGCTCGCAGACCGGACAAGACGACACGCGTGCTGGAGATCGAGCCCTGGCAATCAATATGGCTCCGTCGTCCTCAAGACTTTCAACGATCAGCCCACTCGGCAGTAATGACTGGTTACGATGCCGGTCACCACGTGCGCCCCCACGCTACATCTTGGGTTCCCCTCATTCTATCAGCCCTATATCCGCCACCGATGCACCGAATCTGAGTCAGAGCCAAAATTGCACGCCGATTCACATTTGGTGCAGGTCGGCTATGCGCCACCAATGCATCAAATCTGAGTCAGAGCCCCGATTGGATGCCGATCCGGGGTCCCGGTTCCGTGCTGTTTGACAGTGAGCACACGATATCGCGTTCACGGTTCCCCGGATGGCCACATTTGGGGCTAGAGGGAACCCGGTGCGCCACGTAAGCGGCAAAGCTGGGCTGCCGCCGCAGCAGTAAGCGGCGAGAATCCGAAGCTCAGCGTCACTGATGTTTCGGCATCGGGCCTGGTGGATGCAGCGACCCGCGAGCCAGTAGACCTGCCGTGTTCGCGAATTATGTCCTCGGAGCGGGGTGTCCTCAGGAGGCCTGCCGACCGACCTAGCGGGCTCGTCGGGCGAGCTTCGGTGTCTCCTCCGGTCCTATCCGGCCAGATCATGGGAGCCGCCTATGTCTGCACTGGCCTATGATTTCGATCAGCAAGGGCATCTCGTCTCCTCGGCCGAGACGATCGCCTCGGCAATCGCCGCCTGTATCCGGCCGAGCTGCAGGCAGACTTCTCCCCAGAGCAGTTTTGACACGTCTAGATCGCGACGCAACCAGTCCCGGCGTCGAGGATGTCGGGTCAGCTGGGGTCCGCCACCCGCACATAATGCGAGCGGCAGCTCGCTTCCAAACACCTCGGTTGAACGCTCACCCTGTATCGCAGCTCAGTTATTCCGCCGTACTTCCCATGTTGCAGCCATGTCGCACGGACTTGCCGCTAGCCATTGAAAATCCGCAGAACCGCTCGAAAACCGACTGCAACATCCCGACATGAGAGAGGCCACTTCTCCAGCGGCCTTCATCCCTCAAAGTATTGATATAATTTCTAAAAAGTGGTGCCCAGGGGCGGGTTCGAACCACCGACACACGGATTTTCAGTCCGTTGCTCTACCAACTGAGCTACCTGGGCGCCGGAAGAGGTGGGGCTTATAGAGGATGTCCGCCGGTTCTGTCCAGGGCGTGCAACACGATGGGGTGCAGAGGCGCGCGCGGGTCAGAACATCACGACACTGCGGATCGTTTCACCGCGCCGCAGGGCGGCGAAACCCTCGTTGATCTCGTCAAGGCGGATGCGGCGCGAGATCAGTTCGTCGAGCCGCAGCGTGCCGTCGAGATAGGACTGCGCCAGCAGCGGGAAGTCACGGGCGGGGCGGGCGCCGCCATAGCTGGAGCGGCGGATGCGCTTCTCACCCATCAGGCTGCCCCAGCGGAGCGCGACATCGTCAGCGATATCGGTCTTGCCAAGCCAGATGATCTCGCCGCCTGGCCGCACCGCCTCGGCGCTGAGGCGGAACCCGGCAGGGCTGCCGGCGGCTTCGAGCACGACATCCGCGCCGCGGCCACCGGTCTGCGCGCGTGCGATGGCGGCGGCATCCACGGCGCGGGCATCGACGCGGTGCGTCGCGCCGACCTTGGCAGCCAGATCAAGTTTCGCCGGATCGAGATCGACCGCGATGATGGCACCCGCGCCGGCCAGCCCTGCACCTTGCACAGCGGCAAGTCCGACCGCACCGCAACCGATCACCATCACTGTGTCGCCCCAGCCGATCTCGGCGATGTTGAGCGCGGCGCCCACCCCGGTCATCACGCCGCAGCCGATCAGGCAGGCGCGGTCGAACGGGATATCGCGCGGCACGACGATTGCCTGATGCGCCGCGACGATCGCGTATTCGCTAAACGCGCCAAGAAACATCAGCTGTTTCAAGTCGCGCCCATCGGCGAGCCGCGCCCGTGTCGTGCCGTCGAACGCGACGGCGCCGGGCCCATGCGCCAGGTAGGTTTCGCACAGGATCGGCTGGTTACGGTCGCAATAGAAGCAGTGGCCGCAATGCGGGTTCCACGACAGGATCACATGGTCGCCGACCGCCAGCGCACGCGCCTGCGGCCCCAGCGCCTCGACGATGCCGGCTGCTTCGTGGCCCAGCACGATCGGCAGCGGGTAGCGCAGCGAGCCGGTAATGACCTCGAGATCCGTGTGGCACAGCCCCGCCGCCTTGATCCGCACCAAGACATCGTCGCCGCGCAATTCCGTTGCGGTGACGGTCTCGACCGTCATCGGGGTCTCGACCTCGTGCAAGACGGCGGCGTGGTATTCGAGCGGCATGGTGCGGCGGCTCAAGAGCCGGGGACGGTGCCGGCGGGGAGGGTGGCGCAATAGCGGGCGATGTCGCCGGGGGTGGTGAGCCACAATTCGTCGCGGCGCTCCATGATGTGGGCGAGGGCGCGGCGGAACGCGCGCAGACGGAAGGGCTGGCCGATGATGAACGGGTGCAGGGCGACGCTGAAGACCAGCGGGTACTTCTTCGACTGCTCGAACAACTCATCGAACTGGTCGATGACCATCTCGGCGAATTGCCGGCCGGTGTGGCGGCGGAAAACCGCGGCGGGCGAGTCGTTGGTCTCGATCGGGTACGGCACCGACAGGATCGGGCCGGAGCGGGTGCGCATCCACACCGGCTGGTCATCGAGCGCCCAATCCATCACATAGCGATAGCCCGCCTCCTTCAAGAGGTCGAGCGTGGCGCCGCTTTGCGCCAGATAGGGGCCGAGCCAGCCCCCCGGCGGCTTGCCGCTGAGCCGGGTGACGATCTCGGTGCATTCGCTGATCAGGCGCGCTTCGTCGTCTTCCCACAGAATGTCCTGGCGCTCGGAATTGGTGCGGCCGTGGCCGATATATTCGTCACCGCGCGCGTTCAGCCGCTCGACGATGTCGGGGCAGTATTCGAGCACCGCCGAATTGACGTTGTGCGCGCCGGGCAGACCGTATTCGTCAAGCAGGTCGAGGTAGTACCACAGCCCGACCCGGTTGCCGTAATCGCGCCACGCATAGTTGCGCTGGCTTTGCGCGACATCGGCGCCGGTCGAGTCGCTGCCGAGGCCGCGGCCAAAGGCGAAATGCTCGATGTTGTTGCAGAAGAACACGGCCAGCCGCTTGCCCTCGGGCCAGTCGTAGACCGGGCGTTTGGGCAGCGCCGTGTAGTCGTAGCGGTTATGGGCGGGGAGTTTCATATCGGTCGCTCGGAGGCCGGTTTGAGTGACGCTTTAGAGAGCGGATGCCCCTTACCCCGACCCTCTCCCCGCATGCGGGGAGAGGGAGAATGGGTAGAGCGTTGCCACTGCGTTCCCTCGCCCCGCCTGCGGGGAGAGGGACAGGGTGAGGGGGCAACTGGCGTGGTGGTTAGCGGCCGGTGAAGACCGGGCGGCGCTTTTCCATGAAGGCGGTGCGGCCTTCAGTGTAGTCCTGACTGGCGAAGCAGTCTTTCACCAGCTGTTCGCACAGCGCCATGTTGCGGTGTGCTTCGTCCTTCAGCGCTTCCTTGACGATCG
>JAFAYW010000125.1 GCA_019240125.1 Alphaproteobacteria bacterium
GGATGTAGGCCCGCAGCTTCGGGGTCGTGGTGGCGTTCTGGTGCAATTTGATCAGCATCGGCGGCTCTCCACCCACGCGATGCCACATAATACACCAGACCGATCCCGCCAATCTCCCGGAACACAACACGAAGGCAGGGACCCACCTTTCAACAACTCCTTCGCCCGACCATGGGTCCCTGCCTTCGCAGGGACGACTCAGATGAGATCGGACAGTGCGCTATTCCGCGAAAGCGGGCATGACCTCGCGCGCGAAGGTGCGCAAATGCTCGCGGGAGGCGGTGAAGTCCATCACCATCACGTATTCGAGCCCGCCCGCCTGCAACGCTTTCAGCCGCTGGATGATCTCCTCCGGCGGGCCGATCAGGGCGTCGCGCTCGGTCAGCTCGTCCATCTCGGCGCGCGACAGCATTTTGCGCGGCCGCCCCAGTGTGGGTGTGTCGCCGGTCGGCGAAAGCGACAGCGACTGCACGTTCGCCATGAACTTGGCGCGGATGTCGCGCGCCGCTTCACGCTCCGCGGCAGTGTTGGCGATCAGCAGGGCGCGGGTGCAGCCAACCGTCGCTGGGTCGAACACGCGGCCCTGCGCCTCGATCGCGCGGCGATAGATCGAGATGCCCTCCGCTACGGTCTCGGGGCCGCCTGCCTGCCCGAGCAGCAGGTTGAAGCCGTTATCGGCGGCATAGCGGATCGAGTTGGGGCTGGCGGCCCCGACCCAGAGCGGCGGGTGCGGCTTCTGCACCGGCGCCGGCTCGATCACGACATCTTCGAAATCCCAGAACTTGCTGTGGTGCGAAAAGCGGCCCGCGCTCGTCCATGCCTTCCGCATGAAGGTGACGGTGTCGTGATAGCGCTCCTCGGCCTCTTCCATCGGAATGCAGAAGCCGTGGAATTCGCCCCAGCGATACCCCTTGCCGATGCCGAAATCGAAGCGGCCGTTCGACAGAAGGTCAAGCGTCGCGGCCTGCTCTGTCAACAAAGCCGGGTTGTGCCAGGGCACCACCAGCACCGCCGTGCCGAGGCGGATCGTGCGGGTCTTGGCGGCGAGATAGGTCAGGAAGCTCAGCGTCGCGGAAACCTGGCCGAACCCGGTAAAATGGTGCTCGACCAGAAACACACTGTGAAAGCCGAGTTCTTCTGCTTCGCAGATGTAATCGACGTAATCGGTATAGATCTGGCTGTCGCTGGCCTGCTCTCCGGCATCGGTGCGCGCGCCGCCAAACAATCCGAACTTCATCATTGACACTCCTAACCCGCTTATCGGCAATCATGAAGCGACGACGGGGAAGCCGCAAGCGGGCGCGCGTGGGGGACGACATATGAAGGCCATTCAGATCGCACAGACCGGTGATCCGTCGGTGCTGCGCTACGTCGACCTGCCGACGCCGCGCCCGATTGCCGGTGAGGTGCTGGTCAAGGCGCACACGATCGGGGTCAGCATGCCCGAGGTGCTGGTGCGGCGCGGCACCTATGCCTGGATGCCGCCGCTGCCGGCGATTCCGGGCATCGAGATGAGCGGCACGATCGTCGAATGCGCGGTGGGGGTTGGCGACCGGCGGATTGGCGAGCCGGTATTTGTCAGCGCCCGCGATCTGCCGGTGCGCGCCGGCTGCTACGCCGAATATATCGCCGTGCCCGCTCAGGCAGCGCACCCATTACCGGCGGGATGCGATCTCGAAGCGGCAGCCTGCCTGTCGAATTATCAGGTCGCCTATCACCTGCTGCACAATGCCTCGCGCGGCGTGGCGGCGCACACCGTGCTGGTTTACACCGCTGCGGGCGGGGTCGGGAGCGCCGTGGTTCAGCTTGGCAAGCTAACGGGCATGATCGTCATCGGGGTCACCGGTTCGGAAGAGAAGCGGCGGGCCGTCCTGTCGATGGGCGCCGATCATGCGATCAACTATCGCGACGAAGATGTAATCGCGCGGGTGCGCGACGCGACCAACGACCGCGGTGTTGACCTGATCCTCGATCCCATAGGCGGGCCGGAGTTCGGCCGCAATTTCGCGATGTTGGCGCCGCTAGGGCTGGTCGTGTCGTATGGCCGGCTGGCGGGTCCGCCTGATCCATCGCTGGTAACCGCGATGCGACAACACCATGACGTGAGCCCGGCGGTCCGCTTCTTCACGATCCACAGTTTCGACCATTCGCCGGAAATCCGCGCCAGCGCGACACATGCCCTGGTCGAATTCCTGGCAGCCGGGCAGATTCATCCGCTGGTGCATGCCTGCCTGCCGCTGGCAGAGGCGGCGCGAGCCCATGCTCTGCTCGAGTCGAACGCGGTCATCGGAAAGCTGCTGCTGAAGCCTTGAGCGGCGATCAGCAGGGCGAGGGTGTTTCGTTGAACCGCCGGAGGAAGCGTTCTGCCTCATCGCAGGTCTTGAAGACCGCGCGATACCCGGCCCGCGCCTGGAGGATTCGCGTAGACTCCAGCGATATCGGCTGAATCCCTTGCTCTCGCAGCCACACCTGCATTTCACTTATCTGATCAGCGACGGAGCTACCCCCGCCGCGCGTGACCTCGGCGACCTGCATCGGCACTCCCCGGTCAAAATGTGCTTCAGCATACCTGCACTTTAGTAGGTAGTTAAGACACTAACGTGACTGAGTGCGACAGAGGATTCATAGCCGGTTGGGATACGTCCTCCGCCGTTCGAGCGGAGGACGCTGGGCATTGGCCAGGGATGGGGCATTCTGAAATCGGCACGCGGTAGCCCGCGCAGGTTCAGCCGTGGTGAAACGGATGGTCGATGGTCGCCTTCTGCTCGGGTGACAGCGCCTGATAGAACTGTTCAAGCGCCGGCTTCGTCTGCTGCAAGGTCTGCAGATGCGCGGTCAAAAACTGCTCGCGACGATTGATCCGGTCGAGCAGCGTTTCCTGCGCGCGCTCGTCACGCGACTTCAGCGTGCCGCATAATTGGCGTTGTTTATCGGCGCCTTGCTGCAATGGCTGCTGTACCTTGTCCCATAACTGCTTCTGCTGATCGTTCAGGTTCAGCTTGGCGATGGTGTACGCGATCATTCCGGCACGGCGCGCGATCTTTTCCGCGCAACGCTGCTGCGGCGACATGCGCATCATCATCATGCGCTGCATCCAGCCGTGATGCTCCATGCTGTGTTCACCGCCACCTCCGGGGCCATCTCCCCGGTTGCCTCCGGGGCCACTGCCGGGGCCGCGGTCACCAGGATGTTCCCCCATTCCCATCATCGGTCCGGGGCCAGCCTGGGCCATTTGGCCGCCGTCATCAGCCGCGGAAGACGCGGCCATTGGCGCGGCGATTGCGATGCCGGCGAACAAAGCGGCCGCCGCGACCATTGATCTATTCATCAAGGACTCTCCAGAAGGCAGTACTGAAATAGAATAGGCGGGTAAATCAGCGGCGTTCCCCGCCGAGGCGATCACATCTTTATTAATTCGCCGACAGACACGGCGACGAGGAGACGAGGAATGCCCAAGACGAATGGCGAGCGGGTCGTCGCCGATCTCAAGCGGCTGGCAGAGTTCGGCCGCTACAAGACCGGGGTGCACCGCCCGACCTATTCGCCGGTGGATGTCGCCTCGCGGCAATGGCTCGCGGAACAGTTTGCCGCCGCCGGCCTGCAACCGCTCACCGATGGCATCGGCAATGTGTTTGGCCGCAATACCGGTGCGACACGCCGGCTGCTGGTCGGCTCCCATAGCGAGACGCAGCCGCAGGCGGGTTGGCTCGATGGCGCGCTCGGCGTCATCTACGCACTCGAAGCGGCGCGCGCCATCGCCGCCGACCCGACGCTGGCGGGGCTCGGGGTCGAGGTGGTCGCCTGGGCCGATGAGGAGGGGCATTACGGCAATATGCTCGGCAGCCGCTCCTTCACCGGGGCGCTGCCCGACAGCGAGGTCGAGGCCGCCGCCAGCCGCGACGGCAAGACGCTGACCGAGGCACTGGCCGAGGCAGGGTATGCCGGGAGGCCCCGCGAGGTGGCCGATCCGTCGCGTTATGTCGGCTATTTCGAGGCGCATATTGAGCAGGGCAACACGCTCGAGGCCGAGGGCCGCCGCATCGGCGTCGTCGAGGCGATCATTGGCGCCTGGAATTACTGGCTCACCTTTACCGGCGAGCAGAACCATGCCGGCACCACCCAGATGGTCCGCCGCAAGGATGCCGGGGTCGCGATGGTGACACTCGCCCATCGCATCAACACGCGTTTCGCCGAGATCGCCGGGCCGCGCACGGTGTGGACGATGGGCCGCATGCTGTTGCATCCCAATGCGCCGAGCATCGTGCCCGGCCGCGCCGAAATGCAGGTGCAGTTCCGCGATACCGACATGGCGGTGCTGCAGCGCTTCGATGCGGCGCTGTTCGAGCTGATCGAGGAATACAACCGCGTCGGCCCGTGCCATTGCGCGCACGAGGCCGCATCAAAGAGCGAACCGGCGGCAATGGACGCCGAATTTCAGCGTCTGACCGAGGCCGCCGCCGAGCGCCACGCGCCAGGCCTGCATCTGCGCATGCCGAGCGGCGCCGGGCACGACGCGCAGATCCTGTCGCGCCGCATGCGCGCGGGCATGATGTTCGTCCCAAGC
>JAFAYW010000040.1 GCA_019240125.1 Alphaproteobacteria bacterium
ACAGTTGCCGACGCGTACCGACCGTCCCAAGTTTTTTCATGGTTTAGCTCCGCTCCCATAAGCTCGTCCAACATTAAAAATCCTCCATGAATGGCCCCCCAATGTCTATATATCTATCGGTTTAGAATTCATCGGACTATCTTCCCGGCGCCGGCGACGCGGAATGGCGGAGACGCCCTTGCGCCGCTCGGCTCGATTGGACCGATGCAGATGGTAATTACATCGAGCAGGCGTCCTCGCGCAGCGGGCACATGACCTTCCAGCCTGGCGACGGAAAGCCTAACCTATGCGGAAATCGGTGCGCGGCTGGGAGTGAGCGCGCATGCCGCACGCGCGCTTGTTCGCAGGCTGCGTCTGCCAAGGGTTCTCGACAACCAAGGCCGACCGCGTGTCTCGATTGATTTGGCGGAAATCCAGCATAGGCCGCGCAGACGCGGGAGCGTCCGGATGCTGGGCATGCGACAGTGGCCGCCCTCCAAGAGCGAGTCGACGCCCTGGTGGCAGAACTTGCCGCCGAGCGGGAGCTATCGGCCGGTTATCATGCGGACCTTGTACGCAAACGCAATCGCGCGAACACGCGCGCGGTGATGCCCAACGGAACCGACCTGACAAAGCGGCTGACCGTGATCACCGCGACGAGGCGCGGCGCCACGAAGTATCTGACCGGGCGAATGGCCGCAAGCGTCATCATCTCCGAGGCGTGGTTTAGCTGGGATCTGTTCCTACTCGGCCCAGGAATAGGGCAGCTCAGTCGGGCTCTTCCGGTCGGCCTCGTGCGCTTCGGGATTCCATGCGCCGGCCCGCACCCGCTCGATCAGCTGAGGCCGCGCGCGGGTATTGCGAACCCGCCCTGAAGGTAAGAGAGGACCCTGTCCGACTTACAAGCTGACGCCTCTTCCCGATCCCAATCCGCCGATCGCGGGGCGGGTGTGCTCTTCCCCTAGAGCGCACAGCATCGCGCTGGGCGAACACACTTGCTGGCCGTGGTCAATGGCAAGTCGGCGAAGGTCGTGCAGATGCCGGCGACGGTGCCGACCGGCGTTCTCGTACACGTTTCGAGGCAAATGGCGCTATGTGCACGGCCTGTTGGGCGAGGCGGCGGCGGACGCCGGTGGTCGCATTGCAAGGTGCGCCTTGGCCGCCCGCGTTAGGGTTTGAACCCGTCTACATCGGCGCCGCAGCGCAGCTACCCCGTAACGGCCCGATCACTGCCCACTCCAGCCGTTAGGGGAAAAGTCGGACCAGTCGCCGCCGAGAACGCCGCTCCGAGGCGATGAAAATGTTACGGTAACGTCCAGAAAAACGCTGCCGACGGGGAAAGCCACGAGTGTGGTGCTGTGAGGTGCAATACCGCCAATCGTTTGCCTGCGGGCGATGCCGATGTTCACGGACGCCAATCCGTGCGACTTTGACGACTTGCGGCAGGTTCCTTGCTCGGCGACTGGCATCTGATCGCAATCCAATCGACGGGCTGGAGGCTGAATCACCTCCGCGGGCGGGACGGGGGGCGGTTGGTACGCACACGCGCCACACAAAAGAAGCGCGGCGCATAACGATGCGGTTCCCGTCACCCTTGCCCCGGCCCTGCGCCGACGCCCCATGAAAACCATCCAACACTTCTCGCTTCACGAGCCTCAAAATCGGCGGAAAACAATTGATGTTTGGTTGCCGCGTGCAACGCCTCGAAGTGCGTCGAGTGCAATGGTTTTCACACGCCCAAGCACGCGACGAGCTGCCAGGCACGCTTAGAACTTGCTTTGGCGCAGCCTTTGGATTTCATTGCGCTGGGAAAGCCATCCGCGGCTGATGGCAAGCGGAGCTCAGTTTCCTGGAATTTCTTCGAAGCGTGTCCCTGTGAAAGGCGATCTGCAAGCGGAGAACGATCGGCTCAGAACGCGCGTCGCCGAACTGGAGGCCGCGGTTTCTGCGCGCGACGATTTTCTCGCCATCGCGGCGCATGAGCTGCGTAATCCGATGACGCCGATTCTCGGCCAAGTCGAGCGGCTGAATCGGATGGTCACGCATGGATCGTTCTCGGTAGCCCAGGTTTCGGGAGCTCTAGGCCTTCTCAAACAGCTTATCCAGCTCTTCATTAAGCGCGCTACCACGCTGCTCGACGTCTCACGGATGACGACCGGCAGGTTGCAGCTGCATGCCGAAACCTTTGAGTTGAACGAACTGGTTCTACGGGTGGTGAAGGCGCATGAGGCCGCCGCCGAGCACGCCGGCTCAAAAATTGTCTATGCACAAGAAAGGGTGTTGCGGGTGTACCTCGATCCGCTCGCCGTCGAGCAAATACTCGATAACGTCCTTCTCAACGCCCTGCGTTATGGCGGCGGGCGTCCCGTAGCCATAATGGTTGGGGGCGACGACGCGCGCGTCTGGATGACTGTCACGGATCAGGGTCCGGGGATTTCTCCGGCCGATCGCAACAGGATTTTCGAACGTTTCGAACAGGCGGTTTCCTCGCGAACGCAAGGAGGATTTGGTATAGGGCTGTGGGTCGTCGGACAGCTGGTGCAAGCAATGGGAGGCGAGATTACCGTGGAAAGCGCCTTGAACCAGGGAAGCTCGTTCAAGGTGACCTTACCGCGGGTTTTGCAGTAGGAGATGGCAGGACACATCACTGGTGGCCCCGATCGCGTCCCGACCGGCATTCCCGGGCTGGATGCCATCCTGAACGGCGGGGTGTTCGCGGGCGGCATCTATATCGTGCAGGGGCCTCCGGGCGCCGGCAAGACGATCTTCGGCAATCAAATCTGCTTCAACCAAGCGGCGAGCGGTGCCCATGCTCTCTACGTCACGCTCCTGGCCGAAAATCATGCCCGCATGATCGAGCATGTCAGGCGGCTGGAATTCTTCGATGAATCGGTCATTCCCGATCGCCTTGCGTTCGTCGGCGCGATGCAGGTGCTTGAGGATGAGGGCCTCAAAGGCTTGCTGACTCTGCTGCGGCGCGAGGTGCGCGCCCGCGAGGCGCGGTTCCTGGTTCTTGACGGCCTCATTACCATCCACGAGAAAGCGTCTTCCGATCTTGAGCTGAAAAAATTCATTCACGAGCTGCAGACCCAGGCCGCCCTTACCGGCTGCACCATGTTTTTGCTGACCAGCGCCTTTAATGCGTCGCAGAACTTCCCGCCCGAGCACACGATGGTCGACGGGTTGATGGAACTGCAGACCAGGATGCAAGGACGCCGCGCGGAGCGGCAGTTGCAGGTCCATAAGCTGCGAGGCGGTCCTTATCTCAACGGCCTGCACTCCTTCAGGATCGACAATCGCGGCCTGGTTGTTTTCCCGCGACTGGAATGCCTGTTCGTGGCGCCTTCGCTGTCTGACAGCGCCGATGGCGCGCGCGTCTCCTCTGGAAGCGAAGTGCTCGATGAGCTGCTGGGCGGCGGCATTGATCGCCATTCCGTGACCGTCGTTATCGGGCCGGCAGGAAGCGGGAAGACCACCCTGGGACTTCAGTTCCTTTCGGCGTTGAC
>JAFAYW010000356.1 GCA_019240125.1 Alphaproteobacteria bacterium
CACGATAGGCGTGCTGAACACCGGCTGGGTGCGCACCCCGGCGATCTTCGACGCGTATCGCAAGAGCGCCCGCGAGGCCGGCCGCGAGCCGCGCCGCGACAAGCTGGCCTATATGGCCTTGATCGGGATCGGCGACACGCGCGAGGAAGGCTGGCGCCGCGCCGACCAGATCCTCGATTACAGCCGCACCTCGGGTGTCGTCGCGCCGCAATTCATGAACCCGCCCGGCTACATCCCGGCCGCTGCCAATGCACAGATGCTCAAGGCGGGCGGCGCCGGCCAGGCCCGCGCCACCCGTATTCAGACCAAGGACGGGCGCCCGCTAAATGCCCGCACGATGGGCGTTGAGGAGGCGATCGACGCAGGCCTCGTCTTCGCCGGCACGCCCGACGATGTGTGGGCCCAGCTGAAGGCGTTCTACGACCATGTCGGCGGCTTCGGCCATTTGCTGATGATGGGCCAGGGCGGTCATATCAGCCACGAAGACACCGTCAGCAACCTGACGATGTTCTCGCGCGAGGTATTGCCACGGCTGGCGGCGCTGGGCTGAAGGACGCAAGAACCGTCAATCGTCGCTACCCAATGCCGGGGCCGCGGTGGGTGCGGCGGGGAGAGGGGCGGCCGCGGGTTTGCGGTTGGTGCGCAGAAGCAGTAACAGCGGGATCGAGAAGAGAACGACCAGCATCATCAGTTTGTAATCGTCGATATAGGCGACCATCGAGGCCTGCCGGGTGACCTCGGCATTGAGGGCGGCGATGCCGCTGGGCGCCGACAGGCTGTAACGGCCGGCAAGATACGGCTGGGCCAGCGGATTGTCCGGCCGCAATTGCTCGACCAGCCGCGAATGCACGACCTGGGTATTCTCGCTGAGCAGGGCTTCGAGCACGGCTATCCCGACGCTGCCGCCGAGATTGCGCATCAGGCTGCGGATCGCGGTGCCCTGGGTCATGATGTTGCGCGGCAGCGCGGACAATGCCAGCGTATTCAGCGGCACAAAGGTGCAGCCGAGGCCAAACCCCTGCAGTACACCGGAGAGCAGCACCGGCCTTTCATCCATGCCCAGCGAAAATCCGGTCATCTGCCACAGCGAGAACGCGGTCAGAATCAATCCGGTGATGATTAGCAGGCGCACATCGACACGGTTGATCAGCCGCCCGACGATGAACATCGCCAGCATCGTCCCGAACCCGCGCGGCGCGGTCAGCAATCCGCTCGTCACCACCGGGAAATTCAGCACCGATTGCAGCATCGTCGGCAATAACGCGAGGCTACCGGTCAGGATGCCGCCGATCAGGAACATCAGCACCGAGCCGGTGACGAAATTGCCGTTCTTCAACAGCTCACGGCTCAGAAACGAACTGCCGGTCGCGGTCGCGGTGTGGACTGTCAGCAGGTAGAAGCCGATGCCGCAGACGATCGCCTCGGCCCATATCTCGGTGGAGTGAAACCAATCCTTCAACTCGCCGCGATCAAGCAAGAGCTGCAGCGCGCCCACCGCCACGCTGAGTGTCACAAAACCGATGAAGTCGAAGGGTTCGCGATGCGCCCGCCGGGTCTCGTTGATAAAGATCAGGATGCCGAGCGAGGCGATAATGCCGACCGGCAGGTTAATATAGAAGACCCAGCGCCAGCTGTATTCGTCGGTTAGCCAGCCGCCCAGCGCGGGACCGGTGATCGGCCCCAGCATGACGCCGATGCCCCACACCGCCATGGCCTGGCCATGCCGCTCCGGCGGGTTGATCTGGAACAGCACGGATTGCGATAGCGGCACCAAAGCCGCGCCGCAGATGCCCTGCAACACCCGGTAGATGACAAGCTGCGTCAGGCTGGTGGCGGCGCCGCACAAGGCCGAGGCGGCCGTGAACCCGAGCACCGAAAACAGAAAGACGTACTTGATGCCGAATCGCCCGGCAAGCCAGCCGGTCAGCGGCATGGTGATCGCGGCGGTCACGATATACGAGGTCAGGACCCAGGCGACCTGATCCTGTGAGGCCGACAGGCTGCCCTGGATATGCGGCAGCGCGACATTGGCGATCGTGTTGTCAACGCCCTGCATGATCGTCGCCAGCATGATCGACACGGTGATCGCGGCGCGATTTGGCGTGGCAGCGGGGGTGGCGGCGGCGTCGCTTCCCCTCAACGGCTTATCCTTTGTTGGAGGCGCCTCTCGTCACATTTCTATCACAATGTGGCGATGACGACTGCTGCGTTGCGCGTATCACCGTCGCGCAACCCGGGCGATCGGCGCACCGATCGCGACCTCCTGCACCAGCTTACGCTGGATCGCCTCGGCGAAGCTGTCGAAATTCCTGGCCACCAGCACAAACGAGGCCGGGCCGCCGATCACATTTTGCCGATAGTAATCGTCGAGCCAGGGTTCCTCGGTCAGGATTGCGAGACCATTGATCGTGATGCCTTGCGCCACCAGCTGGTCGCGCGCGGTTTGCGGCGCGACGCCGAAATTCGCCATGCCATCGCCCGACACATCGATCACCCGATGGCCGGCCGGATCAGGTAGATGATCGAACGCCGCCGCCGCCGCCAGCATCGCCGAGCCGATCGCGGTGAGCCCTCTGGAGCTGCGTCTGGTGGCGCGGACCTGGTTGGCGAAAGCAGTCGCGGCGCCGCGGCTGGCGATCTGCGTCCACCCGACGGTGATCGAGATCTTTTCGGGGTCGGACCATTCCAGCACCATGGCCTCGATGCCGCCCGGCACCCCGGCGATAGCATTGAGCAGCTGTGCCGACTGAAAGGCGCGCGCAATCCCTTCCTGCTGCAATTCATAGCGCTCGGCCGAGACGCTTTCCGAGACGTCAATCGCCAGCACGATCGCCACCCCCGCCGCCCGCACCGGCTGGACGGCGGCGATGCTGAACAGCAGCAGCCAATAAACAAGCCGCATCGGGTACCACCGCGTCGGAGGCGGTCAGCTTAACGCGGCGATCGCAGCGCCCGCAGCGAATTCAGCGCGGCGACAACCGCGGAGACTGGTCCGGGAAACGAGGTCCGGGGCGCGATCCGGTCTTCCCGGCCCGGATCGGCCTTGTCACCAAGGCCCGGACCTGCCCTGCTCCTATCAAATATCGTGCCACGGAGGGGGAACCGACGCCCATGATCGACGACGTTCTCCTAGGGTATGCGGCCTCGGCCGCGGAGCTGATCGCGCGGTATGAGAGCATCTCGGCCGAACAGCTATACGCTCCCGTCGCCGATCTTTTGCCGCAACCCCCCTCGCGGATCGCGGATATCGGCGCCGGCACCGGCCGCGACGCCGCGTGGTTGGCGGATAAGGGTCATCACGTCGTAGCTATCGAACCCGTCGCCGAGTTCCGCCGCGCCGGAATGCTGCTGCACGCTTCACCGAGTCTCGAATGGCTGGACGATCGGCTTCCGGAGCTGCGCGGTCTGCGGGCCTTGAAAACGGGCATCGACTGCATGCTGTTGTCGGCCGTCTGGCAACATCTTGATGACCAGCAGCGTAGAGCAGCGTTGCATACAATCGCGATCCTGACAGCGCCTGGAGCGCGGGTAATCATGTCGCTCCGCCATGGTGCGGGAGCCCCCGGCCGGATTATCATCGAGGCGCCACCGGAGCGTACAATCGCAGACGCCGCGAGCGCGGGGTTTGAGCTGATGAGGCGCCGCGAGACGCAATCAGCGCAACCTATCAATCGTCAATCCGGGGTCCACTGGACGTGGCTCGTATTCCAGCACCGGTGACACGATCACATTATTTTTCCGAATGACGTTTTATGCGATTTCTATCAGAGACGTGATAGCTGTTTAGAATCGTAAGACGACCTGACCGCGTGGCGTATGATTTCGTTCAAAGAAAATTCCTTTCGTGCGCAAGGAACGCCCTTGCGTTACCTCGTATAAATCAAATCCATGCTCTGCCGCAGCGGTATTGACGGTCGTAAGCAATAGTATGAAGTCAGATATTGTTTCGCTAAACGTGACGGGCAGCCAAGCGTTCTTCGAAAAGATAAAATACTTAATTGCTGCAGAGTGCACCTTGCTCGACGTGCCATCAACAATTTTCTGTACGTATTTAATATCGCGCCAAGGAAACGACAACAACGAGAAACCCAGAAAGAGAATTCGAATTCCCGACGCGTCAGCCTCAATCGCAGATAGCGACCAGATAGCTAATAGGGTCGCGAATATCAGAGCGAGAGTTAGTGGAAGTCCGAATAATAAAACAAAAAATCGTTGTTCATAGATGGATTGGCCCAAATGATAGATCCACCAACACCAAAGGTTACCAAGGAGCCAAAAGACCATTATACGCAAGCGAATGCTGTAAGTGTGAATCATCGGCCAAGCCTCGTAGTCCGCGACTATCGTTCGGCGTCTTTAATCCATCAATTTGCTCCTGGTCACGATTATGTATAAATCATATGTGGACGGCCCCCGCCTGCAAGGGCTCCGAAAGCGGAGTTGGCGATATGGTCGGGTGCAGTCATATGTCCGGCCTTTCGGTGCGGCGCAATGACCGCTGGCCCTGATGGAGTTCGCCGATCGGGTCCCTATCAAGATTACGCGCTTGGTTGCGCCTTGATTTTTACGGGTCTTCCCGATCTGCGCTCGACCGCTCGCCATCAACTCCTCTTCACCCTCACATTCTACATGGGCATGCGGCGGTTACGCCGGTTGCACCATGATCTCTTTGGAGCGGTAACCGTCGCCCCGTGCCATCACCGCCCAGATGATGCGGGCGGTCTTGTTTGCCAGTGCGACTGCGGCAAGCTTAGTGGGCTTGCGAGCCAATAGTTCGCGGACCCACGCGGCGTCTTTGGTCGTTCGATTGCGCCTATGCCGCAAAACGGCGACCGCGCCGGCAACAAGTAGGCTGCGGATATATTTGTCGCCGCGCTTGCTTGTTCGTCCTAATCGTTCTTTGCCGCCGCTGGAGTTCTGCCGCGGGGTCATACCTAGCCAGGCGGCAAATTCCCGGCCTGATCGGAACAAGGACGGATCGGAAACGGTTGCCGCGATTGCACTCGCGCCCATCAGACCAACTCCCGGCACGGTTGCAAGCAATCGGCTCACTTTGCTCTGCCGATGCCATTTGACTAAGCGTCGCTCGATGTCGCGGATCTTGGCTGTCGTATCGTTCAGTTGTGCCACGATCAGCCGGAGGATCGACCGCGCAAGATCGGGCAGTTCAGTCTCGTCATCGTTGATAGCGGTCAGCAGATGTTCGGCGTGACGCGGCCCGAGCGGAGCGATAATGCCGAATTCGGCCATGTGCGCTCGGAGCGCGTTGATCAGCATCGTTCGCTGCCGGACAAGCAGATTGCGCGCTCGATGCAGCATTAACACCGATTGCTGGTCGGCATTTTTCACCGGCACAAACCGCATCGATGGCCGTGTTACCGCTTCGCAGATCGCCTCAGCATCG
>JAFAYW010000115.1 GCA_019240125.1 Alphaproteobacteria bacterium
GATCCGCTATCGTGGATCGATTGCAGCAGCCTCGCTTTACCGGGGCCAATCCGCGCCCCGGAATCGAAAACCACACTGACCCGCACCCCTGCCATGACGCACTGTGGCACGCGCTGCGCCGGTTTTCGAGGTTTGCCGATTAGGTCAATTTACTTTGTTTGTGCTATAGTAGAGCAGAAGAACTCCCAGACCATTATTGTATAATTCCATAATGAGTGTTATGTGGCTTTGACTTTGCCCGCCACCCGGCGCACACCTACTAAATGTAGAATTTCTGCAGACCAAAAAGACCGCCAAACGCGGCATAGGACAATGACCAATTTTCAGATTTTCGCGACGCTGTTGCCGCGTCTGTTGCTCGTGATAATCCCGCTTGTGGCGGTGAGCGGTTTGGTAGCAACCCGGTTGTTTAGTAAGCAAGCGTTGCCCGGCGAGCATGACCCGCAGCACAGGATCATCCTCGACCTCCTGGCCGCCAAACCCGGCCGCTATATTCAATATGCGCGGGGTAACTACCGCCTGAAGGAAGCGGACGGATCAGACGTAATCGTGAGCGATCGCGGCTGCGATCAGATGGTTGAACCGGCCGCCGATCAGATCGACGACCTCGCCAACGCCGCGCATCTCGTACGCGAAGGCTTCAGATTGCGGCTCCCGTAGCCGGTAATTGTACATTAACCTCGCTGCACGTTAATTCTACATTGACTATGTTCCTGTATAGTACGGCCCATGAAACAACGAGCCGCTGCTCAATCAAAAACCCACAGCCTCATTGAAGCGCTGGTAAACGTCGCGATCGGTTATTGCATCGCTGTCACGGCACAAATTGTTATCTTTCCGATTTTCGGCGTGCATATCAGCATTCGGCAAAACATCGAGATCGGAATTATTATGACCGCCGTTTCTATCGTGCGGTCCTACACGCTGCGCCGCGTGTTCAATCATTGGCACCTGGCGGCGCATCGATGAGCGATACGCCGTCAGCTTTCGACCAGGCCGTTGCGGCGCTCGCGCGGCTCGGGATCATGTTGCAGCGTCAGCCCGGCGAATACTCCATCAACTACCGCAACGGCAGCGACGCCATGGCCGAGCGAACCGACGCGCTCGATCAGGCTATAGAGATCGGCCGCAGCATGGCCGCCGCTCGCAAGCCGTTGAAGCCCGCGGCACGCCGGCGTTATCGACCACGCACCCCCAAAGCCTATAACCGTTGGCTACGGAAGAAGCACAATCGCCAGCAGCGCACCAAGGCAGCCCGCACCGCTCGCCGTCAGCCGACCAGACGGCACAATGAGCAGCCCTGCCCCTTTTCCCTATCAGGTAAAGCCGCTCAGGCTTTCAAAGAATGCGAACGTGAACCCGTGCCGTCGCTCCATCGTTGACAAGCGCTTCGAAACATAAGCTCGACAAGGACTAGGCGGCGGAGCCGCCAAGTCTCGCTAATGTTCCGGTCACTTGCAACGCGCGCCGTCCGTGTTCTTACGCCTCGCATCGAAAGCCACCACTCGGCGGCTTCACAACCTGAGAGGAGCAGAACATGAGCAAGCCATCACACATCGCCTACATTGTCAGCGAGTTGACCGACGAGCAGAAGAAGGCGGGCAAAAAACCCTTCTGGCGACCAGTCGGCGCCGTGTGGCCCCATAGCAAGGGCGACGGCTTTACCGTGGAGATTGGCGAGCAGCTCGCCGTCTCCGGCCGGATCACCTGCCGGGCCGCCAAAGACGACGAGACCGAGGCCGGCACCGCCGAATAGGTCGGATCGATCCAGCCCCGCCGGGCCAACCGCTCGGCGGGGTTTTTTCATCCCTTCGACTTTTGCCATGCGCACGAAAAACCCGGCGCAGGGAAAACGCCGGGTTCTTTGTCGCGGTGTGGAGCCAATATTGCATGCGACAACAGCTGCTCAGTCTTTCCAACATCGAGCAGCGCCGTCTCGTTCCAAGGCTGTTGGGATCAGAGCCCGCGCAGTGTTTCGAACACCCTCACCCGGCCCAATATCCAGCGGATCACTGACACTGCCATGGCGTTGCCGAGCACGCGATACCGCGGCGCATCGGACGCAGGTTTGCCTTTGAACGCGATCCGCGTGAAATCATCGGGGAAGCCTTGCAGCCGTTCGCACTCGCGCGGTGTCAACCGCCGCACGCCGCTGCCGGCCAGCGTCAATGTCTCCGTCTCGAAATCGATCCGCGTGTTTGTCGTGCATGTCGTCGCGACATCGAGCACGCCACCTTGCCGGCCGCCGCCAAACGCCACCAGGCCACCGTTGCAGGCGAAATCGGTATGTCCCATCGCATCGACCGTTAGCGTCGGTGCAATGAGGTTTATGTCATCCTCTCGCCGGCGACCGTTTCCAGCGCCACTCGTAAGCGTGGCGGCAGCGTTTTGCCCCGTTTCGCGGCACGGCGGAGAATCCCGGCCGAGGCTTTCGGGCTCAAAAAGTACCGCTGCGGCAGGTCGCCAGTCTCCGCGATATCCGACAACGAACACGCGGCGCCGGCGCTGGGCCACTCCGAAATATTGAGCGTCAAGAATTCGGTAGGCGAACCCATACCCGCATTGCCCCAGCGCCCCGAGGAAGGCGCCAAAGTCCCTGCCTCCATCTGATGAGGAGACCGGGCACGTTCTCGAAAACCACCCAGCGCGGCCGGACTCGCCCAACAACCTCAAGGCCGATGAACGCCAGGTTGCCGCGCGGATCATCCAGGCCGGCGCGCGGGCCGGCGACGGAGAAGGACTGGCAAGGCGATCCAAAGGCAATAAGGTCAACTGGCTCGATCGCGGCATCGCAAAGGCTCCTCACGTTACCGAGGTTCCGATGACCGAAACGCGCCGCATGAATGGCACTCGCGAACGGGTCGATTTCCGCGCACCAGCGCCAATCGACCCACGGCGCCGCCAGCTCCGGGCTTCCGATGCCCGAGAACAGCGTGCCGCCGCGCAGCGGTATTTCGGTTGGTAAAACAGGGTCGCGCATGCGGCCCTGCCGCTCGGCGAGAGCGGGGTAGCAAACGGAGCTGCGACGGATTGAAGGCGCATTCGCGCCGTCGCACCTTAGGTGCGTCCATCCGTTGCAGCGCAGAGCGCGAGGGCAGCGCCCTTAGTCTTTACCTGACGGCGACCGGCGCACCGGCTCGGCGGGTTAAATCGCCTCGGCCGCTCCACTGCGTTCCGCGCCTTCCCTACGTGCGCCTACGTCAAAACCTCTCCTTGCCGAGAGGACAGAATTTGCCAGCGTGCAATCGAGCTCGGCTGTGGATTTCGTAAATCACCGCGCCCGGATGCTCACCCGACGCGCGCAGCGCGAAGCGGTAATCACTCGGCACCGAGTGATCGGGCGCTATCATTTTCACGGTCGAGCTTTTTCTTTATGAAGCCGTACAGCGCACCCATGTAGCTGTCAGGCGTGACCCCGTTCTCTTCGTTCCACGCCACAAACTGCCGTTCCATTTCGTCGATATCGGTACCGGGAAATGCCGCGCGCAGCGTGCCGACCTGAGACTCCTTCAAGCCGCTATGCCCTCGCCGTGGCAATGGAGTGACGGGTTTCGCCGGAGCGATCCGGGGCGGTGCTGGCGCTATATGCTCGACAGTGCCACGCAGACGGGCCTTGCGCCCTACGCGGCTAATGCGAACCTCGCGCAGCGCCGCTTTCTTTTCATCGACGTTCTTTTGCCACCATGACAGGTCAATCCCCGTCACCTTGCGGCCTTCGTAGATCGGCTCCACCTTGCAGCCAAACTCACCGAGGCCATTCACCTCCAACACGGCGGGATCGATCGCGCGCAGCTTAAGGTTTTTGAATAGTGTCAGCTTGCCTTTATCGACACCGAGCAGTGCGCGGAACCGATCAAGTGTAAATTCTTCGCTCGTTTTGTACTTCAAGTTGCCGCGCTTTTGCACCATTTCGTAGAGCGCGAGCGCATACTTGCTGCTAAAGGAATACATCACATCCTTTTGCAGCCGCGCGAACTGCGAGCTTTGTTTGATAATCGCACGTAAGCCAGCCGTGAAGCTGTAATATAACAGACCGTCGTTATCTATGGCCTCATCGGTGCTCGATAAGAGCTGCACGCGACGCGTATAGCTCTTGCCGTCCTCGCGCTCGATCGAGACCTGAGCAATTGCGCCCATCAGGCGCATGATGCTCTCGCCAACGCGATCATTGACGTTGTGCGTACCGCGCAGATCGCGCTTGTGAATGCGATGTTCCTTTGGCTCGCCGATACTGCCCCAGGCGTTGAGGATCAGCAGATTGTAAATGCGGCGATCCTGCAAGGTGAGCGGCGACAGCTCGACGATATCGATCAGCTCGCCGGGCTTAATGAGGGAAATCTCATCCGGCTCGACTTCAATAGTGCGGAGTTTCTTATCAGTTTCGGGCATGGCTACGGTTACGTGGTAGTGAATGAAGCCGTAGCCGTCAAGCCATCCCAAAACGTAGCCATAGCCATCCCAGGATGTAGCCGATAGCCATCCAAAACGTAGCCGTAGCCATCCCAGGATGTAGCCGATGGGCGCGTAAGTCTTTGGCGTAGAAAGTAAATTTCCGCATGAACTCTAGAACTAATTGAATCTAGAATCTCTAGCCTGTGGAAAACTCTTTTCTGTCGAAATTTAACGTCGCCGCGAGTGAGAAGAATCGGACTGCGCTTAACAGCGCAACGGTCTTTTTATTGGCTCGCGCCTAAGGCGCTCACAGACAAAGCGGAGCGCGCCTCGCGGCGCGCCGGTTTGCTCGCGCTGCCTAGCGGCGCTCGCCATACAGCCTTTACCGGCACTGTCCCCACCTGACCGAACGTCCGAATTGCTCGGCGAAGACGAGCGGCGAGTTTGGGAGCGCAAGGGCGGGGACCATCGATGCGGAAAGGCCGGTTCTGGGCGTTTTGGCGGGCGCTGGTGCGTTATTTCAGCTTTTGCCACTCCGGGCTGCCTCACAACGAACTCCGCTCCTGGCGCGGCCAGTGACGCCCCTACCCCATCCCAATATGTAGCCGATACCAAAACGATGCCGCTTCGGTCTAAGTCTTTGACCAGCCCACAGGAGTCATCCCGCC
This sequence comes from Alphaproteobacteria bacterium, assembly GCA_019240125.1. Lineage (GTDB taxonomy): Bacteria > Pseudomonadota > Alphaproteobacteria > ATCC43930 > CGMCC-115725 > DATARH01. The sequence goes on from JAFAYW010000115.1 coordinate 5,061, forward strand.
GCAGACGCGGCGGAGCCGGATCGCATGGGGCGCGGTTTGCGGGCAAACCCGCTCACCATGCTCGGCGCCGTGCGCCTGTGCGTGGCTCCGCGCCGCCTCCCGGCGGTCGGCCGAGATCGGCCGAGGTTTTGCAGCCGCACCGCTTTCCATGCGAATCCGATTGCATCGGGACGGGGAACGCCCCGGAGACTTCGACCGCCTCCGGCGGATCGAACAAGGAACTAATGTTATCAAGATAACTTTATAGCAAGATCACACAGCAGCCGAATCACTTGACATTCCGTACGGTTTTTTCGTACACTTTGCTGGCATGATCATTCGAAACGTGGAACATCGGGGCCTCTTGCGCCTCATCAGAGACGACGACAACCGCGAAATCCGCACTGACCTCGTGAAGCGCGTCCGGAACATCCTGGCGCAACTGATTGTGGCGGAAAACATGGCCGCAGTCATAGGCCCGCCGGGTTGGCGCATTCACCAGCTCACTGGCGACCGCGCCGAGACGTGGAGCATTTCGGTAAGCGGTAACTGGCGGATCACTTTCGACATCAAGCAAGGCGAAATCTGCAACCTGAACTTGGAGGATTATCACTGATGAGCGAGGAACCCGTAAAAGTCGGTATGACACCGCCCCATCCGGGCGAGTTTATCCGCGATGAAATCCTTGATGAGCTGCACCTCTCGATCGCGCAAGCGGCCGAGATTTTGGGCGTCCGGCGAGCAACGCTGTCCGACCTCGTGAACGGCAAACTGCCGCTCAGCCCGCCGATGGCGCTACGGATCGAAAAGGCGTTTGGCGTGAACATGGAAACCTTGCTGCGTATGCAGGTTTGGCATGACGCGCAGGCTATGCGGCAACGCGCTGGCGAGATCGATGTGAAGCGGTATCAACCGCCCGGCTCAACACTCGGCTAAGCCCGGCATCAGCTCCCTTGACCGACTCGATCCGACGTTGTTATCAAGATCACAAGTTATCTTGATAGCTTGGGGGAGCTAAGATGACCGATACGAAAATCCTAGCCGTTATCTGTCGAAAAGGGGGCGTCGGCAAAACCATGCTCGCGACGCACTTGGCGGTTGCGGCACAGAATCTTGGCCTCATCACCGCCGTGCTCGACCTCGACCCGCAGGCCAATTCGGCGATGTGGGGTGATAACCGGGGCAGCGATGCACAGCCCGCCGTGGTGGCAGCGCAAGCGAACCGGCTCCCGGTATTTATCAAACAGGCGCAGGAGCAGGACGCCGATCTACTGATCCTCGATACGCCGCCACATGCCGACACGACCGCAACAGCGGCAGCACAGGCGGCCGATCTTTTGCTAATCCCGACGCGGCCATCCGGCCCCGACCTCGATGCACTGCCCGCCTCGATCCACCTGGCGCGGACATCCGGTAAGCCGTTCTTTGTCGTATTGAACGCGGCACCCGTGCAGGGAAGCGAGGTGAATGACGCGACCCATGGCCTTGAAGCCGAAGGCATTGAGGTGTCGCCAGTGGTGCTTCATCACCGCAAAGCGTTTTCATCGCATTGGCAGCAAGGCATGACAGCCGAGGAAGCGGACCCGGACGGCAAAGCGGCAGCAGAAATCCGCGCGTTGATGCTGTGGCTTGCCGAGCGGCTTGGCCTCATGCAGCCGGAGCGTCAATCCCATCTGAAGATTGCATGATAGCAAACGATAAAGTTATCAAGATAACAAACGAGCATTCCCATGGCGAAAGCAGCACGTAAGCCCCTGATCTTTTCAACCGCGTCGAAGGCCCCTGCCGTGGCCGCTGATGCGGCGAACGATGCCGCCCGGACATTTCTGGCGGCGCGGATTCCAACGCCTCTCTTGCGGCAGTTAAAGAGCTTTGCCGCCGAACGTGGGCGCAAGCTGCAGGACGTGGTTGAAGAGGCTATGACGGAATACCTCGCCAATCAGCGGCACTGAGCGCGCAGTCTCATGAGCGAGCCAGCCTTTTACGAGCTTGAGGGCATCCGAGAGGGAGAGACCTTCACGGCGGAAATCCTCGGTAAGATCGAGCTGGCCGAGGCGGTATCGCTGGCGCGGTATTACGCTGATCTTTGGGTGAGCCGGGTGCGGCTTTACCGGGTGCCGTATCTCAACACCAGCTCGACCCCCTGGGCGGCCGACGAAAAGGTGCTGGTGGATGAGTTCGCCGGCGAGCCTGGCAGGCGCATAGAGCCGCGCGAGGATTGGGAAGGGCAGAATGATTGGTTGCGCCGGGTGTTTGGGCAGGAGCGCTAAGCGTCGGGCAGCGGGCCGCCGCTTTTACCGGAGAGCTTGACCCCGTAGCGGGCGCATTCGCGGGTAAAGGCCGAGACCGCGAAATCCTGCATCGTGACGGTGCGTTTAAGCTCCCGTGAGAGGCGTAGCAGCAATTCCTTGATGATGTAGAGATCGTCTTTTTCAATATAGCCGCCGGCGAGGGACTTACCGGCGCGGTGCTTTGGCGGCGGGGCAGCAGCAGAGCGGCGAGGGACGGGCGTATCGCTCACAAAGCCCTCAATCGCAGGATCGGCGTCCGGCTCATGGGCGGGCGCGGTAGCGTGGCGAGCAGGCATGATGTACCTCGGCGGTTCATGCCAACTATCCTACCATCCAGCCGGTTAACAACCCGTCACTCTAACCGGCTAACCCTCTAACACTCCGACGATCCAGCCGGTTTACCGTCTAACAGGCTGGCTGGTTTACAGGTTGGCATAGCTTATTTCGACGTGGACGACTGAATTTAACGACACCGAAATCAAACAGGTTTACCGTACGACAACAGAACAGCAGCCAGTATGGCTAATTCCTTTGGAATTATTGGGACTGGCCCTGCCGGGAGTGTAGGAAATGGCCCGCCGCAAGCAAGCCGACGCGAGCGAACAGCGCACGAAATTCCTTGGCGTACAGCTCACCCCGAAGGAGCGGGGCAAGCTTGAGCGGGCGGCTGAAGGGGAGGGGATCAGCCTGAGCGCCTATGCGCGACAGCTTCTCTTTCGCCGCCAGGCGGCGGCCGAGGTTGTCGCCGAGACCCGGCGCAACCCCGAAGCCAAGGCCCTTGCCGGCGAGCTACGCGCCATCGGCAACAACCTGAACCAGGTTGCCCGCGAGCTGAACGGCACCGGCACGCTGCGCGATTGGGGCGAGCTGCGCGAGGTGATTGGCCTGCATAAGCGCGCCTTTGAACGGGTGATCGCGCTATGA
>JAFAYW010000170.1 GCA_019240125.1 Alphaproteobacteria bacterium
CGTTTTTGGCATGGCATTTCCTCCGGTATGTCCTGCTCGGCCTAGGTTAGGCTGTCATTGCGAGCGCAGCGAAGCAATCTCGCGCCGAGGAGGCTCAGCCGGTCGAGATCGCCGCGTCGCCTGCGGCTCCTCGCAATGGCGCGCTGGCAAGATGTCGGTGGAGGTGTGGATGCGCAGGTTTGAGGAGAAGATTATCTGGGTAACCGGCGCCGGCAGCGGAATTGGCGAGGCGGCGGCATTGGCCTTTGCCCGTGAGGGCGCCACGATTGTGCTGAGCGGCCGCCGTCGCGAGCCGCTGGAGAATGTCGCCGCCCGCATCCGCGAGTTGCAGGGCCGCGCGTTCGTCCAGCCGGCCGATCTCAGCGACCCGCGCCAGGTTACCAGCATCGGAGAGTTCCTGACGGCGGAGTTCGGCCGGCTCGACATCCTGCTCAACAATGCCGGGGTCAACATCAACGACCGGCACTGGGACAAGCTCAACCCCGACGCGGTGCAATTGATGATCGGTGGCAATCTCAGCGCGGCGGCGAGTTGTGTCACGGTCGCCCTGCCCTTGATGCGGGCACAGCAGGACGGGTTGATCATCCACACCGCGTCGATGGCCGGGCGGTTCGTCAACTGGATGTCGGGGCCGCTTTACATCGCGGCCAAACATGGCGTCGTGGCGATGAGCCACACGATCAACATGCAGGAATGCCTCAACGGTATCCGCTCCTGCGTGTTCCTGCCCGGCGAGGTCGCCACCCCGATCCTCGACCAGCGCCCCAACCCGGTGGGCCCCGAGGTCCGCGCCCGCATGCTGCAGCCGGAAGACTGCGCCGACCTGATGCTATACATCGCCGGTCTGCCAAAGCGGCTGGTGATGAACGAAGTCATGCTGACCCCGGCGCACAATCGCGGCTATGTCGCGCAAATCGAGCAGATGTCGAAATTGTAAGCAAGAAGGCGGAAGGCGGAAGGCGCTACGCTTTTCCGCCCTACACCGGCTCGTAGGGCGGATAAGCAAAGCGCCATCCGCCATCAACGCTCCGCCGGCGTTGGCGATGCGGTCCGCAACACCCTACACTCGTGGGACAAGCGATAACCGAGGGGAGACACCGATGGCTCAATCCGCCAATCCCAACCGCAAGAAGATCATGGCGCCGGCAACGATGGCGAAATCCGGCTGGGCGCTGATCGCGTCTCGCGACGATCTCGAGGGCGTCGAATTCACCCCGAACATACCCGCCGCCGAGTTCCACAAATTGCTCGAGGATGTCAGCGGCGTCTGCCTCGGCGTCACGCCATTCAGCAACCCGGAACTCGACGCCGCGCCGCAGCTTCAGGTCGTCTCACGCATCGGCGTCGGGTACGACGCGGTCGATGTGCCAGCGCTGACCGCGCGCCATATCCCGCTGATGATCGGCGGCACCGCCAATTCGGTCAGCGTCGCCGAGGCCGGCGTGTTCCTGACGATGAACCTGGCCCGCAAGGGCGCGATGTTCGACACGATGGTCAAGGAAGGCCGCTGGAACGACCGCTACAAGGACATGCCGCTCGATCTCTACGGCAAGACCGTGCTGATCATCGGCTTTGGCAAGATCGGCACCCGCTCGGCGCGGCGTTTTGCGGCGATGGAAACCAATGTGCTGGTCTATGACCCTTACATGTATTCCGAGACAATCCGCGGCAACGGCTACGAGCCGGTCGGCGACCTCGACGCGGCCGTGGCGCGCGCCGATTTCATCACGATCCATTGCCCCAAGACGCCGGAGACGATCGGGCTGTTCGACGCCGCCCGTATTGGCAAGATGAAGCGGTCGGCCTTTCTGGTGAACACGGCGCGCGGCGGCATCGTCGATGAGATGGCGCTTTATGACGCGCTGAAAAACAACCGTATCGCCGGCGCCGCGCTCGATGTGTTCGCGGTCGAGCCGACCCCGAAGGACAACCCGCTGCTCACCCTGCCCAATTTCCTCGCCGCGCCGCACATGGCCGGTGTCACCAAGGAGGCGGTCGACCGCATGGGCCTCGTCGCGGTGCAGAACGTGATCAGCGTCATCGACGGCAAACCCAACCGCGAAAACGTCATCAACAAGGAAGTGCTGGGCTGAAAGGAAGCGCTGGGCTGACGCCTCGTTTCACGCCGGCGCGGCCCGCGTCAGTACACGGGGTCGCCGGCGATCTGCACGCGGCGCATCACCCGGCGGAACGGGCCGGCATCATGCACCGCCAGGTGCTTGGCTGAGCGATTGTCCCAGAATGCGACGGACCCTGTCTGCCAGCGGAAGCGGCAGGTGAACTCCGGCCGGTGTCCATGCTCGAGGAGGTATTCAAGCAGCGGCTTGCTCTCCGCCTCGGTCATGCCCTCGAACCCCACCGTATAGGAGCGGTTGACGAACAGAAGCTTGCGGCCGGTCTCCGGATGGGTGCGGACGACCGGATGGGTGCTGATCGTCTCGCGCCAGGCATCGTCCTCGCGCACCTTGGTCGAGCGCACCGCGTTTTTCGCGGCCGTGGGGCCGGCCACCAGACGGTCGCTGTGTACCGCCCGCAGCCCCGCCAGCGTTTGTTTCATGCCATCCGAGAGCGTCTCGTAGGCGAGGTACTGGCTAGCGAAACAGGTATCGCCGCCGTAAGGGGGCACCTCGATGGCATAGAGGATAGCGCCCATCGGCGGCGCCGCGACCATGGTCGTATCGGCGTGCCAATCCTCGCCGACAATGTGCTTATCGCCGGGTTCGCGCCGCATCGTGATGATCTCATCGTCGGCCTGCATGCCCTGATAGTTCGGATGAATGAAGATTTCGCCGAACCGGCGGGCAAAAGCCTTGTGTTGCGCGGCGTCGAAGTGCTGGTCGCGGAAGAAGATCACGCAGTGCTCGTTGAGCGCCTGGCGGATGTCGGCGATTGTCTCGTCGTCCAGATCGTCGCCGATCCGTACCCCGTCGATCTCGGCACCGATCGCACCGGCGATCGGGCGCACACCGATACGGCTGTTGCGCATATTCTCCGCTCCTGCAAATCGCGGCCGCGAAGCCTAAGGGGCCGCTATACGGGGGTCAATCCGGGCTCAACGCGGGTCCGGATTTGCTATCGCGATGCCATCGAGGCCAAAAACACAATTTTCGATTGATCGATCGAGAATTCTTGTTGACGACCCGGTCTCGGCTGTGAGAGAAGCCGCGCCCCATGAACTGGACCACAACCATAGCGCAAATCGCCGCGGCCACGCGGACCGGTCTGCCGTGCCTGAAATCAGGCATGTCGCGGCCGTTCCACGTCGTCGCGCTCGGGTACTCGCGACCCGAAAATTGGCAGGGTAGCGGGTGCGGGTCCGGAAGGAGTTTGCGCGGGTAGACCATACCCGCAGCACGATCGAACGATCGGCCAAACCCTCCCGGGACCACCCCGCGGAGGGTTTTTTGTTTTGGTCTTTTGTCTTTGCGGCGCGGCCTTCGGGTCGGTGCCGGTACACGGCAGGTTCGGCGGAAGCCCCGAGCCCGAGACCGGTGAAAGCCCGGCTGCAGCGATCTACGTTTTCCAATTTTGTTTTACGTTTGGGACACGGCCGCTGGGGCGGCGGTAATCCTTGCAAGATTGCGTCAGGAGGGTTCGATTCCCTCGTGTTCCACCAATTCATGCGGTCATCGTTCAGTGGCAGGATTTGAGTCCGCCAGTCTCAAGACGCGGGTTCGATTCCCGCTGACCGCTCCAATTCGTCGGCGTCGGCTCAGGTGAGCGGGTGCGCCCTATAAGCGCGAGACCGGGTGGACGACCTGGGACGGGTCGGTTCGATACCGAGGGCGCCGATCGTCACTTCATTGCAGGAAGGTCCAGGACCCAGCCGGTCTCATAAGCCGGTGGCGGTCGGTGCAACTCCGGCTCCCGCAACCAATCATGCCGAGCTGGTGTAGCTGGTGCGCACGCCTGCTTGAAGTACAGGAGGACACCGATCGATACGGTGGCTCGGCACCAACATGCGTCCGTCGTCCAACGGCAGGGCCTCACGCTTCCAACGTGAAGATGACTGGTTCGAATCCAGCCGGACGCTCCAGTTTTTGGCAGGTAGCACTCAAGGTGAGCGCGCCCGGCTGTTAACCGGGAATGAGGTCGGTTCGATCCCGACCCTGCCAGCCATTTTCCAGCACTTCTACCGGCGCGTTCTGGAGAACAACACGGACTCCAAACCCGTGAAGGAGAGTTCGATTCTGCTCCGCCGGTGCCAATTGCGTTTCATGGTGATCGTGGCGAAGCGGCGAACGCGGCCGACTGTGACTCGGCTATTCGAGGGTTCAACTCCCTCCGATCACCCCACTTTCGCTCACGTCGACGGGGATTAGCTCACCAGCTGGAGCACCGGGCTCTGACCCCGGAGAAGGCGGGCGGCCCTGTCATCCCCTGCCACCGGCGTCTGATTTTGGCGGGTGGCCCAGGGGGGCGGCGCGGTCCTTGAAATCGCGTGGTCCGGTTCGACACCGGAGCCCGCTTCCAACCCCGCCTTATGTTATCGCGCCGTGTCTCACAAACGCCCCGTCGTTCAACGGCAGGACACCCGCCTCTCAAGCGGATAACGGCGGGTTCAACTCCCCCCGGGGCGACCAGATTTCGCGCCATGCGCGGGCGTGCCGCAACAGGCAGACGCAGCGGGCTTAAATCCCGCGGCTTGTGGCGTGCGGGTTCGAACCCGGCCGCCCGCATCGTGACTGACTGACAATGCCCCACTGGCCCAATCTCGGCAGAGGCGCCTGACTTAGAATCAGGAGGTTCGCGGTTCGAATCCGCGGTGGGGTACCAATTCGGATGGTCAACCGGCAGGGCTGCCGGCCTCGGTTGGAAGCCGGGCGGCGCTTCTTACAGGCGTGCGGATCGAGACCGCGGCCATCCTTCACGCCAAGTTCCATAGAGGGTAGCGACGCGACGGCTCGCGGGCCGGTTTTGAACACCGGTGACACGTGTAAGTGTGTGGGGATCGACACCTCCGCTACACGCCACACCGATCACCAATCGCACAAAGGGAGAGTGAAGTGGACAGGCGCACCACCACCCGTTCGAAGCGGGATGGACCCGAAAGGGTTGGGATTCGAGTTCTCCGCTCTCCGCCAGCAAGCGCGTTGCGCCGTCTCGGGCATCAGGCAGTGCCAAGCGGCAAACGCTATTCGCGCAAGGGCCAATTGCGGGAGGTAAGGGCGGCACAAGCGGAAGGGCGTACCGCGGCGGGTTGCTAACCCGAACGTGCCTCATGGGTATCTGGTTCGAATCCAGGGCCGCCCGCCACACGCTGCCGCAGCACGATGGAGGTGCATCCGCATGGTAAGCGGGAGGCTGGCGGTTCGATCCCGCCCGGCAGCACCAGTTTCATAAGTTCAAATCGGGGGTGACGAAAGCCGGCGGTTCCGGCAGGCGGCCTGTAAAGCCGTGCCCTTCGGGGGAGTTGTTCGACTCAGACCGTCACCCACCATCCTCCTGTAGCTCAGTGGCAGAGCAGCGGCCCGATAAGCCGCCGATACACGTTCGATCCGTGTCCGACGGTCCGTGTCGGGCGTACCACTTCACGCGCGCATGACCAGAGCGGCTATGGGCCGGCCTCTTAAGCCGGACGACGCAGGTTCGAATCCTGCTGCGCGC
>JAFAYW010000007.1 GCA_019240125.1 Alphaproteobacteria bacterium
GCCTTATGCCGTCGCCACCGAGCTTCTTAAGCAGACGGTCCAGCGCCGTCGCCGTGTTGGCAATCCGACCGTATTCCCGCACCTCCCCGCGCAGCCCGCTCGACGCGGTCGCGACGACAATGCTTTCCTTGTGAACATCAAGACCGACGTAGCTGATACGATCCGCCATGACCCGTCTCCTATGCATGAGGCTCGGTACCGGCTCACCCGGCGCAACCCTCGTTACCTGCATACTGTGAGACGGGTCGCCCCGTGCTCAGGCGGACATGTGGTCTAGGTCGTGGACTCATAATGTCTGACACGGATGCGAATAGAGGCAAGCGCCACGGCAGCGAGGAAGTTGCGGGCGAGCTTGTCGTAGCGGGTCGCGATGCGACGCCAGTGGTTCAGCTTGTTGAAGAAGCGCTCGATCAGGTTTCGCTGTCGGTATCGCTCGAGATCGACGCTGCGAACGACGCGCACGTTGCTCTGGCTTGGAATGTGAGCGGTGGTCCCGAGGGTGGCGAACAACTCGATGATGCTGCGCGCGCTATAGCCATGGTCTGCAATCGCCTCGCGCGCCGGACGCAAACCTGGATCAGGCTGGGCAATGTGGTCTTGTCGGAGGCTTGCCCGGGGCTCAGTACAAAGCGCACCGGCAGCCCTACGGCATCAACGACGGCGTGGATCTTGGTGGTCAATCCTCCACGAGAACGGCCGATGGCGTGATCCTCGCCCCCTTTTTTCCGCCGGCCGCGTGCTGATGCGGGCGAACGATCGAGGAGTCGATCAGGTGCAGCGATTGCGGCGAGCTTTCGGCGAGCTTTCAAAAACGCGCAGCCAGATGCCGGCTTTGGCCCATCGATTGTAGCGTTGTAGACAGTCGTGTAGGGGCCGTAGCGGTCCGGCAGATCGCGCCAGGGCGAGCCGTCCGCAGCGTCTAGAATATTCCGTTCAATACCCGCCGATCGTCCTGGCGCGGCACGCCGCGCGGCTTGTTCGGCAGAAGCGGCGCGATCATCGCCCATTCCTGGTCCGTCAGATCGAAACGAGCCATCCTCAAGCTCCCTCAGTTCGGAAGCTTGATGGGGTGGACGGCCCCCGACCCCTGACGGCATCGCGATGTGCCACGGTGGTGCTGTCAATCGGACCACCCGCGCAGAGGAGCCGTCCCCATGCAGGTTAGCACCGTCGGTTTGGATATCGCGAAGAACGTCTTCCAGGTTCATGGCGTCGACGATCGGGGCCGGATCGTGCTGCGGCGCAAGGTCCGCCGCGATCAGCTGGTGGCGTTATTCAGCGGGTTTGAGCCATGCCGAGTTGGCATCGAGGCGTGCGCGACGGCGCATTATTGGGCCCGCGAGCTGAGCGCGCTTGGGCACGATGTGCGGCTGATGCCGCCGGCCTATGTGAAGGCTTACGTCAAGCGAAACAAAAATGATGGGGCGGACGCTGAGGCGATCTGCGAGGCGGTGACACGGCCCACCATGCGCTTCGTACCCATCAAGTCGGCCGAAGCACAAAGCGTTCTGATGCTGCATCGTGCTCGCCATCTTTTGGTGCGACAGCGTACCGCTAAAGTGAGCGCGATGCGGGCGCATCTTGCCGAATACGGCTTCGTCGCGGCGAAAGGCATATCGCGGCTGCGCGATTTGCTGCCGTTGCTGGAGGACGACGCTGGCATGCTGCCCGAGCTGGCTCGCCAAACATTGCGGCTGATCGCTCAGCTGATCGAGGCGCTGACGATCCAGATCCGAAAGATCGAAACCGAGCTATTGCACTGGCATCGTAATAATGCAGCAAGCCAGCGGCTCGAAACCATTCCCGGCATCGGCTTCATCACGGCAACGGCGCTGGCCGCCACCGTACATGACGCAGGCGCTTTCCGGTCGGGCCGACAATTCGCCGCCTGGCTGGGCTTGGTGCCGCGGCAGAACTCCAGCGGCGGCAAGGAACGACTCGGCGGGATATCAAAGATGGGCGATTCGTTATCTATGCCACCTGCTCGTGGTCGGCGGAACCGCGGTTACTCGCTATACGCGGCGCAAGAACACCAGCATTAGTCGTTGGGCCAACCAGCTGCTCGAACGCAAACCTGCCCGGCTGGTTACCGTCGCCGTGGCCAACAAAATGGCCCGCGTCGCATGGGCCGTCATGGCCAGGGAGGAGAACTACAAGGTCACACTCGCCGCCGCGTAATTGATCCAGGGCGAACAGCGACAACGGTTTTGGCAGGAGAGAACGACGAACGTGATGCCGATCGGTCAAGCCGGGAGCGGGACAACCTGCGTGATTCAAACACGCATCGAGCGCGGCAGCTTGATGAGGACCCACTCCACCGACACCATCATGGCCAGCGGCCTGGCGCCGCATACAACAGGCCGGACACATGAATGTACCTGACCCGATCGCCCGCGCGCCGCAGTCCCTCTTGCTCAACGGGGACCGTCCACACATGAATCACACACAACCGCAAAGGGGAATCCCCTTTGTGAGTACATAACCTTAGACCCTGTTTCGCCGGCCTGTCGCTGTTGCCCGGCGACAGTCACGCCAAATAGTGGCGATATCAGCTCTGCAAGCCGTGTCAACCGCTGGCCGGCCAGCACACGCGCCGGGCGTCCGTTGACTATCGGCGAGGTCACTCTACCCCGACATTTCTGGCAAAACGCCCACCATAATAAGCCCAGAGAGCTCGGAATAGCCGGATCGATGAAACAGGGTGGCATCAGGATCAAGAACGCGGATCGAAAAGGTGCGCAGACCATGGGTCTGCTTATCCACGAATAAAAGAAACCTTCTATGCGTCCAGCGTTAAAGGTGATATGGCGTGAAACTGGCGTGAAAAAAAGCGTAATATTGGGATGACGCTGATTAGCGGCTGAGATGTCTCGAGAGCGGGCAGCGGAAGAGGGAATTGTCTGATGAGTAACGTAGTATCTGTTGCCAAAATCGGATCTTTGGCAAGAAGAGTTCGTGATAATCAAAAGGTAGCCCAGATATATCTTCTTGGCCGAATGAAAATCATCGACCAGAGTGGCCAGGATATATTACCTCGTGCGCGAAAGACACGCGCTTTATTAGCCTGTTTGTGTCTATCTGAAGAGCCCGTGTCGCGTACCCGGCTGATTGGTCTTCTGTGGGACCGCTCGGCCGATGCGCAAGCCCGCATGAGTTTGCGGCACGCTCTGTCCGAGATAAAACAAACAGTGAACATGCGTGTTCCTGATTTGATCGATATTGGACGCGAGACCATCCGG
>JAFAYW010000023.1 GCA_019240125.1 Alphaproteobacteria bacterium
TCCGCGCCCATCGTGCCGATCTCGGCGCGGCGGCTGATCAGCGCGCGTGCCGAGAGGTCGATCCGCGCATGATCGATACCGAGCCAGACACCCTTGGCGTCGCTAACCTCGATCCGCTCGGCATGCACGTCAAAGGGCAGAAAGCCGCTCAGCCCTTTGATCGAAACGCTGAACCCCGGGGTGCTCGCCAGGTTCGCGATCTGGCGCGTGGCAAAGCCGAGACCCGGCGCGGTTTGCAACAATCCGAACAGCGCAACGACGAGCAGCAACAGCACGAGAACCGTGAAGGCTCCCCATTTCACCACGCGACGCAGCCGGCCCCCCGTCGCCATTAGAACGCCTGACCAATACTGATGTAGAACTGAACCAAAGAATCTCCCCGCCGTCGGCTCAATGGTGTCGCGACATCCAAACGGATCGGGCCGAAGCTTGTATAATAGCGAAACCCAAGACCGGGACCGAAAAGCAATCGCCGACCCAATTTCGGCACACTGCTTGGGTAGTAGCTGCCCGCATCGATAAAGGGCACGATCCCGATGGTCTCGGTGACCTTGATACGCGCTTCCGCGCTGAGTTCGAGGGCGGATTTGCCGCCGATCGGCCGATTGTTTTGATCAAGCGCGCCCGCCATCTGGTAGCCGTAGGCGCGGATCGAGCCGCCGCCGCCCGCGTAGATGCGCTTGTCGGCTGGAATCTGATCGAGCGACGGCCCGGCCAGCGATGACAGCGCCCCCGAAAAGGCAAGCACATAGCGATCGCTGTCGGTCAGGCGCTGATAGGTGCTGGCCTGCACACGCCCGGTGACGAAGCTGAGTTCGGGACCGGTAAAACTCTGATACGGTGTCAGATCAAAGCGGGCGCGATACCCGCGGGTCGGGTTCAGCAGATCGTCGCTTTCATCCAGCTTTATGTACATCGGTACGCCGACCAGCGAGTAATGCTGGGTCCGCTGCGACGCGGAGAAGGGGCCGTTAGTGTCGGCCTCGGCCACAACATTCGCCTTTTCGACGCTGAGCGCGAGGCCCGCTATCAAATGTTGGTCGAAGCGGCGCTCCAGGCCAAAGGACATACGGGCGCTGCGGCTGTGATAGGCCTCCGGTGTGTCATCGGCGACAGAAGCGGTGGCCAGAAAGTCGAGGTCGGCCGTGTCGAGAAAATCGGGTTTGCGGAAGGTCGCGGAGACGCCGTTATGCTGCTGCCCGCCATCGACATTCAGATGCAAGGTTTCGCCGCCGCCGAACAGGTTACGGTTTTCCCAGAAAACCCGGGCGCCGGGGCCCTCGCTAGTATTGTATGCCGCCCCGATTCCGATTGTGCGATGCGATCGTTCGGTTGCGTCGATCTTCATCGCCGCCTGGCCGGGATTGTTGGGGTCGGCGATCGGCGTGATCGCGACATTGCTGAACTGGCCGCTATCGATCAGTCGCCGCCTCGTCTCGTCGACGGTGCGATTGTCGTAAGTGTCACCGGCATGCCACTGAATACGGTTTTGCACATAAGCGGGATCGAGCCGTTCCATCCCGGAGATCGCGGCGGACCCAAACTTCATCGGCGGCCCGGGATCGAGCATGTAGGTCACCGCCATCGTGTGCGTGTCGTGGTCGACGACGACACGCCGATCGGTCTTTTTAGCGAACGGGTATCCCTGATGTCCAAGCTGGGCAAGCAGCGCATTCTCAGTCGCGACCACCGGCTCGGTACGCGCCGCATCGCCCGGCTTTAGCGGCAATGGCGGCGCTGCCGGATCGGACGGCACGATCAGCGGTTTGCCGGCAGGGCCGAGCACCTGGATCGTGCTGACGTGGTACACCGGCCCCGGCTGCACCGTGACGGTAACCTTGGCGGTGTCTTCTTTCACATCGATGTTGTCGGAGAATTGCGCATTCCAATAGCCGAGGCTGTGGGCCGCGTCCTTCAGCAGTTCGAGATCGTCATCGGCGCGGCGCCGCAACGCTTCTTCCGATGCCGGTTTTTTGTCCTCGAGCTTTTTTAGCTGCGAGACATCGTCGAGCAGATCGGACAGATCCGAATCATCAGCGCCGACAATCTTGGTCTCATAGCTCACATCGGCCGCAACAGGTTGGCCGCCGCAGAGCAGGCCAAGACCAACCGCGACTATCAGGCCGCAACGCCACCGGGGCACCGAAGTCGAGGCAAAACGCCGAAAGCCGTCGGCTGCTCGCTTAAACTCATTCCTTAAACGGATGCTATTCACCCCAAGCCGCTGGCTCGATTATATTAACCGGGATTAATCATCCTTGCCAGCTGACACTGGCGTCGCATCCGGGAGGCGCGCCGCCACCGCGCACCTATTTGGCTCGGGGACCTGTCGCGGCGGCCTCGAACACCGTTGCGCTCCCCTGATCGGCAAGCTCTTCCACGCGCACCAGGAAAGTCGGCGCTTCCTGGCCCGATGACGCGACGACCGTTTACGGGGCTGAACCGCCGGCTGAGCCGTATCCCCGTCAGGCGCGTCTCGGATGAAGGCGATCAACCCGGGCGATGGCTCCTCAAGCAGTTTGGACCCGCCGATGAGCAGCGTATTGAATGGCATGTCCGTGAAAGGCTCGCTTTCGAGCGACACACCCGCGGATGTTCTGACCGGGCCCCTTCTCCGACACGAAGTGAAGGTTGTAGGGAGGCGTAGTATCCGTCCCGCGTGCCGAGTAGTGGTTGGCGAACTCGAACACCGTCGCGGCGGCCAGCGCCATTATCGAAAAGCTGGGTAAACGACGAATGCAACATCCCTCACGATCGGGCCAGCCTCATGTCCTAAATCGACGTTTATATGACATTTGAGACGAAGCGTTGCAGCCGTATCTCTTGTCCAACCGAGCTCGATCCCGAGCCGGTTAGGACGGAGAACCCCAACGAGCAATACGTCTTCGCACGGCGTCGCCCTGATCACCGGCGCCTCGGCCGGCATCGGAACGGTCTATGCCGATCGCCTCCCGAAGCGCGACTACGACGTTCTGGTGGCGGCGCGCAATAAGGAACGTCTGACCGCGGTGGCCGACAACCTGCGCCGCGAAACCGGGCGCCAGATCACGATATAGCCGGCTGATCTGAACGACCGCGCCGACCTCGCAAAAGGTCGAAACGGTATTGCGCAACAATCCCGACACTCCCGTGCTGGTCACTACCCCCGGGGCCGGCTCCGTCGCCTCGGTGCTGCAGGCGAATGTCGACACAATGGAGGCGTTGATCAATCTGAACATCACCGCCTTGACCCGCCTCACCTATGCCGCGGCGCAGCTCGCCGAAGCGCTGTTCGACCGAGCGCACCAGGACGATTTGCGCGGTCGGTTTGAGTTGGCCGCCCGATGATCCTAACCATGCGCGATACCGTCACACCACGGTCTAGGCTTGCCGAACTCGGGTTTGGGCCGCTGCAGCCGCCAATCGCGGCGCCCTTTGTTCATATCGACCTGCACGCAAGACATGCCGCGATCCTCGCGAACTTAGTTACACTCGGCCGCAATACTATGCTCGATATCGGCCGCGCAGTCGGCAGGGGAGGATTGCGATGTACGATCTGATCATCCGCGGCGCGACAATCGTCGATGGCCTTGGCCACGACCCGGTGCGCGCTGAGATCGCGGTCAAGGACGGACGCATCGCCGCGATCGGCGAGGTCGGCAAGGACGCCGACGAACTGGTCGATGCCGGCGGCCTCTCGCTGATGCCTGGCATCATTGATATCCACACCCACTATGACGCCCAGATCACCTGGGATCCGACCCTGTCACCGTCACCCTCGCTCGGTGTCACCACCGCGGTGATGGGCAATTGCGGCTTTGGCATCGTCCCGAGCCCGCCGCATCTGCGCGACATGATCATGCGCAACCTCGCCGTCGTCGAAGGCATGGATCTCGCCGCACTGCGTGCCGGCATCGACTGGCAGTTCCAGTCGTTCGGCGAATACATGGACATGGTGCGGCGCCAGAGCCCTTACGCCAATGTCGCAGTGATGGTCGGGCATTCGGCGGTGCGTACCGCCGTCATGGGCGAGGAAGCCTCGACCCGTAAGCAGCCGACCCCCGAAGAAATGGCCGAGATGAAGCGCCTCGTCGCTGAGGCGATGAGTCAGGGCGCGATCGGGCTCGGCGCCTCGTATTCGCTCAACCATTCCGGCTGGGGCGGCGTGCCGATGCCATCGACGATCACCGACATCTCGGAGTTCGACGCGCTGGTCGGGGCGATGGGCGGGCCGGGCCGCGGCGTGGTCGAGATCGCCTCAGGCGCGGTGCCGGTCGAAACGCTGGCCGAGATCGCTGGTAAGCACGGCCACCGCATCTTCATGAGCACCGGCGTCGCCTTCTACAACGAGGCATACCCCGATCGCGCGCAGGGCATGTTCGAGGCATGCTCCGCGGCGCAGCGGCAAGGCAAGGAAGTCTATATCCAGCTCACCTGTCAGCCGCTGTCGTTCGACTTCACCCTGGCCGGCGCCTATCCGCTCTACAGCCATCCGGCATTCGACCCGATCAAGGCGTATGACCGCGAGCAACTGACCGCCGTCTATCGCGACGCCAGCTTTCGCAGCGCATTCCGCGACAACCTGCGTAACCCGAAACCCGGCACGATCTTCCAGGGGAATTGGGACCGCGTCATCGTTGGTGTGCCGGTATTGCCGCACAATCGCGGGCTGGCAAACCGCTCGGTCAAGGAGATCGCCGAAGAAACTGGCCGCGATCCGCTCGACACCTTCTTCGAGCTTGGGCTCGAGGAAAATCTCGACACCGGCTTTATTGGTCGCTTCCTCAATGCTGTCGATGAGGGCGTCGAGCCGCTCGTCAAGCATCCGGCCGGCGTTATCGCTCTGTCGGATGCCGGTGCACATCTGATCTATCTCTGCGACGCCGGCTTTGGCCCCTATCTGCTCGGGCATTGGGTACGCGATCGCGGCGCCCTCGATCTGGTCGAAGGGGTGCGCCGCCTGACCAGTCATCAGGCGGGTCTCTACGGTATTCCCGATCGCGGCCGCATCGAGACGGGCGCTTGCGCCGATCTGCTGCTGTTTGAGCCGGAGACGATCGGCATTTCGCCGCTGCGCCGAGTGAGCGACCTACCCGGCGGCGGTCCGCGCACGATCCGCGATCCGCTCGGCATTCACGGCGTCTACGTCAACGGTACCCGCGTCTTCGACGGCAAGGATTACGCACGGCTCGGAAAGGGCCCGGGCCAGCTGCTCGATCGCTTTCAGCCGGCGCGCCGCCCAGCGCTCGCTACCGCGGCGCAATAAGCGTTCGTGTTGCGCGGTTTACTTTGCACTCCGTGTGCTGACCACGACCATCCCTGATGCGAATAAACCAGAGCACATGGCCGACATTCGTCAGCCGAGTTCGCGGGCACCTCTCGGTTACATTGCTGGAAAAGCCGGTCGCATTGCACGAGGTCGGCATCATCAACCGTGGAGCGGAACCGCTCGCCTGCAAATCCTGAACTTCGAGGAGGGCAAGCTGGGAGGGTTCGCGCCCCGGTTACAGCGGCCACCTCGATCAAGAGGCCGAATTCGGAACCTTGATCATATGCGGCCGACACGATCTGCCTAACCGCCGCGTCGGGCAGGATGACATTACGGGATTGCTCCGCATCGGGGATTGTGGCGAGACCAGTTTCCCATGCGCGGCGGTTGGCGATACGTTCGTCATTGTCGGCCGCCAGATTGAACGTTGCTTTCAAACCCGTCGCGGTACGGTTAACGGATGACGCGGCCAGCTGCTTCGCAAGCCCGTCTCGCCACTTCCGAAGTTCGCGATGGGAGAGCAAAGGCAAAGGGGTGAAGGCAGTGCGTCGCCGCCCAGTGCCGATTCCGGCGCCCTTGGCTAAGAAGCTGCGTACCCTAACGGAAGATCGGCCTGCTACCGCGCCATTGCTGCTTAAGCCGAGCCGTGCATCCTGGAAAAAATCAGACCATACGCGGCCATTTGCTCGGGCTGCGAAGGCGGCCGGACAAGACCCGGAACAGGTGACAATGTACGCTTTGCGGCATTCCAGCATCGTCCGGCAACTCCTGGCGGGGGTGCCGATCAGGGTTGTCGCCGTCAACCACGACACCTCGATCGCTATGCTGGAACGTACTTACAGCCGGCACATCGGTGACCACTCCGATGCATTGGCGCGGGTCGCGCTGCTCGATACAGCAGAAACGGTCGAGGACAATGTCGTGCCGCTGTACTCAGCCGGATTAGAAAAGTAATCGCGGTGGCTAGGCCGACGGGCCGAACGCGGGCACCGCACCCGCTGCCGCCGCGACCAGCGTGCGGATGCGTCTGCGGAGGCGCTCCGATGAACGAACCCGATTGGAATTTCTGGCGAGATGCGAGCTGGGTGCTGCTCAGGGAAGCAGTTGCGCTCTCGGTGAGCATCAATCCATACGCACTAAGGATAGGACAAGGCGCTACTGGCAAAATTTTGCTCGGAATTCCCGAAGAAATCGAAGAGGAGTTTGACCGGAGGCTAGACCTAGCCCACCGCAGTTTAGGCGTCAAACTGCCGACACTTGACGGATACGACGGCGCGTTCTCGAAAATTAGACTGGACGAGTTTTTGGTGTGGGCGACAGCATTGAAGTGGCGTCTGCCCAATGGGCTGCCTCGCGATATCCAGCGACAGCCCTCAACGCCAGGCCCAAAGCCAACCAAGCTGAATATGACCAAGAGAAAAATTCTTGACGAACTGACGTCGGGCAAGCGCAACGTTGAGCAGCTTAAGGCGGACACATTGGACGCCTTAGTCAAAGAATACGGGTCATCCCGAAACACGGCTAGCAAGGCCCGGGACAAGGCAATAGCGCAATTTCAGAGTTTGGGGGAACCTAACTCTGAATAATCCTGAACATTGAACGCGTGACCATCGGCGATATCTGGTTATCTATTCGTGCCCGTCACAGCCAACGGGCACAACCATGTCAATCGTTTCACCCGGCATTGGTCACAATGGTGGGCCCCCGCTTCGGGAGCCCCTCAGAGAACTGTACTCGCCCAAAGACGTAGAGCATATCCTCTCGATTTCGCACGCTCAACTCTACAGACTGCTCGGTGAGGGCCGACTGACCGCCGTGAAGATCGGCAGGTCAAGCTTCATCACCCGAGCGTGCTTGGAGCAGTTCATCGCGAGCCTACCCGTGGCGAAGATCGGGGAGGCGGCTTGAGATGCACCCCGACATAACGGGGGACAGGCCCCAGAAACGAGAAGGCCGCCCGGTGGCACGGGCGGCACATCTCGAAAGCCAGCTCAACATAAGTTCACAGTTTAGCCAAAACCTCGCTGGAGTTCAACGGGCAGCTCGGCTCCTGAGCCGGAAGCCCCTTCTGAGCCCCAGCGTCGCGATTGTGATCGCGGCCGAGATCGTCGGCGGGGGTGCCCGATGAGCGCCATCTCGAGGGCCGCTTATGAGGCTAGCCCGATAAAACGGCATCGCGCCTCAAAGGCTGAAGTAGAACAACGACGAGAGAACCTTCACACGATCGTCGCGGCGATGCGCCCCATGACGGTCCGCCAGGTCTTCTACCAAGCCAGCGTTCGTGGTCTCGTTGAGAAATCCGAGGCCGGCTACAACAAGGTCCAAACCGACCTTGTTCTGATGCGCCGGTCTGGCGATCTGCCCTATTCCTGGCTCGCCGACAACACGCGGTGGCAGCGTAAGCCTCGCACGTTCAACAGCGTCGAGGACGCGCTGAACGATACGGCGCGCCCCTCGCAAGGAGGCGTCTGTCATTCAGGATATCATCGCCAAAACAGGCCAAGCGCTGCTGATGGCCGTCGGCATGGCGTGGCAGACTGCCTGGACGCTGGTGCTTGGGTTCATGATTTCCTCGCTGCTGCAGGCTGTCATCTCGACCGAGCAGATGAAGCGGGCGTTAGGTCTCACCGGCCCGAAGCAGCTCGCCTTGGCGCGCTTCGCCGGCGCGTCGTCGTCCTCCTGTTCCTATGCCTCGGCGGCGATCATGCGTACCCTGTTCAAAAAGGGCGCCGCGCTCATCACCTCGCTGGCATTCCTGTTTGCATCGACCAATCTCGTTCGCGAACTCGGCGTCATGC
>JAFAYW010000081.1 GCA_019240125.1 Alphaproteobacteria bacterium
GAGGAGGACGTGAATTGCGAGATTTTAACAGCGGTGGTTACGCGATTTGATCGCGATCGCTTCGGCAATGTGGTCTCTAAAACGGTTTCCGCTTTTGGAGAACCGGAACAGAGATCGAAATCAGAGTTTGATCCGTTTGGACGGTACAGCGTCGCGGAGACCGATGTGTTTGGACACCGGGCGCCGATCAAACGGAGCCCCACCACAGGGCAGCCGACGTCCGCTACTGATATAAACGGCCTTGTCACTAGCTTTACTTACGATGGCTTTGGCCGACTTAGGCAGGAGACTGGCCCAACAGGAATATCAACCACCACCACTCTTGTAGCGCGCACCGCGTTACCAAAAATCGACGATAACCGGGATTTCTCCTGGGGGCTTAGTGCGCCAGTTAGCTATGCTGTGGGGTCACAGGTCGGCACTCTCCCCGCCACGTGGTCGCTTTTTGACGCAAAGGGTAGACAGCTCCGTCAGGTGACAGACGCATACACTTCTGATACAGCCGCGCGGCGGCCCGTCTTTAAGGAGACGGAATACGATTCGCTCGGGCGTGTCACACGGACATCCACTCCTCACGACGCGTCCGAAAGTCATATCCGTTGGACGACAAACGAGTATGATTCGCTAGGCCGCGTCTGCGCTTCCACAGCGATAAACGGACTTAGGTCAGAGACGCTGTTCGCAGGGCGTCCCGAAGGTGGTGGGACCGTTATTGTTGTGGTCGATCCGCGGCAGCAAGTGGTCGGACCGCCGGCGGCTGGGAGTGAGCAGCCAACGTTGTCCTGTGGAAGGTCGTTTCCGGCGGGCATTTATCGAGACCATGGGCTTGATCAACGATCGTCGGCGACAGTCAATATGCGTAAGCAGACGATCGAGTCTACCGATTCAGTTGGGAAGGTGACGTTTACATACGACGCCGGTGGACATGTAGTTAGGAATACGGGCCCTACTGGCGCAGTTACCGTCAACACTTATAATGGGCTTGGTAACAAGATAGCGGTTGCTGACCCCGACCTTGGCCTCTGGCGGTATGAGTACGATCCATTCGGGCGCGTCGTGCGGCAGACAGACGCCAAGGGGCAAGTCGCAACCGTAGAATACGATCTGGCAGGACGCCCGACTCACCGCGTAGCCCAAGATGTATCGACGAGTTGGAAATATGACACGGCGAGGCATGGAGTCGGCAAAGTAGCCTCGGTCACTAGCTCGAATGGGTATATTAGAGAATATAGCTACGACACATATGGGCGGGTGAATGGTGTTGTCGTACAAATAGACGGCGACCAATTCGTAAGCACCACCGAACTGGATACTTACGGCCGAGTTGTGGGAGTGTCGTATCCTAACGGCTTCGCAGTGCGGAATGTCTATGATGATAAGGGGTATTTCGTTAAAGTGGTCGACGCGGCGACGTCTAAACCTTATTGGATTGCAAACGGCATAGATATTTATGGTCGTGTTACTGATGAAACGTTGGGTAACGGCGTAAAGACAGCGCGGAGGTACGATAGTAGAGATGAGCGAGTGCGGCAGATTTCTACCAGATCTGCCAGCGGCCAACGTATCATGGACTTGTCGCTCGACTTTGACCTAATCGGCAATATGAGAAATCGAGAAGAGGCCGTCGAGCACAAGAAAGAGTCGTTCGAGTACGACGATCTGAACCGGTTAGTCGCGCTGGTCAGCGTCGAGGTGGGGCGATCAGAGTACAAATATGACGCCGCTGGTCGTTTCACCTATAAGGCGGGAACGGGAGACTACCACTATGCTCAGAATTCCGCAACAACAGGAGGTGAATTTAGACCATTTCACGGTGTGATTGAGACAACTTACAAGAAAGTTTGGAGTCACTACAGGTATGATTTGAATGGCAACATGATTTCGACGCCTCACGGCCACCTCGATTACACCGCGGACAATCGTGTCAAGCTGATCTATCTCGACGAAGCGAAATGGTCGCGGTTCGACTATGGGCCTAGTGGGGACCGGTTCCGAAAGTTTTCGCGTTTGAATGGCGCATCGGAAGAGACGTTGTATGTGGGGCTATATGAAAGAGTAATTGACTACGCGCTATCGGCAAACGCCGACTACCTCCATTCGTCGAGGTTCAGCGGATTTGAGCGGCTGACCCGCAGCCGAAACTATATCCGCAGCGGGTCAGGCATCGTTGCTGTCGTAGAGACCGATGATACTTACGCCAATACGGAACTCTATTCTGGGTGGTACGGAAAAATTTCTACCACTGAGGCCTGGTACATGCACGCGGACCAGCTTGGATCCATCGTACGCGCGACCGACCAAAACGGCCGCGTTCGAGAGCGGTTCTGGTATGATCCCTGGGGCGCGCGAACCAAACGTGAGGATAATCGATCCGGCCGTGGTGAGGTTCAGCAAATAGCAGGATCCTGGAAGCGCGGGTTCACGGGGCATGAGCACCTTGATGAATTCTCGCTCATTCATATGAATGGTCGCATGTATAGTTCAGACCTAGGCATGTTTACATCGGTGGATGTGGTTAACCAGATCGTTGCGGATACACAGAGCGGCAATGGGTATATCTACGCGCGTGACAACCCGCTTCGCTACGTTGATCCCAGCGGCTACGATTTTCTCGGCATAGGTGGCGCGATAAGCGGACTTGGGCACGCCATAGGTGATGCGTGGCACGGGATAACTCATTTTGCTGGCGAAGTTGGCAAATGGTTTGCCCAGAATTGGCGAGAAGTGGTCGTTGTCGCAGTAGTTATCGTAGTTACGTATTTCACCGCCGGCACCGGCACAGCCGGCGCCATGACACTTGGAGAGTCCATACTGGTAGGCGCGGAGGCAGGGGCGGCGGCTGGAGCGGCCGGGGGCTTTGTCGGTGCGGCACTTTATGGAGGCAACTTGGATGATGATCTTCAAGCGGCAGTGAAGGGAGGAGTAATTGGAGGAATTTCGGGTGGGGCCTTTGCTGGAGTGGGGTACGAGTTTACTCCGAATCCGGGCGGGGAGTTGAGCACGACCTCTCGAATTGAATGGGTGGCTGCCCATGGTGTCGTCGGGGGCGCGAAGTCTGCGGCGGAAGGAGGAAATTTCTGGCAAGGGTTTATCGCCGCTGCGGCTACTAAAGCGACGAGCTTCGGGGGCAGTTTTGAAAATTTTGCTGCAGATACGGCGCGAGCTGCTGTGGTTGGGGGAACAGTATCTGCCATCTCGGGGGGCAAGTTTGAGAATGGAGCCGTAACTGGGGCCTTCTCTTACATGTTCAATGATTATTTGGATAAAAGCCGGACGGCATACCCCGACGATAGGATTGATACTGATTATCCGGAACTTGTGTTACCGGCGCTTCTTTCCGGGGCGGAAGCTATTTATGCGTCAGGTGCGGCCGCATATGAAGTGCTGTTTGCCGGCGAAGAAGCAGCATCCATCGTCACACCGTACGCTCTAGAAGTGCAAAGCGCGTCGGCCGAGGCACAGGCGGCCTTAGAAGCAGCACAAAGTGGAGCCCCCCTTTATCGCACCGGCCAACTTGGTCAATCGATGGCGGGAGAATCTCAATACTGGTCGTTGGAAAATCCTATGACGCCTGGGTATGCGAACCAAATGGGTATGCCCAATGTCACTCCGGATTTCGTGCTGCGGGGAACTTTGAATAGGGGAGCGTCTGTAATCACAAACGAGGCACCGGGACTTGGGGTGAACGCGGGGAGGGGGATTCAAATCATCACACGCCCAGGCGGTGTGGGCTCTCTACAATTCACTATGCCGCCATAGGAGCGCGTGATGTATCTCTCCAGCAACCAAGAGTTATACGATTATCTCGTCAGGCTCGCTCAGCGCCTAAAGGAGCGGCGAGCGACCGAGCTGAGCGAGGCGATAACGGGTGCAAGTCGGCAGGCTGCGTCGACTAGCGCCGAATTCTTGGGTGAGTCTAAGATCGCTTTGCAGCGGGCCCTAGCAGAGGGCAAGGCCGTGTTGGATACATCAGAACAAGCGGATCTTGAGGATGTATTGCGGCAATTGACGGCTGCAATCAATCGGTGGCCACAAAAAGAACGATAAAGTAAAACGGTGTTTTGCAACATATCCCGCTGCTGAGCCGTTAGCCCGGGCGATCGCAGCATCGCAGCTCCGGTTCGATCTAGATTGCTATTCGTTCGACCTCATCGAGTGTGATCGCATCGTCTGTGCGGTCATAGAGTTTTGTCGTGCGCGGGCTTTCGTGAGCGGCCATGGCTTGCGCATTTTCAAGCGTGCCGCCGGCTTCGAGATAGGCGGTGATGCCTGTCGCGCGAAACACGTGGCAGCCCAACTTTTGTTTAAAGCCCGCCTCGGCGGCACGCCGGCGGATCAGGCGATAGGCGTCGATACGATGCATCGCTTCGCCGGTGAGCTCTCCGGTGCGGCCGCGTGCGGTGCGAAAAAGGGCGCCTTTACCGTCATCGCGGATGCCGGCGGCGGCGATGTATTCATCGAGAAAAATTTCGAGCTTATGGTGCGCTGGCATCTCATGACGCTTGCCGCCTTTTTCGTGCAGCCGCAGCCACCAGCGCTTGCCGTTTGGATAGTAGTCGTCGACCCGCATCGCGACGACGGCGCCGATGCGGGCAAAGGCGTAAGTCATCACACCAATTAGGGCGCGGTCGCGCAGGCCGACGAGCGTCGACGTGTCGATGCTGTCGATCAACCGGCGGGCCTGCTCCTCGTTGAGCACTGGCGTCTTACCGCGGCGCACGACGTGCTTAGGTCCGCGCACTGCGTGCGCTGGGTTGGCGGCGACAACCTGGCAGATGACCAACCAGTCGAACAGCATGCGGACGGCGGCGAGGTGCTGCTTGACGGTCGGTTTGGCGGCGCTGTCCTGAAGGGCTTCGACATAGGCCGCGACATGCAGAGGCTCGATAGCGATGAGTTCGGAAATACCGTGCTGTTCGAGCCAAGCGAAAAACGAACACGTTGCCCGATAATACGCCATGCGGGTATTCTTGTTGCGGATCGTCGCGGCAAAGAATTCGAGAAAGCGCCGCACCGCAGGTTCGCCAGCCGCGGCGATCGCCGCCGGCACGACGATCTCACTGGCACTGACGAGCGCGGTCTTTGACTGCGGCGGGACGATCTCCTGACTCATAGGTTTAGTGTAACATAACGTCCTTTATGTTACACAACATTCGCTTGGCTTCGGGGCAGGTTCCGGCCCGGTGTTGCCTTCGGACAACGGACCCGGCCGCCGGGTCATCTTCATCGAAGGTCCCGGATTCGGGCTCAGCCTCGCGCGCTGCGGCAGGCGCACTTCGGATGCTCAGGCCGGGACGGAGAAACGGCCATTACGCCGAACAAAGAAACGAAAGCGTTTAGTCGAACCTTGTGCTCCGGCTCGATCATAAGCATGTTCGACGATATTCAACGTGAATTTCGCAGGTATGTCCGCCTTTGCTAGAGCCAGCGCACCAGGTCGACCATTCCAACATCGAGCATGAGCAGCTTAATCGAGCGCGCCAAGACGCCGAGGCGCTATTTCGACCCAGGCCAAACCGCGCCGAGCCCTCAATCCGGAGTGGTGATGCTGCGGCCAACCAAGCTTCGGCCCGCAAGCCGCGCATTTTGAGTGCCATCACAGCGGCTCCTGACGGCGCGGCTGCTATTTTGGAACAGCCGGCCGTCGCTCCGCTAAGCACCCCTGCGACCCGGGATCGTCTCAGCGCTCAGCGTCGAGAAATTGTCGGGCAGCAGCAGAAGCTGCAGGCGAAACTAGAAACGATCGACGCGGAGCTGCGGGCGATCGCCGCATACGAGGCCGCCAAGCAAACTAATGATCCCGTTCGACATCACCGTCGTTAATCGCTTCGGGGCAGCAGTCGCCAGCCCCTGCTCTGCCGAATTAATATTTGCCCCTGGGCGAGTTACTTGAGACGTTTTTAGCGACGTGCTTCATATTTCAAAACATTTTCCATAATGACGTTTTATGACCGCACTCGAAAACGGCGCGCAGCTCGAAGATGTACAGAAGGCTGCAGGGCATCGTGATCCCAGCACGACGAAGCTCTATGATCGTCGCGGCTACAATCCGGAAAAGGCGGCGAGCTTCTTTGCTACGTACTGAATAGGCGGCAGTAGTAATTTAGGGAATTTGATGGACAATGGCACCACTCGGATCAGAAAATGTCAGAGAACTTCCCGTCCTAAGATTGTTCGGAAATACAAAGAGTGTTTTGTGGTGAGTTACTTTGGCAGAAATCGAGCGAAATCCCTCCACGCCTGTGCTTGACAAGGCTTTCCCTAATTCTTGAGTTGGAGCGCTTCCGGTAGGTACGGATACAGAAGTAGACGCGGTTCTCGTATTGTATCCCCGCCAGTCGCCCGTTAGTTCTTGTGCATTCGTGCCTAGCGGAGCCTGGGCTGTAGAAACACCCGTCAGGTCAATTACGTCGTGCAGGATGATCTGAACATTTAGCGTAACAAAGCTACTATGGCGCGGATGCGGTAGATAACCGCCAGGCGTGAGGCTGCCCAAGACCGCTCCGACTTCGAACTGGGCGACAATCAAGTCATCTGCAAAAGATAAAATGGGGAACTGGTCATGCGGGGGCAACAATGGCCCCGCGTTAAACCGCCCTGACCTCAACTTGGTATGGGCGCTTCCCAATGCAGTAGTCAAATGTCCGGGCAGAATCAGACGGTACCAAACGGCGTTCTCAGGAGTCCGTGGCAGCGTCCCGCAGGCCGCCAGATTCACGCTAAATCAGCGCCTTTGATAGACCGAACCAGGTTCCGCACCTGAAATTCGTCACGCGTCCCGATCAGCTCCGCTGGGGTGCGGCCCGCGAGCCAAACATTTTTAGCGTACAGCCACGCCTCACCCACAGTCTCCAGCACCTCGCGCGTGAGGTCGGGATCCTCATCCGGCAGAAGAGTCGTGTCGTAATAAGGTTTTTTGGCCATCTGGGTCCCGAAGGGTCCGCCTAGTCGTCTCGCCAACATCCTCGCGCTTCCCACCCTAATACCGACGAAAACATTTACGGCCGGTTAATTATCCGAGCGGCCCTGAAAAAGTGCACCTGCAATCGCAAAACGTCAACGGCGCTCCGCACAATTTGCTTATCGCGCTGGATTTCCATTGGTGCGCTGCAAATTTTCGGAAAACCGACAAAATCGGTGATCTCATGCCAATTATGAGAGCCACTATGCAAATTTAGCACGCCAGCGTGAGATTTTCACCTAATATCGTGATATTTGCCCGTGGCGCTGCAAATTTGATGGTCCGGGGAGGATTCATGATGCCAACGGCCACCGAAAATCGAGCTTTGGCTGTTCTCCTTGGATATTTAACGAGTAATGCTGGCGTGAAATACAAAGAGATCGGATCGCCATTCGTGGTGGACGACAAAGTTAAATATGGTCGCGTCAGCAATTTCTTGTCAGGGGAAAGAGCCCTGTCTCAACCTGAATTTGACTCGGTCCTTGCCTCTACTCGTAAAATATTGACCGGAAAGATAGGGGTTACGGTAAAGAAGGATTATGGATTTATATGTCGATACCTCGATCTGTTAGGATTGAGTGAATCGCTAATGAAAAATGAGCGCGATGAACGTCCAATTGATTTGGATCTATTACGAACGCTGGACTTACGGCCTAATTCTCAGACTGCAAACCAGCAACGGGAATTATATGAAAAGATTGGTGGCCTCTGGTATTTAGCGCGTATTTCTACAGAAGAACGAGACAGCGCGGAAACATTCTACGACGTCTCGCTTTTGAACGTGAAGCCGTTAAAATATGTCAGCTCCGAAGGGTTGTATTCGGAGAATGTATCAACGCGCCTCCTTCATTTCTCCTTGCGGTCACGGTTGGGGATTACCGAAAATCAAACGTACCGTGGTCGAGTTATTGAAGTGGATCAGGTGATATATTTTATAGGTGATAGGCATTTGGTGGGTCGGCCAAAGTTATTCTTTATGGCATGGGCTCCGCCAAGCTTGCAGGCTAGGAGAAATCAACATCGGGTTCCTCACGCAGAGTCTGTAGAAGGCACGATTGTGACTGTAAACACAAGTGATGTGACGATAACTACGCCTGTCGTAGGACAGCACATTCTGCAGGTTGATGGTGAAGGGGAGGCGCCGAGGGGCGGAGCCGCGAGTGAGCGTAGGCTGGCCGAGGCGCGATGGTACGAACGACGCATCAAACTGGCGGCCGAGAAAGTGCGAGCGTATCCGAAATCGGAATTAGAAAATGGATTTGTGTTGGAAAACCCTGAAGTTACAATGAAGCAGCTTCTTGAAAAGCTACACCGCCATGTGGAATTTGGCACAAGAAATAGCTATTTCCGTGTCCTAAATTCTTAATGCACTGGGTCGACGTTTCATATCATATATTTGATAAAGGACATTATCACATATAGTCCAGCCACCCGCTCGGGGGATGTTCGTTGCACGCGCTGTTCGTCCTTACCGTCTACTTCTTGCCCTTCCTGCTCATTGCGGTCGCCGCGAAGTGGTGGATGAGGCGAAAAGTGACACTATCCGAGATGCGCGCCGAAGGTCGCGGTAATCGGGCGCGTTTCCTGTTCGGCATGTGGCGGCAGGAAGACCACGAATGATCCCTGACTAAGCGACCAGGCCGTTTCCATAATGCACGTTATCAGAACCCATTCTGCGGGCCGCAGACAGCGTCGTTTATTCGCTATACATAATAGGTAATGTTTCAAGAAAGCGGTGATGGCGAGCTAGCGCCTGGAGTGGGCGCCCCGTTTGTCGGTCCGCTTCAATAGGGCGGACGATGCATCTAATCGACAATGAAACCAAAGTTGACCTTCTCAACAACGAGCCGATAGCGGCCACTGTTGTGAAACTGCTGCGTGGAAGCGCGGGTACAGCCGTGACTGTAGGGCTTCACGGTGATTGGGGCGCGGGCAAGTCCAGTCTTCTCGCAATGATCGAGAGTGCGTTTAGCGGCGAAAAGGATATTGCTTGCCTGCGATTCAATGGCTGGATTTTTCAGGGCTTTGAAGACGCAAAAGTCGTCCTCCTGGAAGGGATCGTTGCCGAGCTCGTCCGCTCACGCACGCTTACTGCAAAGGGTAAGGAGCTCGGCAGGAACCTTTTAAAGCGTATCGACTGGCTTAAACTGGCCAAAAGAGCGGGTAGTCTTGCCTTCACGGCGCATACGGGTATCCCGACGCCTGATCTCATCGGGGATATTACCGGCGGCATTGGGGCTCTGCTTGACCATCCAGGTGAGGTTGTTTCGAAAGAGAGCCTAAAAGCTGCACTTGATGGCACCAAGGACGCGCTCAAAGACACCGCGCCGAAGCACGTTCCCGAGGAAATTCATGCGTTTCGCCATGAATTTGATAGTCTTCTCTCTGAGACGGGCATCCGGCAGCTCATCATCTTAATCGATGATCTCGATCGTTGTTTGCCGAAACCTGCGATCGAGACGCTTGAAGCGATCCGTCTCTTCCTCTTCACATCGCGCACGGCATTCGTCATCGCGGCCGACGAGGCGATGATCGAATACGCAGTGCGAGAGCATTTCCCAGATTTGCCGGCTGCCGCCGGGCCCCTCACCTACGCCCGTAACTATCTCGAAAAACTCATTCAGGTGCCGTTCCGAATTCCGGCGCTGGGTGGACCGGAAACGCGCATCTATACGACGCTGTTGCTGATCCAGTCGGAGGTCGGCGAAGCCGATCCGGCTTTCGTCAAGTTGCTCGCTACCGCCCGAGAGCTTCTCAAGCGCCCGTGGCGCAACCCCGAGCTCGATCGCACTACGGTCGAGACGGCCATGGGAGGTCATCTCGCGGCGGGCGTACAAGCCGCCATCACCCTGAGCCAGCAAATCAGCCCGATCCTGGCGGACGGATCGAAAGGAAACCCTCGCCAGATCAAGCGGTTTCTAAACTCGTTGCTCCTCCGCTACGCAATTGCCGAGGCACGCGGCTTCGCGGAGGACATCACGCGACCGGCGCTCGCGAAAATTATGCTCGCGGAGCGCTTCATGCCTCGGGTGTTCGATCGGCTAGCCCGCATGGGCGCGAACGCCGAATTTGGCAAGGTGTCTGCGCTAGCCGCGATTGAAGAGATCGCTCGAGCGCCCGAGACCCCAACGCCAAGAAAGCGGGCAAGCCGCGCTGCCGCACCCCGAAAGCAAACGCAACGGAGGGCCAACGGCATCGACAGCGCAACCGCGGAGCTCGTCGCCGCCTGGCGTTCTGATCAGGCACTGATGGCATGGGCTCGCATCGATCCGCCGCTCGGTGAGATTGACCTACGCCCTTACCTTTTCGTCACCAGAGATCGCCGCATTTATTTCAGCGGCGGCAGCGCGGAGAGCCGGCTCGAGCCGTGGATTGACCGCTTGATGGGCGCGCGAATGGCAGTAGCGGCGCTGGAGACCGAACTGCGCGGCCTGCCGGACGGAGACCTCGATCAGCTGTTCGACGCCCTCCGCGATCGCATCCTCCAAGCCGAGGATAAAATGGTCGCTCCCGCAGGGATTCCCGGCCTGTCTCTGCTTGCCAAAGTTCACCAGCCCGGCCAGCGCCGCCTCGTCGAAATGCTCGAAGATTTACCCCTCGACGGCCTAGGCCCCTGGGTAGTAGCCGGGTGGAGCGATGTCATAACCGACGGAGCGGCTCAGGCGCGGTTTTCGGCGCTGCTCGACCGATGGGCCACCCAGGAGCAGAGCCCTGCATTAAGCACCGTGGCTAAACAGATACGCAGTCTTCCCGCACGCAAGGGAGCCCAGTGATGGGCACGGCCGGCTCCTATGGGGGATCGTCTCGCGGTAATGTGCTCACACCCAGCTTTGTCTCGGACGACGATTATTTTCCTCCGGCCGCGGCGCCCTCCGAAGGCGAAGCGGACGGCGAGGAAGGAGCACCACCCCGCGAGGATCGCCTGGCAGCCGCGACTGCAGCCGCGCGGGCATCGATACCGGTCGACTTCAGCAGGCCCCGGGCCAATTTCACCACCTTTGCACGATCGGGTGGCCATGATCGCCGCGCGCTCGGACGGGCGGCATCTTCCTACGTCAACGCTGCCGGCGGTGCCGGCAACGCTGCCCGTCACATGGGCGCATCTCGGGCCGCGGGGTCCAGTCTCGCGGCCTTTCTGGCCGATGCCGCCCGGTCCGGCGTTGATGAGGCGCTGCGCACGCTCAACCTGCCCGGCCTCGCGGGTCGTCCGCCTGCCGAGATTTTCGCGGCGCTTACGGATGTGTTTTGCCCGGACGGCGGCACAATCGATGAAGCCATCGCGCGCGAAGCATTCGTCGAGATGATCATCGATCTGTCTGAGATCGGCGTGGCCGACATTGCCGACCTCGCACCTGAACGCATGCCGGAAATTTTCGAGCTGTTCGTGGCTCACGCCATCGAAGCACGAATTGAAAATGACATCGCGATGAAAGCTGTCGCAGTTCCTGCCAATACAGATGCGGCTCAGCGGGTGCAGGATGTCTTGTGCGATTTCATCCGGCGCGCCGTCCAGGACGTGATGGTGCGCGCCGACGATCTTCGCGAACTGGCCCAGGATCGGATCAAAGAGTGGGTCGATACCGTGTACGCTCAAGCGTTCGAGCTTCTGCGCGTGCTTGGTGATGAAGAGGCGCGGTGATGCCGATGTTTGAACTACGCGCGCACCTCGGGCCTCTCGATCCTCTTCCTGAAGCGCCACCCGGCGTCATCACGGTCGACTTCATGGCAGGCGAGCGAACGCTCGCTCATGGCATTGGCCGTGTTGTGCGGGAGGCGAGCCACCTCGGCATGGTCCCAACGGAAACAGCGCTCGATTTGCTGATACTGGCGGCATTCGTCTATGCTGCCGATACGCGGATACCACGGCTCGCTTTCGCGCAGGACTCCTGGTCCCGCGAGATCAAACTGGAGTTGCCGGTACGGGACCCGGAGCGTTGGACCGCCGCATCGCCATTGTTAGAAAGGCTACTTCGCTTCCTTTCCGGCGATGTTTGGAAGATTGGCTTCCGGCCGCGGCCGCCGCGCTTCATCGACCTACTCCCGGCGAGGCCGTTGAATGCGCCTCCGCATGACATCGTTTCCCTGTTTTCCGGGGGCCTCGATAGCCTCGTCGGAGCCATCGATTTATTGGCGCAAGGTCATCGGCCCATCTTGGTGAGTCACGCGTCGGAAGGAGCGACCAGCGACTCCCAAAATCAGTTATTAGAGGTACTCAACAAGCATTTTGGCAAGGTGGATCGATTGCGCTTCTGGATCAGCTTCAACAAAAGCCTGTTGAATCCGGAGGGTAGCAGGGAAGACACAACGCGTGCCCGGTCTTTTTTATTTTTTGCCGCCGCCGCGTTCACTGCAAGCACGATATTCGACCAAACAACACGGATCGCCGTTCCGGAGAACGGGCTGATCTCGTTGAACGTGCCGTTGGACCCGCTGCGCCTCGGCTCGCTTAGTACGCGGACGACACACCCCTTCTATCTGGCGCGCTGGAACGACCTTCTCGCAGCGGTAGAAATCCCGGCGCGCCTCGATACGCCTTACCTTTACAAGACCAAGGGCGAGATGCTCAGCGACTGTGCGAACCCGGTTGTGTTGCGGAAGGCCCTGACGAGCTCGATGTCGTGCTCGTCGCCGACCAAGGGACGCTGGGCTGGCCACTCCACTGAACATTGCGGCTATTGCGTGCCTTGCCTAATTCGCCGTGCCGCCATCACGGCCGCCTTCGATGACGATCCCACGACCTATTCCCTGCCGGACTTGCGCGGACGGAACCTCGACACGGCGAGTGCGAAAGGCAAGCAGGTCCGGTCGTTTCAACTCGCCGCTGAGCGGGTTGCAGCCAACCCTGAAATTGCCGCCGCGCTGATCCATAAGCCCGGCCCTTTGAGTGACCGGCATAACGATCTCGGTCAACTCGCCAGCGTATACCGGCGCGGAATGGCTGAGGTGGGCGCTTTACTCGAAGGCGTGACGGCGGGGCCTGCGTGACGGATCAAAAATCGGCCGGGGATAGCGCCACCTATTGGGTGGATTTTCACTGCCACCTCGATCTGTATCCCGACCCCGTCGCTACAGCTGTTGCTGCCAACGACAAGAGAGTGCGGACCCTCGCCGTGACAACGACGCCGCGCGCCTGGCCACACGAGCGGGAGATGTTCGCCCATCTTGAATTCATTCGCCTTGCGCTAGGTCTTCACCCGGAGCTGGTCGCCGAGCGAGCGTCCGAAATCGCGCTCTGGGAGCGCTATCTAGACCAGACCCGCTACGTCGGCGAAGTCGGCTTGGATGGACGGCGCGGGGCCAGAGGATCGCTCCCGCAACAACGAGCCGTCTTCCAGCGGGTTTTGGACGTCTGCGCCGAGCGGGGAGGGAAAATTCTCACGGTGCATAGCGCCGGGATTCCGGCGGATGTGGTGCAGACCATCGTGCGGCACCTACCGCCGGATCGCGGTCGCGTTGTGTTGCACTGGTTTGTCGGAAGCAAATCCACAACGGCGCAGGCCGTCGAGCACGGCTGCTTTTTCTCGCTCAACGCCGCCATGTTGCAATCCGAAACGGCCCGGAAGACACTATCGTACATCCCGCGCGACCGCATCCTGACCGAGACCGATGGGCCCTTCACCAAACGCGATGGTCGACCGGCGATGCCCGTCGATATTCCCGATACGGTCGGGCAGTTGGCTGCCTTTTTTGAAATGAAATCTAACGAACTCGCAATTCAAGTCAGGACGAACTTGAAGCTATTGCTCAGCTAGTCGTCTCGAAAAGCGCCCGCCATCCGCTTCACTGCGTCAAGTGCGACGCGAAAAGATATAACGTGCTCGGCCGGAGCAAATGACACCGCCGCCACGAACTGCTCATACTCGCGCGCCCACAGCGGATCGTTCGCCAGCGTCTTCAGCATGATATCGAAAACCATTGCCGGGTCTGTCGGCGGGTTTTGCTCCCCTCCCCGTCCGGCATCGGCGGCGACAGCGGCCAGCACCAGTTCGCGGAACCGCGGGGCGGTGGCGATCGCGTCTTCGAGCGCGGCGAGGTCGTGTAGATGGCGGATGATGGTGGGATCGTCATTGGCGCTGCCGCGCGTGCGCGCCCGCACGCGCCAGGCGAGCGCGCTCAATTTGTCGGCCGCGGTCTCGACGATATCGACGCACGGGAAAGCCGCGACTTCCGGCTCCTGGCGGTTCGCTTTGGCGAGGAGCGATTGAAGCGGTCTGTCAACCGGCGGCAGCGCCGGCGCGTGGAAGGAGACCTCGATCCGCAGATGCGGACGAAGCCCCTCCCCGGCCCCGTGTTGTGGCCGATAGCCAAGGTCGGCGGCGAAGAAGCGATTGTCGTTGCCGATCTCGGGCGCGCGTTCGAGTGTAAAGCCGGCGGATGTCAGCGCGTCGAGGAGTTGCTGACGGTAGACGCCACGTGCCTTCCGTCCGGCGGAGCGGCTTGCCGGCGCCGGTTCCCGCACCTTGAAGTCGATGTCCTCGGAAAACCGCTTGATGAGATCCCAGCCCTTTGACAGCGATGTGCCGCCGGAGAAGGCGATCTGCATCCCGCCGCCATCGAGTGGGGCGATAACGCCAAGAGCGCGAACGACGTGCCAATCCTTCTCGACGAGCGCCGGCGAGGTGCCGAGATCGTCGGCGACCTGTTCAACGAGGCGCGGGTCCAGCACGCTCGAAGCTCAAGGCAACGCCGCCATAACCGATCTTGCGGCGCACGCGCCGATTGACCCCGACGAGCCGCCCGGTCGGCACCTGCGTGGTCTGGCCGGCGTTGTAATCGCGTTCGAGGCGGCTCGGGAAGGTTTCGACGCCGACGCGCCGGAGCGCTTCTTTCAGCGTCTTCAACCCGCCAACCGGCACCGGCTTGTCGGTTGTCAGCGATGTCCGGGCGCGCGCATATAGCCCCTGCCCGACTTTCACAAGACGGCCCTCGTGCACCAGATTGCGCAAGATGCGGCCGACCTGGTCGTAGCCGCCGAGATCGTCGAAATCGGCGCGCAGAAAGACATCGCCCTGCTTGCGGTCGATGCGTTTCAGCAGCCTGGTTTCAAGCGTTTCGGGCTTCATGGGCGCCTCTCCTTAGGTGTCAATATACGACATTGAGAGACGAATTTCAAGGTATTTACAATATGTTATGGGAAACAGTGAGTTAGCCGGATTAGCACCCTCCTCACCGCCGCTCGCCATGCTCGGGCAACCCTGCGCGTGGCTACGCGCCGCGGCGCGGTCGAAGGCGAGCTTTACAACTGATCCTTACGGCCGGGCTTTCAGCCTAATGGGGCGGCCCCTGGGGGCTGGGCTCTATTCGCCGCTGTCTTTGTTTTCCAAAGGCGGCTCACCGGGCCGCGCGCGTCCCGGCCGTCCGGTGACGATCCCTGCCGCTGCCTTTTAGCCCGCCTGCTGGCGGTAGTTCTTAGGGGCGCCGCCCCTCGGCGCGCCGCAACCGCCTTCCGCCCAAAACGCAGACGCCGTTTCGCGCCAGCAAGGCCAGAGCTCCTTTCCCCCGATTGAGCCGGCGCGAAGACGGCGTTGCGTTTCGGGTCCCCGCGAAGGCAGTTGCGGCTTGCACACCCCGGTCTCGCCGACAGGCAGAGGTGCAGCAGCAGCTGCACCTCAACTTCAAACCCGAATGGAGAGACCGACCATGACCATCCAGATGATCCCGTTAAACAAGCTTGTCCCCTCCCCTGCCAATGTCCGCAAAACGGCACCCCTGACCGGCATCGGCGAACTGGCCGCCAACATCAAGGCCCTCGGCCTGTTGCAGAATTTGCAGGTGCGCCTCGCTGACGGCGGCACCTACACGGTCGAGGCCGGACGGCGGCGGCTGGCGGCCCTGAAGCTGTTGGCGAAGCGCAAGGCCATCGCCAAGACCGAGCGCATCGCCTGCCGCGTGCTAGGGCCGGACGAGAACGCCACGGAAGTGTCGCTGGCCGAAAATTTCATGCGCATGCCGATGCACCCCGCCGACCAGTTCGATGCGTTCAAGGCGCTGGCCGACGAGGGCAAAGGGCCGGAAGAGATCGCCGCCCGTTTCGGCTGCAGCCCCGCGACCATCAAGCAGCGGCTCAAGCTGGCTGCGGTCGCACCCGCGCTGATCACGGCCTACCGCGAAGGCGAGATGGACCTCGATCAGTTGATGGCCTTCACCATCAGCGACGATACCGAGGCGCAGTTACGGGTCTGGACGGAACTCGCCGACTGGAACCGCGACCCCTCGACCATCCGCCGCCAACTGACTTCAGCCCATATCGAGGTCCATGATCCGCGCGTGCAGTTCGTAGGCCTCAAGGCCTACCGAAAGGCCGGGGGCCATGTGCTGCGCGACCTGTTCGAGGCGGAGCATGACGGCTATCTGACCGACCCTGCCCTGCTCGACCGGCTGGTGATATCCAAGCTGGAGAAAGAGGCCAAGGCCATCCGTGCCGAAGGCTGGGCGTGGATCGAGATCATGCCCGAAATCGCCCATGACCGGCTGCGCCAGATGAAGCGCGTCTATCCCGAGATAGAGCCATTATCCCCTGACCAGCAGGCCGAGATCGACCGGCTGACGGCGGCCTATGACGCGCTGACCGACGAACATGGCGATGAGCCGAGCGACGAGATCGTGGCGGAGCTGGAAGCGCTGTCCGACCGGATCGACGGACTGTCCGAGAGCACCGAGCGGTTCCGGCCCGAGGACATCGCCTGTTCGGGTGCGGCGGTCGGCATCGGCCATGGCGGCAGGCTGGCGGTCGAGCGCGGCCTCGTGCGCCGCGAGGATCAACCGCGCCTTCCCCACCCGACGAGCGGCGCGGAGCCGAAGCCCGAACGCGGCCTGTCCGACCAGCTGGTCGAAAATCTCACCGCCCAGCGGACGGCGGCGCTGCGCGTGGAACTGGCGCGGCGCAGCGATGCATCCCTCACCGCCGTGGTGCATGCCCTCGCCCTGCCCGTCTTCTTTCCGC
This sequence comes from Alphaproteobacteria bacterium, assembly GCA_019240125.1. Classification (GTDB taxonomy): domain Bacteria; phylum Pseudomonadota; class Alphaproteobacteria; order ATCC43930; family CGMCC-115725; genus DATARH01. The sequence continues at coordinate 16,905 of JAFAYW010000081.1, forward strand.
ACGAGGATGCGGAAAGCTGCCTTGCGATCCGGGTCCAGAGCGTGCCGCTGCACGGCAGCGCGACCGGCATCGAGGACAGCGAAGCCGGTAAGGCGCTCGATGAACTGGAAGCCTCATGGCGGCGTGCCCTGCCAAGCGAACCCGCCGCGCTCTGGGATTGGCTGTTGCGTCAGGACCTTGTGGTACGCCTCGACCTTCTGGCGTTCTGCGCCGGTTGCGCCGTCAATGCTGTGAAGAAAAAGGCCGACCGCGCCGACAACGACCGGCTGGGCCACGCCGATCTTCTGGCCGCCCAGATCGGCCTCGACATGGCGGCGTGGTGGCAGCCGACCGCCGACCGCTATCTGCGGCATGTGCCGAAGCTGCGCATCCTTGAGGCGGTGCGTGAGGCCGTGACACCGGGGGCCGCCGACAACCTCGCCACCATGAAGAAAGACGGGCTGATCATGGAGGCCGAACGCCGTCTGGCCGGTACGGGGTGGCTGCCGCCGATCCTGCGTGCGCCGATGCCGCCAGCATCTGCCGAGGAGCCGTTCGCCATCGCCGCCGAGTGAGGCCGTGACGATCCCGCCGCTTGCCGGTCGGTCGGTGAGCGGCGGGATTTCTCTATAGGGCGCTCGTGCGACGAAGCCCGGGGCCGCCTACTCGTAGCGATAGGATGACCGGCGGCCATAGCCGTCCCAGTCACCACCCTGCCCGTATGACGGCGAACCGTCACCCCATCCCGCCGCGTGCCAGAGCGTGTCCAAAAGCGGCTTGAGCAAGCGCCCAAGCGGCTTTTTCATGTCCGGCAGCTCAAGTTCCTGCGTCGTCACGACCGCCCGGTCGAAACCGGCCGACCGCCCCGCCGTCGATTTCATGAGTTTCATGCCCAGGACGTTGAACAGCGTCACCCGGACGACGACCGGCGATTCCAGTTTCAGGGCGGCGTACCCGTCCGCCACGGCGTCGAGCGTCTTCACGATACAGCGCTCAAGGGGGAACCCGCGCAGGACCGTCCCGCCCCCTTCAAGGTCGTCGAGCGTCAGCACGATCTCAACAAAGCCGTTCAGGTCGAGACGCGAACACCATTGCGACACGCGGTTCGGCAGACCGGGTTCCTCCTGCGGAGGCTGGAACCAGGTCCAGCCCTCAAGGCGCGAACGGCCGTCGATGCCGTCATACCCATCCGGCCTGAAATGATGGCCTAAAAGCTTGGGCGCTTTGGAATCGAGCCGGTGTCCCTCGAACGCGCTCGCCGGCATGACATGCAGGATCAGCCGCGGACCGTGCCGGAGGACCGTGGGCAGATCGATGCCTATGGGGAGTAGATTGAGCCGCTCGCCAAAACACGCGCGCGCCTGCTCGATCTGCTCCGGCCGAACGCGCTTTATGCTGATCGCCTCCGGCGACTCCACCATGAATGTGACGTGGCCGGCGGCGGCATAGGCGTCGACGCCCTGCAAGACAAAGAGCCGTTCGGTGCTGGTCGCGGGGTCGATAAAGGACAGAAGCTGCGGCTCAAAACCAAGGCCGCGCACATGGGCGGCATCGGTTCCGGCGGCCACGATGTGCGCCGGGGCAATCACTTGCCGATATTGCGGATTCCCGTAGCCGTCGTGGTGGGTTTCGACCTGCGCATCGAACAGCGATAACGATGCGCAAGGGATTGCAACCTCCTGCGTCGGCGCGTTGTGATATCGGGCGATCAACTCGAACGATCCGACGTTCCAGCGCTGCCGTAAAGGATGCGGCCATAAAGCGAGCGCCGCCGCGCGGCTGACGCGCAGATCGCCGAGATCGGGCAGCCGCGAAGGCCCGTCCTGCGACGCGTGCCGATCGCGCTCCCGCCCCTCCAACAGAAAGACAAACGTAAAGCGCGCCGCCCGCCAATAAGCCGGGTCGATCGGCGCCAGGCTCCGGAAGGACAAGGTGGAACCGCGAACGATTTCGCGGCCCCAGGCCGGCAATTGGCCGGTCGAGAGCTTGTCGAGGACATCATCGCCGACCTCGTCCCATTCGCTGGTCGGGCCGTCCGCCTTGATGGTGGGCCGCAGATAATAAAAGAGATCGTGAATCGTCCAGTCGGGAGCGCCGCCGGCCCCGGCGATCTGTGTCAGAAGCGCGGCAGTCGTGCCGGCGTTCGGGATAACCGCCGGTTGCGGTTCCGGCACCGGGTCGTCCGTTGCGATGCCGGGTCGCCACAAGGTGGCGTTCGGAAAATCCTTGAGCTGATGGATGTCGGCGCGATAGGCCGCGAGCGCTTCATCGTGCCGACCAGCTGTCTCCAGGTCTTCCTTGGCGCGATCGCTGAGCCAGATCTCTGGGCCGGGTATAGCGTGGATCACCCGGCCCCCGTAATCGGCATTACGGCCGTGAATGTCGTTGTCCTCGGTGATCTCGACCGGGCCAGTGTGAATACCCGCGCGGATTTCCAGGTCCGGCGAGCCGGGATCGGCGTGCAGCGCGCAGGCATAATCGAACGCCGCATCGACCGACCGAAAGACCGCCATGACGCCGTCGCCCATCGTCTTCACCCGGCGGCCGCCGTTCGCGGCGATCAGGCCGTCGCTGCGTGCGAAATGCCGTTGTTTAAGCTCCAGCATGCGCCGGTCGCGCCGCGCGAGCCCAAGGCGGGTGGCACCGACCATATCCGTATAGACAATGGCGAGTATCACACGGTCACCCCCTGCCCACGCGCGCAATGAGGCTGGGGCGAGTGCCGCTCCCGCCTTTGTCTCCGGCCCGATCGTGACGACATCGTGCGGCTGGTCCGGGGCCAGGACGATCCGGCTGGAAGAGAGCAGCCGCTGATAGGCCGCGGCCATTCTGAGCCTGATTTCCTGGACCCGGTCGGCCGGCAAAGCGAGACTGACGCCATAAAGGGTGTCGAGTTCATCGCGCGAGAGGTATTTCGGAAGGGAAAGCCCGTCGCCCCCGGCGCGTCGGCGCACGAAGTCCTCGATTAGTGCGTCCAGGGCAGCGTCGGACAGCGCCAAGACGGCGTTGCCGTCCGGGTAGCGATCACTGATTTCCTTCATTGTTTGCCGCACCTTGAGAAAGCCCTCGGTCGCGACGATCCGCGGGCTTGATGGTGCCCTGCCCCCAATGTGCGGCGATCCACTTTGTAGCGTTCCTAATGAGTGGCGGGCTTTGCTTCGATGGCCTCAAAAGCGATCCTGCCAGCCGCCTGATCGCGGATGGCGACGCTGCCGCTTCAGTCGGCGGCGGCGTTTTCGAACGAGATGATAGCGAGTGACGGTCAGGTGTATTTGTACATGTATGTAATAGGCTAATCCCGTTGAAATCGCGTCTTGCGCCGATCCGGCACAAGGTCCTCCGGATGCACGGTGTAGCCCGCTTTCTGTAGCGCTTCCATCAGCAGGAAGTTCTTGGTTCCCTTGCCCCGTGCTGCCGTCAGGCGCAGTTCTTCGTCGAGATAATCCGGCAATTCGAAGCGGAAACTGACATAGCGCGTGCGCTGCGACGCGGCGCTTCGCGCGACTGGCGCGGGCGCATGCAAAGGTGCGGATGCTCGGGTCTTCGCGCGCGGGATTTGAGCGTGCGCGCCATAGCTCTGCGTGATTTCCTCGACATGCCGCTCGGTATCATCGTCATCGATCCCGGCAGGCTTGAGGCCGCGCAGATTGAGCCGAGGGCCCTCCCCCACCCGGCGCTGGCCGGCTGCGAGCAGCTCGTCAGTCGCCGGTGGGATATCGTTCGGACGGCGGGCGCTCATGCCGCGGCCTCCGTGCCCGGCGCCTGGCGTTCCGCGATGCGTTCGATGTTGCCGACCAGCTCGGCGGTGATGGCCGCGAGGTTTTCGGCCTCGCTGCCGCCCGGCTTGAATTGCCGGGGCACCTCGCCGCGCAGGAACATCTCTTGAAACGCCGCTCGGTGCATGAGCCGGGAACTGAATTTCGGTACATCGATATTTTCCATATCGATCCGGACGCGCTTCGCCGCTGCACTTTCGAAGCCGGGCATTACCCGCGTCCAGATCAGCGAGCGCGGTATGTCGTAGCGCCCGAGCTCTTGCGCGTCATCGACTTGCGCCACGGTTTTCATCGCGTCGCGCGCGTCCATGATCGAGTGCTGGGCCGGGATCAGCACGAAATGGCTTTTGGTCAAAGCCTTGACGGCGACCATAGAGCTGCCGCCCGGCAGATCGACCAGAATCATGTCGGCGGTCTGATAGGCCGTCTTCATGCGCTGCAGAATATTGCTTTCGTCGACCTCGCCGATCACGGAGAAATTCGGGATCGTCGCTTTTTCGCCGAACTTGCTGGCGTGCTGATTGAGATCGGCGTCCAGCAGCACGACGGCGTAACCGTCGAGCGCCAGCTCGGCGCCGACGCCGACGGCAAGCGTCGTTTTGGAGCAGCCACCTTTGGCGGATGCGAGACTGACAACAGCGGCCATAAGGTCCCCCCAACCTTAAAACAGCGAATTCCCTGCCAGTGGCATACGCCAGAGGATTAACCTGTACAAGTGTGTAAGAGTACAGATGCGTATCTATGTGGCTTCCGGCGCCCAGTGGCGGTCAAAGCGGTGCGGCAAACCCGAGGGGAGTGCCGATACATGTATTAATGTCAGGATAGGCAAGAGTACATGTGTAAATATACCTGTGTAAGTAAACATGTATTCGAATACATGAACCTGCCTTGAAGGAATGAGCCGGTTCGATTCGTGAAAACGACTCGAAACCCACGGTGCGGGGCAAACTTTCCGCATCCGAAACAAGCCGCAGAAACTATAGCAAAATCAGTTCTCTAGCAGCGCGCCTAGCTCGCCACGCCTTCTCCAGCACCAGATGTTGCGTATAGTCCCGGTTGCTAGCGACTCAGCCCCCAGGAGGAGCCTCATGGAACCGACGACCGCATTCCCAACTGACAAGCACCGCGCATACCGGCGCCGTCTTGTAGCGAATGGGAAGCATCAAGTCGTCGTCGCGCTGCCGCAGGAGATCGTGGCTCTTCTTGACGAATTCCGGGAACGCCAGGGGCTGCGCAACCGCAGCCAGGCGGTCGTGCAACTGATCGAACGAGGGAGGGCCGCCGCCCAGTAACCGCAACCAGAAACGAGAAAGCCCGCCTTGCCGGGCGGGCTTTCTTAATTCGTGACGGGCCTCGAAAGGCAACCGTTGGGATCATCTTCGCAGCCCCCAACCTAGCTCCGAGTCGCCGTTTTCGTCAACGGAAATTGCCGTTTCCGTTAACGGGAGAGGCTTGCCCGTCGCGACCAACCCCAGAGGAGGAAGCGACATGGCACAGGAAAATTGCGCCCACGAGGCGCCACAGGCGAGGTTTGCCCAAAAGGTTACCGGGTTCCGGCGGATGACGCCGGGATTATTGCGCGCCGACCATTCGGCCGAGGTATTTGCCGGGCTACCCGCTGGCGTCACCTTGCAGGGCCAGTTGCTCGCGGCGCTTAAAGACGCCGCGCCGCGGCTCGGTATCTCGCCGCGGCTGGTGCATGCCGTCGACTGGCTGTTTCGCTTTACCCAGCCGCAGGATTGGCAGAAGGGCAGCCGCCCGATCGTGTGGCCCTCGGCCCGCATGCAACGCGACGCGCTCGGGCTCGAAGCCAGCCAGGCCAAAGCAATCAACCGCCGCCTGATCGAGCTTGGCCTGATCACGATGAAAGACAGTCCCAACGGCAAACGCTACGGGCAACGCGATCTCAAAGGCCGCATCGTCGAGGCCTACGGCTTCGATCTGTCGCCGCTCGCTGCCCGCTATGCCGAGTTCCGGCGTCTGGCCGAGGAGGGGAGGGCGATCCGGCTGGCGATGGGGCAATTGCGCCGCCGCGCCACGATCGCCCGCAAAGCCATCCGTCAGATCCTCGAGACCGCCGCCGAATACGGTTTCACCGGCGAGGAATGGGTCAATCTACGGCGCGATAGCGAGGCTCTGGGGCGCGCGTTGAAGGAGGTGGAGCGGGTCGATGAGATGGAGACCGGTGTTGGCAGCCTGGAGCGCCGGCAGCGCGAAGCGCGCGAGCGTCTCGAGGGCCTTCTCGGTGCGGTTCATAAAGACCCCATGGGGGCGGAAAATCGGCCCCACTATAACACCTACAAACCAACCCCTGATCCTGAACAGGATACGGTAATCGCAGCCAAAGAATGTAGCAGGGAGGGGGAGGGGCCAGGTCTTTCAGCTCCAACGACGGTGCCGCGGCATCATCGGACCGACCGGGGCATGGTGCACGGCATCGCCGCCGATGAATTGCCGCGCCTCGCGCCGCAGCTGAAACGCTATCTGCGCCGCGCCAGCCCGACCTGGCCGGAATTGCACGATGCCGCCGACTGGTTGCGGCACGATCTGGGGGTCTCGAAATCGCTGTGGGGCGAGGCTTGTGTCACCATGGGCCGCGATCTGGCGGCGGTCGCACTGGCAATCGTCTCAACCAAGGACCCCGAGCATTTCACGGGCTCGCCGGGCGGGTACTTCCACGGCATGGTCGCCAAGGCCCGGGCCGGGGAACTGTATCTCGAGCGGACCGTCTGGGCCTTGCGCCGCGCCGCGCAACCGGCTGGCCAGCACCGGGCGGTCAGAAGCGGGGATCGCGCGCCGCGCGACCGGGCCGGGGCATGACGATGATGGCCGGCATGATGGCTCTTTCGCGGGCCCGCGAAGCAGGGACCTCGATTGGACGGGCGCCCTACGACCCACTCCGGCGCTGTGGGGCAGGGGCTGTGCCCTCGCGGCGGTATCCCCGGCTTTCGGTCCCCCGGAACAAGACCGGGCGCCCTGCAAGCCGGGTGATCCCCCTCCGCCGCTCGCCCCGCCGCCGCCGAAGCCTCGGGCCGTATCCGGACGCCATCGAGGCCCCATACCGGGGCCTTCAACAAGCGAAAGGAGACAGTCATGATTATCGGCAATTTCACCTACAACCAGGCCCGGGATATCTACACCGGCGAGCTTTCGACCCTCACGGTCACGGCCCGTCCGCTGGTGTTCCAGCCGAACGAAGCGAAGGGCGACAAGGCCAAGCGCCAACCGCATTACCGCATCGTCAGCCCGGCCCAGGGCGGCGATGTCGAAATCGGTGCCGCGTGGAAAAAGCACAGCGACGAGGGCCGGGAATATCTCTCGGTGACCCTCGCCGATCCGGCGCTGCCGCAGCCGATCAACTGCGCCATGGTGGCGTCCAGCGAGAGCATCGAGGCGTTTATCCTCGTCTGGTCACGCGAAACCCGCAAAGCGAAGACGGCTTAATCGCCGGCAGCCGGGGCGGCCCGCACAGGGCCGCCCTTAGCGCTGCTCACAGCTTGCCTTAAGGCGCTGGCGAGGTCCCGGCGGCGGTTTCGCGGCCCGCCATCTCGAATTCGACAACGGGATCGGGAGGTAATGGCACGGTCAAACACTCGAACAACGCGCGGTCATGTGGGCGCACGACGTATTCGTCGAGCAGGCGGTACAAAAGGCGCCCGAATTCGCTGTCGCGGTTCTTCTCGAAATGCTCCAACGCGAGAGCGCCGGCGATGACCTTGCGGCGGGTATCGGCCTTGCGTTCGGCTTGCTTTTCGCGCGCCTCGAGGGCTTTCAATTGCGCATCGAGTTGGGCGCGTTTGTCGCGCAATGTTTGGAGCCTGTCCTGTCGCGATTGTCGAGCCATGGGACATGCAGCGAATCGAGATTGGGGAGATAGGGTCTCACAAGCCTGGATCGTCTGCAATCGGCAGTTGTAGAGAGCCCTATCCCCCAGTAGCATCCCGAGCAGATTTGCGAAGGGCGCACTTACGCATTAGCTGCGCAATGCAATGTGCTTTGGTGGCATTGTGCCGCGTCCTGATCGGGTGGTTAGCGGAACAGGTCTTGGCAGAGGAACGGCAAGATCGGGCATGGCGATCTATTCCCTGCAGGTGAAAGCGATATCGAGAAGCGCCGGGCGCAGCGTTGTGGCGGCCGCGGCGTATCGTGCCGCCGAAAATATCGGCGATGACCGGCTCGGCGTGGTGTGGGACTTCACCCGCAAGCAGGGGGTCCTGCACAGCGAGATTATGATCCCCGCCGATGCCCCGGAATGGGCCCGGGACCGCGCCGAATTGTGGAACGCGGCGGAGCGCGCCGAGGATAAATCGACGCGCCGCAGCCAGGGTAAAACCGGCCGCGACATCATCCTGGCAATACCCCACGAACTCTCCGATGACGAACGGATTGCGGCGGTACGGGAGTTTGCCGGCGCCCTTGTCGAGCGCTACGGCGTGGCGGTCGATTTTGCGGTGCATGCGCCCGACCGGCATGGCGATCAGCGGAATTACCACGCGCATCTGCTGATGACGACACGGCGCATCGAGGCGGACGGGTTTGGCGCAAAAACCCGCGAGCTCGACGATTACACCCGCGGCCCCCGTGAGATCGAGGCGATCCGGATGATGTGGGAACGAATCGGCAATCGGGTGCTCGCCGAAGCCGGGCATGACAGCCGCATCGATTGCCGCAGCTTTGCCGATCAGGGCATCGACCGCGAAGCGACGGTGCATTTGGGGCCGGTCGCGTCGGGCATGGAGCGCAAGGGCGAGGCGACCGATCTCGGCGATCGCAACCGCGCCGCGCAGGCCCGCAATGCCGAGCGCGACCGCCTGCGTGACAGCCGCGAGGCGGTCTCCGCCGAGATCATCGATCTGGCGGCGGAGCGGGAGCGGCGCGAAGCGGAAGCCGCCTTACGGGCGGCGATCCGCACGCACAGCCCGCCCCGGGTTCTTGAGACGATCACCCAGCGGCGGGCGACCTTTATCCGGGCCGATCTCAATCGGGCACTGAGCCAGGTCATCACAGACCCGAAAGAGCGGGCCTCTCTGACCAACGCCATTCTGGCGTTGCCGGATGTGGTCGGTCTCAAGGAAACCCTGAACGGGCCGGTCGCCCGCTATACGACGAAAACCGTTCTCGCCGGTGAAAGGCGGGTCATCGAGGACAGCGATACCCTGGCTGCGGCAAAGGGGTTCGGGCTGGCCGAGGCGCAACGCCGGCAGTTGCTGGCCCGCTTTCCTCAACTCAATGCGGAACAAAAGGAGGCGTTTCGCCATGCGACCGATGCCAGCGGTCTGGCAATCATCGCCGGGGAAGCTGGAACCGGCAAAAGCACCACCCTGGCCGCGGTTCGCGATGCCTATCAGGAGGCTGGCTACCGCGTCATCGGCTCAGCCTGGACCAATCTGGTCGTGCAGGACATGCGCTCCGTCGGGTACCGGCAGGCGAACACGCTTGCCGCCGAGCTCTACCGCATCGAGCAGGGGGGCACGCGCTGGGATAACCGCACCGTATTGATCGTCGATGAAGCAGCGATGTTGTCGACGCAGCATCTGGCGCGGGTGACGAGCGCGGCGCGCGACGCAGGCGCCAAACTGATCCTCGCGGGCGACGAGAAGCAGCTCGCCAGCATCGAGCGCGGCGGCTTGTTCGGCGCCCTTAAGGAGCGGCACGGCGCCGCCGAATTGCATCAGGTGGTGCGGGTCGCCGATGCCGATCAAAGCCGCGCCTTCAACCTGATGCATCGCGGCGAGTACCTGCCGGCGCTCTCGATTTTCACCCGCCAGGGTGTTGTTCATTGGTCCGGCCGGCAGGACGAGGCCTTTGGCAAATTGGTCGAGCAATGGACGCAGGACAGCGCCGCCGCGCCGGATAAGACCCGCTTCGTCTTCGCCTACACCAATGCCGATGTCGCCCGACTCAATGCCGCTTTACGGGAAGCGCGGGCCGGGCAGGGCGCGCTTGGTCCGGATCATCTTCTGCCGACCGCCGACGGGCTCGACGCCTTCGCGGTCGGCGACCGCATCCAATTTACCGGCACCTCGCGGCGCTACGACGAAAAGCAGGCGGGCATCGTCAACGGCCAGGCCGGGATCATCCGCGCGATCGAGGACAACCATGTCACGGTCGCATTGGATGGGAAGGGTGGTACGGCCGGCCGGCTGGTGTCCTTTGTCGCCGGCACCGATACGGCAGCTGGGGAATTCAGCCAGTTCCGGCTGGGTTATGCCGGCACGATCTATAAGGGCCAGGGGCGCACAATCGAAGAAACCTACCTCTATCACACCGACCATTGGCGGGCGGCCTCGGGCTATGTCGCATTGACCCGCCACAGCCGCAATGTCTCGCTTTACGTTGCGACCGAGACGGCACGTGATCTCGGCCAACTGGCGCGACAGATGGCGCGCCTCGACGAGACGCGATCGGCCTCGCAATTCCATGTGGTCAACCATCCGGAACCGTTGCCGACGTCACACATCGCCGAGCGGCGCGCCCGGGTCGAGGAGGCTGCGGCGTTGCGCCGGCAAACCGGCGCCTCCGATACTCTGCACCGCCGCAATGACGACGGCTTGCAAGAAGCCCGCGAGGCGGTTGCCGAAGCCCGCCGGCGGGAACAGCAATACCGATTGCAGCAGGGTCGCAGCCGCGGCCCGGAGTGGTCGCGCTAAAGCGCGATCTCGCAATTGCCCTCGCAGCGGTCGCCGACAATCCTTCATAGTAAGCGCGTGGCCTTGTCACGGCGGGACACCGACCCTTGCGCCAATCAGGGAATTACGGAGCGCTGCACGAAACGCACCGGGAGGTGGATGAGCAGCTGAACGGACGGGCGCCGGCATCGCAGGAATCGCGATATTACGGCGCGTTGCACGAGACCCAGCACGAGGTCGATGCTCAACAGAACGCGATCCCTGAGACAATTCCCCAGCGTCCCGAGATCCAGCGGAGCTGGACCCATCATGGAGGTATGGTTCCGCAGCAGGGTTCGGCCAATGATTGGGTCCGGCAGAATTACGAGATCAGAATGAGCGACAATCAAAGATCCGATGCCGACCGCACGGGCGAGAACACGCAGCCGGCGCACGACCAGAATGACCCCGAATTACAGGAAGCCAGGGCGGCGGTTGAAGAGGCGCGGCGGCGCGAGGCCGCCGAACGCGCACGGACGCAGGAACGCGACCGCGGCGGACCGGAGCGCTAAGCCACCGCCCTATGGCGTCGGGTTCAAAAACTTGCTGTTTGAGAACCCGTGCACGACCTGGCCATCGCCGGTCGCGAGCTCTAATTCCTCCCATCCATTGCTGTCGGCACCGCTCAGAAGCTTGACCTTCGTCCCTTGTGGGATAGTCGCGACGGACGCGTAGGTCGGTCCCGGCCCGACCCGCAGATTGAGGTTGATCGTTGCGACGATCGCGTAATGGATATCGGTGTCTGGCGGCCCGCCGGCCGGGGCCAAAGGAAGGCGCTTCGCTGCGTCGTTAAAGCCGGACTTGTATTGCGGGTCGGCGCGACGCGCGTCGATCGGATCGAGATGCTGTTTGGCATCGAGACATCCAGCCTCAAAGGCCGAGGCTGCCGGCGGATTGCTTGCGTAATCATCGGAAGCATCGGCGCATGAGCGGTGATCGCGGTTGTTGCGATTAGTGGCCCAATAGTCGGCGCCGGCGCGGCGATCACCGGTTTGCGTCGTAAACCACGCCTGCAGCGCCTCCCAATCCGCGTTGCCTTGGGCATAAAGCGGGTTGATTTGCACGTCCGGGGCTGGTTGGGGAGCCGGGGAGGGGGGCGAGACCGCAGCTGGGGCAGCCGCGGGGGACGAGGCTACAGATGGCGATGTTTGGCTCTGAGAACGCCAGTAACCTCCGATAGCAAGCGCGATGGCGATCCACATGACGATGGCGAGCGCCGCGGCAACAGCCACTGCGGTACCCCGCACCAGTCTCGCAATGCCCCGCACCAAGCGCGTGAGCGAATTCCAGGAGATCGCCGGACTGGGGAGCCGAGCCTGTTGCCGGTTCGAGGAGGCGATCTCGCTCAGGGTCGGCGGCGGCGGATGGTTTGGGTGCGGGTCGAAATAGCCGATAAACCGCGGCGACTCGAAATAATTGACGCGGCGCGCCAGCAGCGGGTGCTCGCCCGGCACCAACGCCAATACCAGGCCGGGGTAACCCGGCCGGCGGCGGTCATCGATTCGCGCCAATAAGCGGCCGATCTCGTCCGGGTTCAACAGCGGCCGTTTATGGATCGCCTCGCCCCATCCTTCGGTCGTCGAGGCCGAGTTGCCGGTCGAGCGTGAGTTCGACCATCCGTGCGAATAGCCTGAAGAGGTCTGCTTCGACGTCCGGAGATGCAGCAGTGGCCGCCGGCTGGTCGAGCGCCCGTCATTGTACGTCGTGCTGTCGCCATGGGTCAGCGAATCCGAGGTGGAATTCGACTGCGAGCCGGATTCGGTGCGCCGCACGGTTTCGAGCTCGCCGAGCTGGCGGCTCACATAGGAGCGGGTGAAGTCGTCATCGATCTGGAAAAACAGCTTGAGCCCGGAATTGCCGAGAAAAGTCTCCCAGCTTTTTTCATACAGGTCCTCGAGCTGCGGCAGGTTCTGTACGACGAAGAGAAACTTAATGCCAAAACCGGCCGCCTGCGCCGCGGCGTTCTCGATGACCTCCATGCGTTTTAACCCGGCGAATTCGTCGAGCAGGAAGAGGGTGGGGTGGCCATTGGCCGGGCGGCCCTTGATCCGCTCCATCTCGCCAACCGCCAGCACGATCATCAGCCGTAGCCAACGGTAATGGGTCTCCATAAAGCGCTGCGGCAATGTCAGAAAGACCGTCAGGCCCTGTGGGTTGGTCTTCAGCTCCGCCAGATCGAAATCCGATGCCGCGAGCAGCCGCTGCATCGGGATGCTGTCGAGAAATTCGGTATTGGTGCGCGCCGCCTCCAGCACCCCCGAGCGCTGTTTATCGGCCATGCCGATCATCTGCTCGCCGGCCCCCGCGACGACGCCGTGGAACGCCTGGTTGCGGCGCATCCGTGACCACAATACCTCGAAGGCCGACGGCATATCGTCGGGATTGTCGCCAGCCGCCTGCAATTCGGCGATCGTCAGCCAATCGCCTTGGGCCAGGAGCCGCCGCACCGTCACGAGATTGCGATGCCCGCGCAGATAGGGCGCCGACAAGACGTGGAGGATCAGCCCCTTGATCAGGTTGCGGGCGGCGTTTTCCCAATAAGGATCGTTGCGGCTTTCGACAACAACCAAGGCCGCTGCGATCCGCGCCGCGTCATCGATCGCGACATCGCTCTGGGGGTCGATCGCGTCGAGCGGGTTGTAACGCGCCTTCAGCGTAGTCGGCAGCTGTACCTCGTCAAATGGATCGAGAATGCAGACTTTCTGGCCGAGACCATGGGCGTATTCTGAACCGGAGCCGCGGCGCCTGGCCGTAACTGTGGCGTTTTCACCTTTGGGATCGACGACAATGCACGAGCCCGGCCAGAAACACAGGTTGGGTACGAGGACGCCGACGCCCTTGCCGCCGCGCGAGCCGCTGACGAGACAGACATGGCGATCGTCGGTGTAGCCGAGCGGACTTGCTGTTTGGTCAAAACCCTCGCCGATCCAGATCCGGTCGGCAAACAGCGACCCCGAATACGCGAAACGCGCCACCGCAGTATCGGGTGCCAGCCAGCGAGCGGTGCCAAGGGGTATTCCGGAACCCGCGCCAGCGTGGCCAAATAGGGCACCCCATTCGCCGTCGCGTGTGGCGATGTCAATACTCGATGCTGAGCGCGCAGGCCAGGAGGTCACGCGCGGCGCTTAAGGACCGGGGCGCGACGACTGCACACCCGCTGGGCGTTGAACGTGCTCCCGCAGGCATTCGCGGCTTTAAGCGCGACCCTTCCGTTGTCGTCGGCGGTAGAGGAAGCTGTCTGCCTGGTCGGGTTCATTTTCGACTGTTCGTCATCGCTGCTATTCATGACGATTTTCTCGCAGCCCAATAGTTTTCTTATTATATTGCTTAACGCCATCTCACGTCGCGAGTGCGGCGGCTTACTCCAAAAGGTGAATATATAAAGTTGATTACTTACTCAGCGAGGAGGAGGGTGCCGCGGAAGCCGGAGCGGATCACGATCTCAGTTGTTTAATGCTCATTTCATCGATCTATCCGGCTCCGCCGACTCGCGATTAGCTACTTTTGGATGGAGCACGCCCCGCAGGCGCACTCGACGTTATTTCCCGAGCCCAAGCAGTAGCTCGCCCTTTTTGTGCAAAAGAGAAGCCAGGGTTGCTCGGGCGGGTCGCGCCGAGCCTTATACACGGAGGGCGGACCATGGGGGAGTTTTGCTCAGAGAAAACGAAAGTTGGGAGCTGAGAGACTGGTTGGCGCGACCCCAGGAAGATAGATCGATTGGCTTACCCCAAAACTCATAACAGTGCCAGCCGCGCTGGCCGTGAAACTCGCCTGAACCTGAGCGAAACTAGCAGCGGTCGTGTGGCTAATGCGGATGGCGTCTTGCGTTGGGTCAAATCCATAGATTGTATCTTGACCCATGGTCACGTTTGAGAAATCGAATGCTTCCGGCGATGAAAGCGCCGTCAAACTCTGGCTGCCACTCGATATAATCAAATCGGTAAAACCTGTCGGGCCGTTCGAGCCTAAGTTCGCTTCCACGCTAGCTAGTGATGTGCCAAATGGGACGAGTTGATTTTCCATGCCAGCCAGCTCAGCCATGTCCGGCGCTCGGCCCTCGATATTTTGAAATATTGAAGTTAGGTCACCTTGAGCCTCACTCGAATGCGCTATGTCGAACTGAACGGTACTCAACATGGCCCCGCCAGCGAGGTAGCTTGTCCATCCTGCTAAGCCATGAGTATCCGGTGCGCGGCCGAGGATGGTCTCATAGAGCTGTGTGAGATCGCTCTGCGCCTCGCCCGAGTTCGCGATATCCACTCGTGCCTGGGCGAGTGTGCCGCCGCCGGCGAGGTAGTTCGTCCACCCCGCTAAGCCGCCAGCGTCCGGTGCGCGATTAAGGATGTTCTGATAAAGCTGGGCCAGATCACCCTGCGCTTCCGGTGAGTTTGCAATATCCACCCCTGCTTCGGTGAGGCTTCCCCCGCCGGCGAGGTAGTTTGTCCACCCCGCTAAGCCATCAGTATCCGGTGCGCGGCCGAGGATGGTCTCATAGAGCTGTGTGAGATCGTTCTGCGCCTCGCCCGAGTTCGCGATATCCGCTCGTGCCTGGGCGAGAGTACCCCCGCCGGCGAGATAGTTTGTCCACCCCGCCAAGCCGCCAGCATCCGGCGCTCGATTAAGGATGTTCTGATAAAGCCGGGTCAGATCACCCTGTGCTTCGGACGAATTTGCGATATCAACGCGTAGATTCTGAAGTGTATCCCCGGACGCCAAATCCGCCACCCAGCCTGCCAGGCCGGTCGCATCAGCGGTGCGATCGAGTATCTGATAATAAAGCTGAAAAATCGCAGACTCAACGGGAGTTAACACCAAAACGTCAGTGCCATTCCCCGTATCTGCGGTTAACTGAAATACATCGCCCTCAAAATTCTGAGATGGATCCAGATCTAAATCATAATTTGTGCCGTTTTCCTCGATCTGAAGGATATCGGCACCCGGAAGAGTGACATTACCTGCACTGTCATATGTTACGTCTGCCAAGTCGACCATATCACCGGGGACAAACCCCGAAATCGTATTAGCAGGCATGGTTGTGCCGTCGAGCTGGAAGGAGCCACTGCTGCCGAAGACTAATGAGCCTGACCCGCTGATAGGCCCTCCTAGTTCGAGGGTTCCATCCTGGGCAGTGATGGTACCAAAATTTTCAACTGAGCCTGAAATTGACCCATAGCCGGAAATCCTTCCGTCGACAGCGACCGTAATGGGATCGGTCTGCAGCGAGCCTCCCTGCAATACTAGATCGCCGCCGGTATTTACCGAAACGTTTAGCACGCTCGCTACACCCGCGACCTCAACTGTCCCAGGCCCAGTTACCGTGACGTCCTGAATATTGCCGGCAGTGGTGAGACTTGGATTAGATAGAACATCAGAAAGCTGCTGCGTCTGCCCCATATCGGGCGTCACCGTGGCCGCGGTCGTCATCGAGACTAAACTCCATGACCCACTGGCGTATTCATTTTCGTAATACACAATAGGCGATACATTAAGGTTTTCATAAAACTCATTATCCGCTGCTGAGATGGTCGGGTTTGCAATATAGCCGACAACACTCACCTCTTCACCATTCACCCGGCCAACTATACCCCATTGTTCTACCTGAAGAGTGGCGGGAATAACGGCAAAAACATCCCCGATTTGATAATCCACCCCGCTATTAACTGTAACGCCTCCGCCATTTAACGTGGCAGACAAGACTTGGCCCTGAATATTACTGAACTCGACGACCGCAGACACGGCTGTTCCGCTGTACTTATAAGTAATAATATCGGGTTCAGTCGTAACGCTCCCTATGCTATTGATGAGATCGCCTCCTATTACCACCCCTGTCCCGTGGGGGCCAGTGTAGGTAATCGTCGTTGACCCGCTAGAATTGTATGTCGTGATTTCCGAGGTGTCGTTGGCGTTCTCCTGATCTACCTTGGTCAATGCCCCGGTACCGTTGGGGCCGCTGTAGTAATTGGTGGTCGACGAACCGTCTTGGTTATACGTCGTGATCTGCGAGGTGCCATTCGAGTAGTTCTGGATTAATTTACTTAAATTAAGCGCGGAAGTGAAATCGAATAACTCGTTATTTACACCCACCGGGGCAATTTGCGTGCCGGTTATTTCGATGTCTGTGCCACCAGATCCGTCGGACGTAAGGTTGATCGTGTTACCGTTGTTAGTTGAATAGCTGTAGATCGTGGGATCGACATTTAATGTCGAGTCGTTTGAAAAGGGCGACGGCTGGCTTGGATTACCTAAAAGCTGCAATGCCTTGAGGTCGTTATTAGTGAAATAGAAGCCGTAAGGAACATAATTACTTCCGCTTGGCGATCCCCAAAAATTATCGAGCGTCCGCGCTGCTCCCGAATAATCTCCGGTTTGATCTTGGTAGACAGCGTAACCAAGATTGGTAATCATCGCTAAGCTAAACGCCGCCGCGCCATACACTCCGAGATCTAAAAGTTCCGGTCCGATTGCCGCCGCTTCTCCTGCACCTGCCGCACCACCATTGGCCGCTTCTACCTCAGTCGTTATTTGCGGGACCTCGTTCCAGGCCGATGACGTTGGTCCGCCGATTTCAGTCTCAACATTACTGAATGGCACCGCGCCATCGTTACCAATTGGTGGCGGTGTATTAGTAAAATCAGACAACGGCACATTAACTTGCGCGCCATCTGTATTCGTTATTGTAACAATTTCGTCCGCCGAGCTTGCATTAATCTGTCGTGAAAAGGCCGTCTGATTGAAAAGCTCATCGTCCGTATACAAAGAATCAATGTTTGCGGTCGTAGGTGCGTTCATCCGAACGCTGTCAAAAATAGCTGTTGACTGATCTAGTGGTAAAGAAGTCGACATACTATTCAAATAATCGACCGTGCCTATGACATTGTCATCGCTTATCCCATAAGAGGCCCAATTGAATTTGGAATCGTCGCTTAGTATCTGGTAGCCGCCAGACTGGACCGTATTTACAAATTCTGCTATCGCTTGTTCGCCAGCGTTTGGCACTAGCAGACCGTTCACCAATTGGTTGCCAGCGGTCGTGGTTGGCTCAACATATTCCCCAGAGTTTGCGGTCAACCATTCTGTTATAGCGGCTGCGCCCGGCGCAGACGGGTTTGCCTGCGTCGCTTCATAGATCACGGCGTCTGGTATTACCAACGTGCTACCTGACCCGGACGGCAACAGCGTGTTGAGGGCGGACGTGCCGGCCTTGCCAAGTGCTATTAGAGTATTTGCATCTACGATTATGTCCAATCTTAGAAGCCTATTCGATGGCGACCGAAGGGTACCCGAAGATAGTGAGATATATATTTAGAGACGTTAGTCCAGTCCAAGTTCTTTGCGAGCGGCAATTCGGATTTTAACCCCTAAAGCTGAAAGTTGAATCAGAGTTAGATCTGGATACAGCGCGTGAGTTATTGTAAGAAGTTTTGAGGATATATCTTCGGACCAAGCGTCATTTGATTCGCTAACTTTTATCCGCGACCATATGTCCGGTTTGCTGGTCTTCAAGTAGCTAACGGTCGCGTCTATTAGAGCGGGAGCGGCAGCCTCCATTGTTTGTTTGCCTCTAGTAGCAAAGCGATTATTGGTATTTGTACATTATCAAGCCTGCAGTTTAAGTAAAGGGTTTGGCTTGGCGCAAAAGGATTAGCCCCTGAGGTGGTGAATTGGCCCCGAGGCCTATATTTCTAAGGTCCTCAGTAAAGGGCCGCGCTCCCGATCCATAGTGTCTTTGCGGTATCGGCAATAGTCAGGTCGGTAGCCAATCCGACAGTCAAGGCGTTCCAGTCTATTTACATGCGAAAGTCTACGCATGATAACGTCCTTAATCATGCGCAACATCAACGGGTAGCGGGCGATCCCCTAGCGTTCACGGCGCACCAGGCGCTAGTCGCGATGCTGCGGCGTCTCCCGCTCACCACGTACGGCCGCTACTGGTCGGCGGACCGAACGACTGCCTGGCGCGTCATCAAGTCATCAAGAGCGCCGTGCACCGAGTTGCGGTCGTCGCGGGAAGCGGCACCGGCGAGCGATACGCGCGCCGGCAACCATTGCTGGTACAGCAGCTCGCTTTGGGCCGCACTGCAAACGACCACGGTTTTCAAAGCTTAGCGGTTGGCGTTACGCGCGGGACGGGTGGCGACAGAGATGTGTTGGCGGACGCCGTTCGGCAGGTCGCGGTAATATTCTCCACCGCGCAAAAAGTGACCTCATAATAGTGGAAGTCGAGCAGGTTCAGATGAAAATGCTTCGATAAATCATCATCGTAATCGCGATATTTATGATGGCAAACCTGTGATCAGGTCCAGAGTTCTACATTCCAGTCGCGCGCCAAGGCTCGATCAATTTGGGTGATAAAGCCTGTCCCGAACTTCGAGACCTTGCCGTCTCCGGTCGCGATGATAATGGTACCTTAGGATGGTCAAGCAGAACATTTGCGATCTTGAGGTGCAGCACCTCGTCAACGCCTTGCTCGCCGAAGCTGCCGTCTTCGCGTTCGACCTTGCGAAGCAAATCCGTTGTATAGCCGTGCTGCTCGGCATAAGCCCACAGGGCGTCGCAAGACGGGCGGTACTGAACCGGCTAGAATCTTGGTCTCGATCTCTCGATTGTTCTCGATCAAGTTGAAGAGATTGTTGAAATGCAAGCGTACAGCATATTCATAAACGTGCGGTTCTAAATCCTAACAAGCGTATCGTGCTCCCCAAATGACATTCGAATTATCAAAGAATACATGCGCAACCATTGGCGTCGCCTCTTAAAGTAAATCAAGGCAATTTGTTAGATGTGGTGCCACTAGTTCCGAACAAAAGGTCATCGACCCGATGACCTCGATTTAATTAACCGTGTCACTGAGCCAGTGTACCCGCCCGACTATCGGTCTACTTGGAATTCGAGCGCAGGACGCGTCGAGCTCGATGAGGCGCCCATCCATATCGGCTTGACGGAAGCAGCCTCGCACCGCTGCACCGCTCCCTATGGCTGGCGGACAACGGGCGTGCATAGGCGCTAGGGTCGCGCGGGATTTCCGTCCGGAGAAGGTGGCTGCCAAGCTACGGAAGATTGTGGCTCACGGCGTCGCGGTTGTGACCCAATGCTAGAAACGAAATTAGTTGACGACGACTTGGATGCCGAGCTCGCTCCACGGGCGGCTGCTGGTCGTACTCGTTTATCCGTAACTTTCGGTTGCATCATGGATTGGCGTAAGGAACAATTTACGCGCGACGGTCGGCCGCTTGGAGACGGACATGTGGGGGCGGGCAGCAATTTTCTGTGTTCTGGCAGTCGCCACCGTGATCGCGTCGCGATCGTCGTCAGCAGATATCGCCATTGGCGCGATTCCCGGCACCTTCGGTGTCTCGCTTTCCGGCAGTAGCAACTACTCCATTCCGATAAAAATCGGACCTGGAGCGGCCGGAACACAGCCCAAAATTCAATTAGATTACGACAGTCAGACATTGAGTGGCCCAGTTG
This sequence comes from Alphaproteobacteria bacterium, assembly GCA_019240125.1. GTDB lineage: Bacteria > Pseudomonadota > Alphaproteobacteria > ATCC43930 > CGMCC-115725 > DATARH01. The sequence continues at coordinate 36,796 of JAFAYW010000081.1, forward strand.
GTGCCGGCTGGTCTATTAGTGGGATCTCGGCGATTACGCGAGGACCGAAGGATGCATTCGTTGACGGCAGACCCGCAGGCATAAATTTCGACGATAACGACGCACTTTATATTGACGGGCAGAGACTCGTCGAAGTCCCAGCGCCGCCCGGTCATGCTCCCGGAGCAACCTACTATCGGAAAGTAAACGACGACTACTCTGAAGTTGTACGATACGGCCCCAGCCTGGAACGTTCATACTTTCGGGTCAGGACAAAGGGCGGCCTCACGCTCGTCTTCGGTAATCCAGGTAATGCAACAACCTCGTCACCGGACCCTGTGAGGTACGACGCTACTATTCTTATCCACCGAGACAAAGCAGGTGATAGCACAAAGGATCACGCTCTCTTGTTTGCAGAAAGTGTCGCGATTGACACCGCTGGAAATTTCATTGCTTTTCACTATAAGCAGAACGGCAACGGTGATTACAATATCGATGAAATTATATACACAGGTCATGGCTCAATAGACGACGCGGCGGTCATTACGGTGGACCGTGACCCCTTCGCGAGTGTTACATTCCAGTACCAGGACGCACCGCGGCCGCTCGATGCTTATGTTTCTGGCGGCCTATTGCGAAAAGAGAAGACACTTTCGGATATCTATTCCTGTGTATCAGACGCGACTATTTCGTATCCATTCGACTGCGGCGCGGCCACGTTGGCGACTGACACGCGTGTCCACCAGGTCTCTCATTATCACCTACACTACGAGCCAACGGAGACAGCCAATCGGCTTGTCCTCACAAAAGTTCATATGTTTGGAGCAGACGATGCTATCGAAATTTCTCCCACAGCATTTACCTATACTACTCCGAGCCCAGGCTGGGACCTAGCCGCTGATTTTCTGCCGCTGGGACTAACGCTGGCTAACATCGATCATATTGCACAAGGATATCGGTTCGCGCATGTGGACCCAGCCTCAACCGGCGGACTGGACCTGCTGTTCGCAGCGCAAATTAACGGGAAAAACGTCGCGTTTGCATTTAAAAATGCAGGATCGGGATCGTGGAAGGCCGGCAGTCAACCGTGGATAGACGACGGAAAAACCGATCCCCAAAACGGCCAAGTGACAGGCTTTGCACCGCCCGTCTCGTTTGTGGATGAAGACGGCTCTGATTTGGGCGTCATCACGGCCGATGTTGACGGGTCAGGTAGAGCGGCGATCATGCAAAGTGATGTCCGCGCGAAGCAACCGAGTAGGTCTGCTTACCTGCCCGGAGCGCAACAATATGAGGCCCACCCTGAGTACAATCTGCCCTTCATTGTCAGTCAGGATGGAAAGGTTGTCGCGAACTATCGGTTCGGAAAATGGACTGGGGGCGCCGGCCCGGATTTAATCTACGAATCCGGGGACCAACGAGGATTTTTGAAAAATGCCGGGCCAGGCGCAAACTTGGGATGGTTACCGCAAGGCGGTCCTCTTCCAACGATCCCTCTCGATAGCCGAACCCACCTCGTCGATCTAGACTGCTCGGGAGACCCGCCTGCACTTGTTGGTCCGGGGAAGAATGCGGACGGCTCCTTAGGTTGGAAGATTTTCCGGTACACGGCCGCGGGGTGGAGAGAAGATGCCGATGCGGAAGCCAATCGGGCTCCGCCTTTTCCGCCTGACACCGACCCAGAGGCCGTCCGCGAGGTCCGGTTTGATGGCCCTTCGTCCAAGTGCACCGGTCTCATCGTAGCTTCGGCCAAGACGAACACGCATCTTGCGGTTGTTCCCGACCCGTCCAGGACGACAGGATGGAAGAGCATTGACGACAAGACACCCCCGTTTGACTTGGTCGACGCAAGCGGAAGACCGTCTAAGGCGATAGTGGCGAACCTCGAGAACAAGGGGTACGACGGTATCGTGGCGAGCACTCTGTTGCCGGACGGAACATCGATCGCTTTTGCATTCACCCAGGATTCGGCGCGCTGGCACCCAGCATCCCAATTCGTCCCGACGGCTTCGTTGAGCAGCCTCGATCCTCGTAATCCGGTGTTCTCCTTCGTTGGTCCGATTGTTGGTCAGGGTGGCGACGATATCGCAATACTTAACGATCAGCGTGTAACGAGTTCGACAGACGAAGGTCGAAACCGCCAATTCGGACAATTCTATACCAACGATGGCAGTGGTTTTGTGCCGCAGACGTCGTTCGCGCCACCCATACAATTTGCGACCAAAGACAAACTCGATACCGGGGTACGCTTCGTCGATCTTCATGGCACAGGTCTGCCGGATGCGATTTACAGCCGCCTCGTAACAAAAAACGGGAAAACTTACTTAGAGACTGGAGCGTATAGAAATATGGGTCATGGGTGGGTTGAGGAAGGAGCGGAATGCACGGACTCCAACGATAGCTTCGACACATCAAAAACCGATGTCCCTCTCAAAGACGGACTCTGCCCGCCAATACCTTTTACAGGTGCCGAGATCACCGGAAACCCGGTTCAGTTCGTCGACTTGGATGGCGACGGATATGCAGATATGATCTATAGTTACCAGGACAAGGCGGGGAACCTGGTCACCAAAATCTATTTTAACAAAAGAGATGAAAGCGGCGCCGGGAATAGACGTAAATGGGTGGACGCGACCTCGGACTCGGACAAATTCGGAAAATATATGCCGCCTCCGGGTGTTTTCCCGTTAGCCGCTTCTGGCGTGGGAGATATGGGGGTCCGGTTCGCGAAGTTTGATGCTCACCAAGTTGGTGTCTTGAAAAGTTTCCGAGATGGTGCAACAGCATGCGGCGCACCCTCCCCCAATCCCTTTTGCCCTCCAACCGTGCGCCCTCTGAACAGGAGCGCCTTCGTATTCGACGGCAATGCTTGGGCAAATGCGGGCGCAGGTTACCTGCCGCCAATTCCGTTTGTCACACAGTACTCTTCGGCCAAAGATCACTCGATTGACCTATTTATTCAGCTTCTTGATGTTACCGGCGGCGGCCTGCCGTGCATAGTGGCCTATTATCAAGATCCGGTCGATGGCAGTTGGCAAAACGACATTTGGACAAACGACGGTACGCGATGGGTCGATAGTGGTATCCGGCTGCCGCAGGATGCGCAGCTCGATGCAGTGTACCGCGATTCAACGACTTTGGTTCAGATGATCGACATTAATGGCGATGGCTTGCCCGATATTGTCATGACGAAGGGCAGTGCGCCAAGCAAGTCTAAAACGTGGACAGGAACGGGCTTGGGTTGGATCGATGCTCCCGACTGGCAGATACCGGCAGACGCAATCTCAGCAAAGGAGGGCGATCCCGGCTTTCGTCTGGTGAATACCAAAGGCGACGGTTATCTCGACGTTTTGTGGCTTCGTCCAAACGAAAACGGGCAGCCAAAACGCGGACTCGCGCTAAACAACGGACATGATTGGAATAGTCGCAAAGATGATGTTGTTCCACCTGATATAACCTTCATTGATGGAGATGGGGTGGATCAGGGCGTGCGGTTACTGAATGTTACGGGTAAAGGGGTTATAGATATCGTCTCTTCGTTTGCCGGCTCGCAGAAGGCTTATATTAATCGGGCACGGCGCGCCGATGTTCTTTCGTCCGTGACGGATGGTTACGGTATAAAGACTACTGTGGCGTACGAAACGCTGCTTGAATATGACTGCTCAGATTCACCCAGCGGTGCTGACTGCGACCAGTCGCGAGCAGGAGTGCGCCCAAACCCGCTCGGCTGGCGTGCATATGAACGAGAATCGCCGGATACTTATCCGAAGGTTGCGCCGGTCCCAACCGCCTATGTGGTACGTCAATCAATCGTCGACGAGGCTGACGGGAACCCACCTGTAGCGATCGACTATCGTTACGGAAAGTATGAAGTAGACGCAAACGCATCTCGATCGTTGGGCTTCGGGTGGCGAGAAAGCCTCAACGAATTTAGTAAAACCGTAACGCGAAGCGAAATGGTGCAAGACGCTCGGGCACGAGCAAGCGTAGCTGTCGAGACATCGTGTATCGTGAACACCGATGTTTTGACATCCATGGTTACCAAAGCATTGGAGAGCCTTGATCCGAAAGATCGGTTCCCAGTGGATTTATGTGAGCCCGGAAATCTGGTGGCGTTTGCTTGGGGGCGGAAGATTTCGGAAAACGAGACGTGCTGGAACGTCGTTGAAGGAGACATGCAGGGACATCTCAACGAGACCCAATTGCCAGCAGTCACCTCGTGCGTTCGTCCTGATGTCACCGCGACGAGCGGTTTGACGGGACAAGTGGTTCGACAAAGCACGATCTGGAAATCTGTATCCGCATCTTACGAACTCGATGGTCAGGTTATTTCCCGAAGTACGAATACATTCAGATACGATCCGAATGGAGGGATACTTGATCGGCACGGAAACCTTTTGAGCTCCACCGCCGCATTGGCGGACGGCTCCTCGATTGAAACAACGAACGAATATGCAGACGATGTAGCACATTGGTTTCTGGGACGTCTGACAAAGGCGGTGGTCAAAAAAATTGGCGATCCAATCGGCACCGGGCCTGATCGTCAGACTGAAACGCGGCGGTCGTGCTTTAGGTATGACGATGATACTGGCCTCCTCTTGGAGGAGGACGTGAATT